>NZ_BTTQ01000005.1:0-199417 GCF_036246245.1 Companilactobacillus muriivasis
CTTCGTTGTAAATCCAACAAATAAATGTTGGCCTACACAATTTTAGTGTTAAAACTTTGTTCAGTTTTCAAAGGTCTACCAGCTGATTAAGCGCTTACGCTCATCAGCGACTTAATTATTTTATCAAGCCAACAAATGAATGTCAAGAACTTTTTAAAATAATTTTTCTAACAATCTATCAAACAAATGATAAATTGTTAGGAGTCATCTAACAGACAACTTAATTATCATATCGAAGTTACAAGACCAAGTCAAGAACTTTTTTAAAATAATTAATGACGTTTGGAAAAGCAATTAAGCTTGAATCCGTTGACGCCGTTGTCATCTGTCGCAACAACAAGATATATATTACCGTTAAAGATAAACCGATGCAAGTACTTTTTATGATTTTTTTCAATTTATTTTACACAATTGAATCATAAACAAGTTTCTTCCTATTAAGTAGCTAAAAACAAATCACTTATAAATATCTGGTTCAACTTTATTGACTAATACTATATCACGTTTTTTCAACAATGGAAGTCCGAATTGTACAAGTTTGATCAGAATTTAGGCAACAAAAAAGACTAGATTAAGGTTAACATCCCTCTTGTCTAGTCTCTATATACTTAATCTGTGATTTCAACACTTTCCATAACAATATCTTCTTTAGGCTTATCATTACCATCACGTTTAGCACGGGCTATTTCACGGACAACGTCCATTCCATCAATTACTTGGCCAAAGACAGTGTGTCTGTGATCCAACCATGGAGTTCCACCATTCTTATAAGCTGCAACGATTTCTTGAGGATAACCGGCTCCGGCCATTTCCTTAATCATACGTTTAGGCATATTTTGGTTAGATACAATGAAAAATTGACTACCATTAGTGTTAGGGCCAGCATTAGCCATTGATAATGCACCGTCCAAATTGAACAATTGATCAGTGAACTCATCTTCAAAGCTATCGCCATAAATACTTTCGCCAGCCATACCAGTACCAGTTGGATCTCCACCTTGAATCATGAAGTCAGGGATTACACGATGGAAGATGATTCCGTTGTAATAACCTTTCTTAGCCAATTCAACAAAGTTCTTAACTGTCTTAGGTACTAGTTCATCAAACAATTGAATCTTAATCGTTCCATGATTAGTATTGATTGTTGCTACACTACCAGTAGCGTTTTCTAAATCTAATTGTGGGTATGTCATTTTTTAGTTTCCCTTCTATATGTACAATTAACGTTAAACTACTTTACCATACTTAATTCATAAGCCAAACGTTTACCATCGACTGCATCTGGAACATAAATAATTCCGGTATATTCAAAACCAAATTCTCCAGCTAAATGTTGCATGCGTTTATTGAGTTTATGTGTATCGATTCGCATGTGTCGAATACCTTGGGCATATGTATCACTGATTAAATTAGAGAAGAAGAATTTGCTCAACTTCATACCACGATATTTAGCAGAAATAGCAATTCGATGAATCGTAGCATACTGATTGGTTGTATCTTGCCAAGCTCCCTCAATTTTGCTGTAGTTAGGGTCGTCAGTTGTCACCAAAGTAGCAGTTCCGGCAACATCCCCATCCACGATTAAAACTCTGGCAAATCCATTGGCAATATCACCGAGTAACATTTCTCTATCTGGATGACCGTCTTGCCATTGTGTACTGCCGTCAGCTTTTAAAAGTGCTTTAGCTTCGTCAATCACTTCCATAATTGCATCAATATCGGAAGTCTCGGCTTTTCTCATATAAATTAGTGCCATTAATTAACCTTCTTTACTTTGCTTTTTCTCTAAGATACACCTATTTTAAAATAATTTGGATAATTTATTTGGCAAATTTGCACTGATACCAGTGAATTAGATCACTGACGAATCCTATTAAGATAAATAAATAGCCAAATGGTACTAAGAAAAATGGTTAGTGTAAAATTCAGTTGCACCGATCATTTTGAACAATACAAAACATCCAATGCCTAAAGCTAATACAACAATAACGATATTTCTTGATACACAGGCCTTTTCCATCTGTATTCACTTCATCATCATTTACCGTCAATATATCCGACTTATCTGAGTTTACAATCCGTACAATAGTATTGTTATCTCTTGAAAAATGTTGTATTTTATTGCTCCAGAGGATTTTGAGGGAGAAAACATGTTAATAAAAGAAAACATTCAAGAATATACTTTGGGTCAAGATAGACCTACTTTAGACATTACCATCATTGGTAACAGTGACATTGATTACTCACATGATGATTTAAAAATTGCTGCTGCCATCAAATTGATTGAATCATGCGACAATTTGAATTTCACCTTATTAACAGGTGAACACGAACTTTATAAAGATTTATCCGACCGTCTATATGTGGCCGTTGAAGATTTCGTACCGGGAAGTTATATGAAATAGTTGGAAAAGTCAGGGAATCATCCATTCTCTGGCTTTTTCTTTTTGCTATACTATATTTACAGCTTCTTTTGAAAGGAACAATCATCTTGAAATCATCCCTTAACTTCAATTCTCTAATTAAAAATATGTTTCTCAAAGTCGATTGGGAATCAGTCTTGCAACATATTACCGGCGTTTTATTTCAATTAATTTTATTAACAATTGTCCTATTATTAATAAATTGGATTGGCAAAAAAATTATTCGTCATATCTTTAAAACTGGATTACGTGGCACTAAAGCATCCATTTCGCCTAAGAAACTCGACACAATTTACACGTTAGTACTTAATATTTTCAAGTATATCCTGATATTCTTCTGGATTTACGCCATTCTCTCAGCCATTGGCATCCCTGTCGGAACATTGATTGCTGGTGCTGGGATCTTCAGTTTGGCAATTGGACTTGGTGCGCAAGGGTTCGTTTCTGATATGGTCAATGGATTTTTCATCTTATTGGAACAACAAATCAGCGTTGGCGACACGATTAAAATCAACAGTATTGAAGGCCGCGTTACATATGTTGGTATTCGAACTACCCAAATTCAAAGTATCGACGGAACTCTTAACTACATCCCCAACCGTAATATCACTGTTGTCAGCAATAAATCACGGAACAATATGCAGGCTCTAATGGAAATTCCAATCTTCAATGACTCTCCTTTTAACGAAATTACGAAGATTATTGAAGATATTAATCAGAATTTGGACTTAAATGAGTTGAAAATCACCAAACGTCCCGCAATTATTGGTTTTGCCAATCAAAATGATGGTACATTGACCATTCAAGTTGCCGCCTACACTAAGCCAGGTGCTCAATTTGAAGCTAAGAATGTCTTGTTAAAAACATATTTGTCAGCCATTAAAGATGCCAAAATCGATTTACCTAAATAAAGTATGACAAAAGGCCCTGAGCTTGGATTTATTTCCAAGTTCAGGGCCTTTCTTATGAATAAATTTATGCAGTAACCTTATTTTTACGCATCGTCAATTGAATACGATTACGAGTTTCATCAACACTTAGTACCCAAACAGTCACAATATCACCTATTGTTACCACCGTACTAGGATCACTAACAAATCTGTCAGCTAACTGTGAAATATGGACTAATCCGTCTTGTTTAACACCAATATCAACGAATACACCAAAATCAATCACATTTCTAACTGTACCTTGAAGTTCCATTCCTGGTTTAAGATCAGCCATAGTTAAAACATCTTGTCGAAGCAATGGTGCTGGCATATTGTCACGCAAGTCTCTACCTGGCTTACTCAATCCATCGATAATATCAGTTAGAGTTTCCTCACCAATATCCAGTTTTTGAGCCCATTCGTGCTTATTTAACTTCACTAATTCTTGTTGAAGTTCAGGCGTACCCACCGATTCGGTAGACATCCCAATTTCTTTTAACAAATTTCGTGTAGCAGCATAACTTTCCGGATGAATATCGGTATTGTCCAGCGGATCATCCCCAGAAATAATTCTTAGAAATCCAACTGATTGCTGATAAGCTTTAGGTCCCAAACGGGGAACTTTTTTCAAAGATTCACGTTTATTAAAGGCTCCATTTTCATTACGAAACTTGACGATATTTTTTGCGGTAGTCGAAGTCAATCCAGAAATATGAGTCAATAATTCTGGACTTGCTGTATTAACGTTAACTCCAACTTGATTCACGGCCGTTTCTACAACTCGGTCCAATTGTTCATCCAAATCCTTTTCCGGAACATCATGTTGATATTGCCCTACACCGATTGCTTTAGGATCAACCTTTATCAATTCCGCCAATGGATCTTGTAATCGACGACCGATACTAATTGCCGAACGTTCTTCAACATGCAGATTTCCAAACTCTGCACGGGCATTTGCACTTGCTGAATAAACTGAAGCACCTGCTTCATTAACAATTACGTAGTAAACCGGACGTTTTAAAGTCTTTAGAATCTCACTAACAAATTCTTCTGATTCACGGCTGGCAGTTCCGTTCCCAATGGCAATCATTTCAACTTGATAATCTTCCAGCAACTTCTTAAATTCAGTTTTAGCCGCATCCCGTTTTTCTTTATTCGCTGGCTTGTGAGGATAAATCACTTGTTTGGTCAAAAATCGTCCATTAGCATCAACGATTGCCAACTTACAGCCAGTTCTATAAGCCGGATCAAAGCCCATAACAACTTTGCCTTTCAGTGGTGATGCCATCAAAAGATGATATAAATTATTTCCAAAGACTTTAATGGCATGTTCATTTGCTTGGTCAGATAGCTTGCGACGAAGTTCCCTGGCAATAGCTGGTCCCAAAAATCGTTTGTATGCATCCGCAAAGGAATCCTGGACTTTTTCGACAGCTGGTCCCTGATGACGACCAATTATTCGAGAATTCCCAAAGTTCAAGATTTTATCAGTATCGATAGAAATACCAACGGTCAATATTTTTTCACGTTCTCCACGATTAATAGCTAAAGTTCGGTATGGTGGGATTTGTTTCAACGATTGTTGGAAGTCGTAATATGTTTCGTAGGTTTGTCCTTCATCCTTTTCCTTAGCACCACGTTTAATCTTGCTAGTCAGTTCACCATTTTGCCAAGTATATCCACGTATCCATTCACGAAAACTAGCTTTTTCACTGAATTTTTCGGCTAAAATCTCGTTAACTCCGTCCCAGACTGCCTCTAAATCAGGTAAATCCTTACTAGCATTAATAAAGGAACTCGCTTTGTTATTTAAACCGCCTGATGGAAAACTTAATAGCCAATTTGCTAATGGTTCTAGCCCAGCTTCTCGAGCAATACTAGCTTTGGTCTGCTTCTTTTGTTTATATGGAAGATATAAGTCTTCCACTTGTTGTAATACCGTTGCTTCTTCAAGCTGCTTTTTTAATGTAGGCGTTAACTTGCCCTGTTCTTGAATCAAATTAATGACATCTTCACGGCGTTGATTTAACTTCATTAATCGATGTGCTTCGTCTTCAATATCACGAATGGCAACTTCATCCAAAGTCCCAGTCCGCTCCTTACGATAACGAGCAATAAACGGCACAGTATTACCTTCATCCAACAATTCTAGAACTGCTTTAATTTGTTGAACTTTATATTTATTCATTTGTTTATGAACTGATTGAGTTAAATCAACCAAATTATCTTCTGATTTACTTGCTGCCATGTGTACCTCCAGTTTTAATCAAGCTGCTTATTTATAATTGAACAGAAATTAACAATTATCACTTTGCTTTTATAAGTATACTATCAAAAAGACGATCCTCCAGTTCTAAAAGAACAAGAAAATCGTCATATTTGCTATACATCACAATTTATCACTGAGTTTCAAACAAACCAGTAAGAAAGCATAATTCAAAAATATTCTAATCCCAAAGATAGATTAGTTGGAAGAGCTGAGAGTATTTATCAGCTATGGAAACGGACAGTACATCAATCACCAATTTGTCTAACCATATTAGAAAAGTTATAATTAAACAATAGAAACCATAAAAGGGAGCTAATTATATAATGGAAAAACGCATTAAAGGTTCATGTACATCAATTTTAGTCGGTAAAAAGGCTTCAATCGATGGCTCAACAATTATTTCTCGAAACGATGATGGTCACGAAGCACTAGATCCTCAACGTTTTGTAGTTGTAAACCCTGAGGACCAACCAAAAACTTACACTTCAGTTATTAGTAAAGTTAACGTTGATCTTCCTGACAACCCACTCCGTTACACATCAATGCCTAACTCAATTTTGACAAATGGCATCTGGCCAGCCGCCGGTATTAATAGTAAAAACGTTGCTATGTCAGCAACTGAAACAATTACTACTAATTCACGTGTCTTAGGACTAGATCCATTCGTTGAAGGTGGACTTGGTGAGGAAGACCTTGTTACCGTAGTTCTTCCATACGCCAACAGTGCCCGTGAAGGTGTTAAACGTCTTGGTTCATTGTTAGAAAAATATGGTACTTACGAACCAAACGGTATCTCATTTGCTGACAAAGAAGAAGTTTGGTGGCTTGAAACTATCGGTGGACACCACTTTGCTGCCGTTCGCATTCCTGACGATGCCTATGTTGTCGCTCCTAACCGTATGAATATCGACGATTTCGACTTCGATTCTGATGACACAATTTGTTCAGACGATTTGAAGGAAATGATTGATAATAATAATTTGAATCCTGATTTTGACAAATATAATTTGAGACATATTTTTGGTAGCTCATCTATCAAAGATACTGTCTACAACAACCCACGTACTTGGTATGGTCAAAGATTCTTCAGTCCTGACGATACACCAGATGATCCAATGGACCAAGATTTACCATTTATCTGCCACGCCAACCGTAAAATTTCTATTGAAGATGTAAAATTCGTCTTGAGTTCTCATTTCGAAAATACTAAGTATGATGTTTACGGACATGGTACTGATGCCGAAAAGAAACTCTTCCGTCCAATCGGAATCAACAGAAACCACAACGTTCACATTCTCCAAATTAGAAATAATGTTCCTGCTGAAATTGCTGGTATCCACTGGTTAGCTTACGGTGCCAACACATTTAACACAGTTGTTCCTTTTTACGCTAACGTTAACGACACACCTGCACCATACAAAAATGCTACTGGCAAATTCGACCTTAATAACATGTACTGGTTGAGTTGTACAACAGCTTTACTTGGTGATACTGATTATGACTTCTACGTTGACATGCGAAACGATTACGAACTCGATGCTATGAGTGCTTATCGTAAAATCCAAAACGATACTGATACCGATATTAAAGATGCCAAAAATGTTGAAAAGTATCTGGAATCAGCTAACGAAAAATTGGCTACAACTGCTTTTGAATTACAAACTAAATTGCTCGGAAACATGGTAACAATGGGTTCTGAGAACATGAAGCTTCGTTACAATTTAAACGATTAATACTTTTGAAGACGATAATTAATTTATCGTCTTTTTTTGATATTTCAGCGAACATACGTTCTTAGAAGATGATATACTTTTCCTTGTAGAAAGATAACTTTGATACAATGAACTCAATGGAGGAATTGCCGATGAAACTTTTACATACAGCTGACTGGCATATTGGTCGAACATTAAATGCACTGTCTCTTTTGGACGAACAAAAACATGCCTTTAAGCAGATATTACAAATTGCTAAAGATGAACACGTCGATGGTGTTGTCATTGCGGGTGATATTTATGACCGTGCCATCCCTAATCCTGAGGCCGTAACTGCCTTAGATAAAATGCTTCGTGAAATAAATTTGGAAAACGACATCCCTATTTATGCTATTTCTGGTAATCACGATAGTGCCAAACGACTTAACTATGGTCGTGAATGGATGGAGCATACTAATTTTTATCTGAATACCCTTCTAAAAGAAGCCTTTACACCAGTTGAGACTGACGAAGCTCAAATTTTTCTATTGCCATTTTTTGATCCAATCGATGCCCGTGTTTACTACAAAGAACAAGGACTTCCCGAAGAAGAAGTTAAAAATATTACAACAATCAGTGATGCTATGAATCTAGTCATCAGCGATATGGTGAAATTATTCGACAAAAATAAGAAACATATCTTAATAACTCACTTTGCTGTCACCCCTCATAAGGATGAAGAAATTGACCTTACTAGTGAAACTACGTCTAAAGTCGGTGGTTTAGCCACATTAACGGCTGATCAATTTCAAGCTTTCGACTATGTAATGCTTGGCCATATTCATACACGTTTCGCCTCTCCAAGTGAGACTATCCGTTATTCTGGTAGTCCAGTTAAGTTCAATATCAAGGAAGCACGTCTCAAAAATAAAGCTAAAGGTGTCGATATCGTTACCATTGATGATTCGGGAATTACCCGCGAATTCAAACCTTTAACACCCAAAACGGATTTGATTGTCCTCGAAGAAAACTGGGAAACGCTCTGCGATGCTGACTTTTACAAACAACAACCAGTTAATAAGGACTGGTTTGCGATAACTATTAAAGATTTTGACCGTAGTGAACACATTCAGACTAATATCCGTGCTGAATTGCAAAAGCGCTATGGAACAATTGTCGAATTGGATTATCAAGTCAATCAAGACAAAAATGACTTGCAACATGTTGCAGTTAACATCAATGAAATTAGCCCTGAAGAAACTGTAGATAAATTTTTCCAAACAATCACCGGTAAGGACTTATCAACTAAACAAAAGAACATCGTTGAAACTATCTTCAATGAAGTGGAAAGAGAGCACAAATGAAACCAATTTACTTAGAAATCAATAATTTTGGACCCCATGCACACTCTGTTATCGACTTTCGTAAGCTTGATGAATCGCCAATATTCTTAATTGGTGGTGATACCGGTGCTGGAAAATCAACTATTTTTGATGCTATGACCTATGCTCTCTTCAACACCACTACTAGTGACCGTGATGCCCGAGAGATGCGCAGTCAATTCGCTGGTCCTAAAGATATTACAAAAGTCATTTTTTACTTTGAACAAAGTGGCAAGATTTATAAAATCGAACGTACGCCACTCCAAGTACTAGCCAAAGAGCGTGGTACTGGTAACACTACTAGAAATCCTACAGCTAACTTATCAGTTGTTGAAGATGTTGGTGGTATTGAAGTTGAAAGTATCGCATCTAAACCAGCTGATGTCGGCATTTCTATTACTGAAATTCTCAACTTAAACGCTGATCAATTTAAGAAGATTATTCTACTCCCTCAAAATGATTTCTCAGAATTTTTAAAATCTAACACCAATGACAAAGAAAAAATCCTCAAGAAAATCTTTGGTACCCAATTATTCACTGACTTCACATCTAAACTGAAGGATCATTTTGATGCAGCTAACACTAAATCAACTGATTTTAACAACGAGTTAAAGTCGCAAACTGAATCTCCTGTTTGGTCTGATGAAGAACAGACGGAATTATCTAAAACTACCAATGACCAATTGACCGTTGTCTTGAAAGAATACTTAGACCAACGTCAAGCCACATTGGTTACTGCTCAAGCAGCCGAAAAGAAAATTGATGCCGAATATGAAACTGCCGACAATAAATACCGTGCAGCCGAAACCATCAAAAACAACTTTGAAAGTTTAGCTGAATCTGAACAGGAATATAAAACTAAAATTACCGATCAAGCTAAAGATATCAAGCTAAAGCAGACTCACATTGACGAATTAACCTGGGCTCAACCACTCCGTGAGACTGTTCGTGACCTTGATAAAATTACGATTGAACAAAAAGAGACTGCTAAAGATGAGCAAAGTTTCACTCAAAAATTAACAGCCTCTCAAAATGAACTGGATCAATCTAAAGAATCATTTACTAAGCTCAATTCTCAAACCAAAGAATTTGATAGCAAAAACGAACAGGCTCAAAAACTAAGTGTCGCTATCGCCAAGGTTCAAGATATTGAGAATATCAAACAGGCACTAGCTCAACTGAAACCTCAATTGGAACAAGCCCAACTTAACCTAACCTCGCAAACTGAGGCTGTTGAAAAAATTAAGCAGGAAATTGAAACCAAGAAAAAAAATGCTACTGATTCAGAGTCCTTAAATGACCAAAAGGATAAATTAAATAACGAGAAAAACAATATCAGCGACACACTAACTCCTTTAGCTAACAAACGTGACACAACTATTGCTGAAGCTCAACGGCTTCAAGAACGACTCAAGAAATTAACTTCTGAAGCTGAGACTAAAAAATCGACACTTGTTAAAGCTAAGGAAGTCTATCAAGAAAAGATTAAGACTAGACAGACATTAATGATTGCCCAATTACGTCAAGAACTTGAAGATGGTCAACCTTGTGCTGTCTGTGGATCAACCGACCACCCTTATGCTGAACATGCAGTTACTGCTGATGAGGCTGGACTACGAAAGTCTATGGATGAAGTTGATAACTCCCAAAAAGCCTATGCCGCAGCTGACAACGCCGTTAAAGAAATCAATCAAACGCTAGATGACCTATCTGCCGAGTTCAGTCAAAAACAACTTGAATCAGTCGAGGCACTAAGAAATCTTTCATCTAAGTATAATGAATTACTTGAAACAGTAAGTATCGACTTACCAGCTGAGTTTGATATGGAAAAGATTCGTGACCAATTCCAAATTAAACTTGATGAAATAAACAAAGAACTAAAAGCTGCTCAAAAGTTAAAACAAGAAATTCAAACTTTGGAACAACAGCAACAAGATATCCAAAGTGATTTGTCAGCGGCTAATGCTAGAGTAGAACGTCTATTAGCACAACAGCAAACTCACACTAAAGATTTGGAATCTAAGGTACAGGCACTGGATAACCCTGATATATCCAGCTCCGAGCTACTTCAACAACAAGCTCAGCTAAAACATGATTACACCGAGTTCCAAACTAATTTGAAACATGCCCAAGAATCATTGAACGATGCTGAAAAGGACTTCAGTAATAACCAAACTCACTTAAACGACATCAAAGATCGTTTAACAAAACAAAACGCCACACTCAAGAGCTTATCTACAGAATTAGATCAGGCTTTAACTTCTGAATCAGCTAAAACCAATGATTACGATACTTTGGATAAGTGGATTCACGAGTTAAACCAAAATCAGCTAACTGAATTACAAAATACTATTGTCAGTTACAATAAAGAAAAAGAAATGCTAACAAATAGTATTAACAAACTCAAAAGGGCCATCGAAGGATTAGAAAAACCTGATACGGATAAATTGAAAGAAGCCCTCGATGAAGTCCAAATTCAGCGTAAAGCCGCCATTTCTCAGGCTGCAACTGCCAAATCAGACTTCGCCAACGCACAAAAGAGTTTCGACAAAGTGACAGAAATCATGAAACAACAGGGGAGCTTTGCTAAAGAACTAGCTGCAATCACAAGCCTCTACAATGTTGTTAATGGTAAAGATGGTAATGACAGCAAGTTGAAACTAGAAACTTACGTCGTTCAAAACTATCTTCAGAGAATTCTGTCCTACGCCAATGAAACATTCCTCAATCGACTATCCCACAACCGTTATTACTTTGTTATTTCCGAAAAAGCTGCCGATAAACAACGTGATCACGGATTGGATATCAATGTATACGATCGAGAAACTAACGCTATTAGATCATCTGATACCCTCTCTGGTGGTGAAACATTTATCGCCGCTCTTTCCATTGCTCTATCACTAAGTGAAGTCGTTCAATCTTCGGCTAATGGTGTGCAAATTGATGCCCTATTCGTTGATGAAGGTTTCGGCTCACTCGATGATGAAACGCTCAGCGAAGCAATGAATGCCCTCGAAGATATCGGTAAAAACCGAATGGTTGGTGTTATCAGCCACATTGAATCAATGAAACAAAGTATTGGTCAACAATTACTAGTCAAAAAGCTTGGTGACGGTAAGAGTGAAATTGAATTAATAAACAAGTAAGCAACAAAAATAGCATCCCACGCACGGGATGCTATTTTTGTCTCTATAATGCATTAACACTGATAAAACGTTTCTCTAATACTTTCAAAATCGCATTAGCAGTATCAAGTGATGTATAAAGTGGCACCGAGTTCAAGACCGCATTTTGACGAATAATATAACCGTCAGAATGGTGACTTCTACTCTCGCCCAAGGTATTGATCAATAACTGAATCTTATTGTGACTCAAGTAATAAACAATATCTTCTTTGGCTTGACCGACTTCAGGAACAACTTTGGCTTTAATACCCTCTTTATTGAGATATGCAGCAGTTCCTTTAGTTGCCAAGATTTGGAATCCAACATCATGGAAACGATGAGCTAATGAACTAGCTTCTTGCTTGTCGTTATCGTTGACAGTTATCAAGACATTACCAGCATCTTTAATATGTTCATTAGTAGCTTCAAAGGCTTTGTACAAAGCTTCAGTATAGTCGAGTCCAGAGCCCATAACCTCACCAGTTGACTTCATCTCAGGTCCTAAAGCACTATCAACATTGTTTAATTTATTGAAGGAGAATGTTGGTGCTTTAACATGAATTAAACGAGATTCCGGTTCCAAGCCTGGTTCCAAACCTAGTGTATTAAAGTCAGCTCCCAGAATTAACTTCGTAGCAATTCTTGCCATTTGAATACTTGTTACCTTACTCAAGAAAGGCACGGTCCGACTGGCACGAGGGTTAACTTCAATCACATAAGCTTGGTTATCATGAATAACAAATTGAACATTCATGATACCGACACACTTCAATTCCTTAGCCAACAACTTAGTGTATTTAACAATTTGAGCTTGAACTTCATCCGGAATGTTTTGAGGAGGATAAACGGCCATTGAATCACCAGAGTGCACACCAGATCTTTCGATATGTTCAATGATACCGGGTAGTAAAACATTCTTACCATCACTCAAGGCATCAATTTCACATTCACGTCCAGTCAAATATGTATCAATTAAAACTGGATGATCATTGGAAACATGAACTGCTTCGTGCATATATTTGTCGAGTTCTTCGTCAGATCTGACAATTTCCATAGCACGACCACCAAGAACATAACTTGGACGAATCAAAACTGGATAACCAATCTTATGAGCAACTTCAAGCGCACCCTCTTGGGATGTAGCAGTACCACCAGCTGGTTGTGGAATATTTAACTTCTTAATAATTTGGTCAAAGAGGTCACGATCTTCGGCACGGTTGATATCTTCAACTTGGGTACCTAAAATCTTGATTCCATTTTCTTTCAAAGGTTCTGCCAAGTTGACAGAAGTTTGACCACCGAATTGGACGATGGCACCGACAGGTTGTTCCAAATCGCAGACATTCAAAACATCTTCCAATGTCAAAGGTTCAAAGTACAATTTATCAGCGACTGAGTAGTCAGTTGAAACAGTTTCAGGGTTGTTATTGATAACGATGGCCTTATAACCCATTTGTTGCACAGCTCTGACACAGTGAACGGTTGAATAATCGAATTCAATCCCTTGACCAATTCTGATTGGACCAGAACCAAGAATCAATACTGATTTGTTAGACATTTTTGCCGATTCATTCTCAGTTTCATAAGTACTGTAGAAGTAAGGGGCTGCCGCTTCAAATTCACCAGCACATGTATCAACAGTCTTATAAGTTGGTAAAATTTCACTCTGAATTCTAAAGTGACGAATGATATCTTCATCCAAATCATTCAAACGAGCGATAGTTTTATCAGAATAGCCTAATTTCTTAGCTTCTAAAACAATATCTTTATCCAAAGTTCCATTAGTCAAAACTTTTTCGTAGTTGATGATATTTTTAATTTTGGCAAGGAAGAAAGGATTGATTGCTGTTAGGTCCTTGATAGTCTCATAAGAAACATCACGTCTCAAGAGCTCGGCGATATAGAACAGGCGGTCATCAGTTGGAGTTTGAACATATTTTTCCAAATCCTCAATCGATTTGTCAGCTAATGAATTCATAATTAAATCTTCTTGATCAATTTCCAGTGAACGAACAGCTTTTTGCAAGGCTTCTTCGATATTTCTACCTAAAGCCATTACTTCACCAGTTGCCTTCATTTGAGTACCGATAGTCCGGTCAGCCTTAGAAAACTTATCGAATGGCCAACGAGGAATCTTGCAGACAACATAGTCCAAAGCGGGCTCGAATTGTGCAAAAGTTTTTCCAGTAATTGGGTTGATAATTTCATCCAGCGTCAAACCGACCGCAATTTTGGCAGCAATCTTAGCAATCGGATAACCAGTTGCCTTTGATGCCAAAGCTGAAGAACGACTAACACGAGGATTTACTTCAATAATAAAGTAATTGCTTGTTTTAGTATCGATGGCAAGTTGCACATTACAGCCACCTTCAATTTTCAAAGCTCGAATAATTTTTAAGGAAACATCACGTAATTTTTGAATTTCAGTATCAGTTAACGTTTGAATCGGAGAGATAACAATTGAATCTCCGGTGTGAATACCAACGGGATCAACATTTTCCATGTGACAAACAGCCAAAGCATTATCGGCACTATCACGCATAACTTCAAATTCAATTTCTTTATAGCCGGCAATACTTTGTTCAATCAATACTTCTGTCGATGGTGAAGCCTTTAGACCACGTTCAACAATTTCTTCTAGTTCAACATAATCGTGAGCTACACCACCACCAGTTCCACCCATGGTAAAGGCAGGACGGATGATAACTGGAAAGCCGATATCGTCAACAAATTTCTTAGCGGATTTGTAAGTATGAGTTGACTGTGAAGCAGGAACTGGTTCATGTAATTTGTTCATCAATTCCTTAAATTCTTCACGATCCTCAGCTTCGTTAATTGTATTTAATTTAGTTCCGATAATTTCAATATCCAATTGGTCTAGGATACCGGCTTCTTGCAACTGCACAGCCATATTTAAACCTGTTTGACCACCTAAAGTTGGAATAATGGCATCAGGATGTTCCTTTACCAAAACTTTCTCAACGAATTCTAGTGTGATTGGTTCAATATACACTTTATCGGCAATGTGCTTGTCAGTCATAATTGTTGCTGGGTTAGAGTTGATTAAAACCGTCTCATAACCTTCTTCTTTCAAAGCTAGACAAGCTTGTGTTCCTGAATAATCAAATTCGGCAGCCTGACCAATAATAATTGGACCGGAACCGATAATCATAATTTTTTTAAGGTCTGTTCTTTTTGGCAATTTATTCCCCTCCAACTATTTGTTAATCATGTCCCAGAATTTGTTAAATAAGAAATCAGCATCGTGTGGACCTGGCTTAGCATCCGGATGGAACTGAACTGAAAAGGCGTTGTATTTAGTATGCTCAACTCCTTCGACTGTCTGGTCATTCAATTCAACTTGGGTAACTTTCAAGTCTGTTCCATTAACTGATTTTTCATCAACAGCATAACCGTGATTTTGTGATGTGAAATAAATTCTGCCGCTAGCAAGGTCTTTGACCGGGTGATTGAACCCACGATGACCAAACTTCATCTTAAAAGTTTTGGCACCATTAGCTAGGCATAATAATTGATGACCCATGCAAATTCCAAACAGTGGATAACGTTTTTCCAATTCAACAATCGTTGGTAAAACATCCATGTGTCTAGTTGGATCTCCAGGTCCATTGCTCAACATAATACCGTCGGGATTTAAGTTTTCAATTTCTTCTAATGATGTATTGCCTGGTACAACTGTTACTTGCAAACATCTTTTAGTTAGTTCAGACACGATACTTTCTTTATATCCGAAATCTAGTAGTACGACATGTTTGCCGCTACCTTCAAACGTAGCTGGTGTGGGGTTGATACTTTTTTGTAATTGTTCATCGTCTAATTTCCAAGTACTGATTTGGTCTAATAAACCTGAGTTTAAATCGTCTACGATTGCGGCTTTTAATGAGCCAGCTTTTCTAATCTTTAAAGTTATTGCACGTGTATCAATTCGTCGGATACCGGGGACATTTTCTTGTTTCAAGAATTCATCGATTGTCATTTCACTTTGATAATTGCCAACGACATCGCTTATTTCTCGGGCTAGTACGCCCTTTATAGTAGGCTTTTGTGATTCATTAAATTTCTTGGCGACACCATAATTACCGATCATTGGTGCACAAAAGTTAATAATTTGTCCATTGTAGGATTGATCAGTAATTGCTTCTTGATATCCGCTCATCCCTGTTGTAAAAACAAGTTCGCCGATTGTTTCTGTGTCGCTTCCAAAAGCCGTACCTTCAAAGTATGTTCCATCTTCAAAAACTAGGTATCTTTTCATATTTGTCCTCCGAATTGATAAAAATTTGTACATAAAAAGGGATGCCTACTTACCAGCATCCCTAAAGTTTTTGTCTTAGACGATTGATATAGACTGAACCTTCGGGATCTCTCTGGATCCTATTAAAAATTCAAATTTAAAAACTTTTCACCAGTACGCGAAACTCAGAGAATCCTCTCTGTACTTCTTTCGCCTTCAAGACCTCACTGGGTCTAATTAAAAGTTATTGTTCCAATGATACAAACAACGAGGTGAATCGTCAATACTTAAATTAAAATTATTTTAATTTAAGTATTATTTATATTAAATATTTTTAAGCTAATTAAAACTATGGCAATAAAAAAACTTTCTCTGCCAGCAGACAAAGAAAGTTCGATTTAGAAGGTTCCCCTTACTAATTGATTACTTTCCAAGCCTCACTGGACTTAGTTAAAAGTTGTTGTACATATAATACAAAGGACGTGTTGATTCGTCAATAGCAATTATTTCTTAAAGACATGCTCAAGACGGTATTTTTAATACTTTTTATTAGGAGAATGTTCTTTATTCATGTATATTTTTTTATTCTTATATTTATTTAGTGTTTGTTAACTTCTGGATTATCTGAAGATATACCTGATACTAACCCATATGGTCTTGATTTGAGAGCTCGAAGTACCCTTGAACAAAGGCATCAGAGAATATTTTAGTTACACAAATTCCATTGTGAGGATTCAAACGAATATCTTTATTATCATCCCAGGGAACTATACGAGTTGTAACCAAATCAGCTTCATTTTTATCAGCCACAAGAGCTGATTTATAATGATAATTAAATTTTACTTTATCTGAATAGAATTTATTTACTGCATTGTAAGTCTCAACTTCTTTGGCTTTATCATCAATAAAATAAGCTTCTATCTTCTCAGCTTGATAGCATTTTACAGCAATAATTCTTCTGACAATACGGGGGCGTCTAGAGCCAAATCCTTTTGACATTGTAGTAATCCTGTAAAAATCAGTTTTGGAAATCTACGTAATACCATTCATATTGAGGAAATTGGACTATTTACCTTTAAATGTTCGAAACTTCCAATCGAAAGTCCGTAAGTTCTGTTTCATAAGATGATGCGAGAACAAATAAGGATTTTTGATAGTCACCAAATTATTGCTAATTTCTATTAATAGAGTCCATTACGAATGGTTCTCATCGCTGCTGTAAATTCTTCACAAGTTAGGTATGCAAACGACAACCTGAGGGAACGATTATGTTTAAAATCATAAATATCACCAGTATTTAACAGTATTCCCTTGTCCAAAGCACGATCAAATAAATCATCGACTTCAACGTCATCATTAAATGTCAGCCAAATATAAAATCCACCAATTGGTACATCCCAACTGGCAATATCATGAAAATATTTTTCCAAAGTATTCAAAGCATTGTCACGTCGTTGCTTCAAAACCTTCTTCAAACCAATTAGATATTCCTTATATTTACCACTTTGCAAAAATTCTGCAAATACCAATTGCGACAGTGAGCTAGCACCATAATCCATCTGCATTTTGGCATCACCAAGGCGTTGAATCACTGGTTCAGAGGCAATCACCCAACCGATTCTTAATCCCGGTGCCAAAGTTTTCGAGGCACTGCCCAGATACATGACCATGCCGTTATCATCGATAGCTTTCAAAGGCAACGCAGATTCATCATCAAAACATAACTCTTGATAGGCACCATCTTCAATGATTGGCAGCCTATTTTTTATACAAAAATTCATCAACTCTTGACGGCGAGCATTACTCATCGTGATTCCCGTGGGATTCTGATTAGTCGGAATCGTATAGAGAATCGATGATTCTGATTGTTGCAACCGCTTGGCAATTTTCCAATATTCCATGCCATCTCGATCCATCGAAATACCATTTAAATTCAAACCGGCTGATTGAAACATTTGTAGCGACTTCAAATAAGTTGGTGCCTCAGTAAATACGGTGCTGTCTTCTTCCAACATACATGAAGAAATTAATTGCAACGCTTGCAAAGCACCGGACGTTACTAAAACATTTTTAGTTGAAACATTGATGCCAAATTGTTTCATATGTTCAACAATTGCTTCCCGTAAAGTCAGTATTCCCAGCGGTTCAGCGTATCCTAATGAAGTTATTTCGACACTCATCTTTTGCAAAACTTCTGTCCACATTTTTTGTGGAAATAGTCGTGGATCAAGTTCTCCTGTTCCCAAACGAATAATATCAGGCGCAAATTCCAGTCGATTGATTTGTTGCATTCGACGATTATTTTCTTGTAAATATCCAGATGAAATTAATTTTTTCCAACTTGGTTTGGTTGGCAACATCAGTGACCACGTATTACTGACAATTTGCGTCCCCGCCCCCGATTTGCCAGAAATAATTCCATAGGAAGTCAATTCATCAATTGCAGTCGAAATAGTACTGCGATTGACGCCAAATGATTCTGCCAAAGCCCGTTGTGAAGGTAATCTTGAACCAATTGTCCACTCACCATTCGCTACTTTGTCACAAATATATTGCACGATTTGACGATAAACTGGCGTGTCATTATTTTTATCAGGTTTCCAAGTAATTTGAATCGGACGAACTCGTTTCATAATGATCTCCTTTTGGTTGGGTCGAAAGTTTATTTTTGGTTGGTTACATCTTTTAATAACACCGATATAATCGTTATTGTAGTCAATATATAACACATTATTTGGTTGGTAAAGGGGACTAATCATGAACTTCTTTTTACAGGGATTAACAATGGGGATTGCGTATGATGCTCCAATCGGTCTGGCAAATCTTTTCGTCATCAACGCTGCACTCACACAGACACGGCGCAAATCGTTTTTAACGACATTAATTATCATTATTTTCGATGTTTCATTAGCCTTCGCTTGCTTCTTTGGCATCGGAGCAGTCATGAAAAAATTTGAATGGTTACAGTTGGTCATTCTGTTAATTGGTAGTTTAATCGTAATTTATATGGGGATAAATTTACTCCGATCACAAACGACGGATATCAGCGCGGAAGCCACGCCAGAAATGACAATTTTCAAAACTATCACTTCAGCTTTCGTCGTAATTTGGTTCAATCCACAAGCAATTATCGATGGCTCAATGATGCTTGGGGCTTTCCAAGTTACCTTGCCAGCTTATAGTTATCCAGTATTCATCGCTGGTGTTGGGATTGCTTCGGCACTTTGGTTTATCGTGTTAAATGCCGTGGTTACTAAGTTTAAAGATAAATTCAACGCTAAAGTTTTACGGATTATTAATTTAATTTGTGGTGTCATTATTATTTTGTATGGTGGGAAATTGTTATTTAATTTTGTTACTTTATTAATACATTAAAAAAGAAGCCAATTGGCTTCTTTTTATTTTGGTAATCCTCTATAACTTACTGGATCTAGATCTAATTTTTCATCCAGGGACCCCTTAACTATATAAAAACTCGTTCCATTATCTGAGCCTATCCCAAATAATCGATACAATCTATATTTTTCAGAATATTTTTTAGATGCTAATAATTCATTACTACTTAAAAAGAAGGGCGTTTCTTTTCCACCAGTTGTTGACTTAACTTCGATATAAATCGTAGAACCATCCAAATTATATGATTTTATATCGTACCCTAAACCATCGCCTTCAGACTCAGAACTATGCTTAACCTTATATGCCAAATCTTTTAAACCGGCTTTTAAAAGACGATTCTTTTCATAATTCATAACAAGATCTTCACCCATTTTTCCCAGCTTACTATTTTTTGACTGTTTTAATTCCGTATCTTGTTTATGGGGCTGACCAGTAAATTCTTTTTCATCTAAGTTCTTATTTGGAGCTGTAACTTGAATAATATTTCCTGATGATAAATCATTTTCTTCACTAATTTTATTATTATCAAATCCATTTTCCAATTTCATCTCTGACAAAATCACATTAATTGAGGATTAAACATTTTTGACATCAATTAAACACCTTTGCAATTGATAAATAATAACTATCATTTTCTTTAAATCATTTTCTAAAGTTACATTACTAGGCATCTCATCAATTGAATATTTTTTGGCAAAAATATTTCCGTACTCATATCCCTCAGGTAGGTCAGTACTTTTATAACTAGATGAGTTCAAATTTATTTTAGATAAATATTCATGCCTGTCGTACACCAAATTATCTCTAAAATAATCACCAACTGTTTGAATTTTATTCAGACCCTCTTTTTTACCATACTTTTCTCTAAAAAAAGTCCAACCTTGGTTTAAGGACAAATATACAGTGTTTGTATCTATCGAAAATAAATAAACTAAATAAAATCCATGTTGTGCTGATTTAGATATTGCAGCATCAAAAACACAAATCCAAGGAATCGTTGCCCATCTCCCACGGCCAGCTGATCCACTGGAAACGAACATTTGATCATTATAAAAATAATTGGAGTATTTCGGAAATCCTTTAGAAAGTAGTGCTACCAGTTTATTATTTTTAAAAGATGTATTATTCTTATCCTCACTAGTTAAAGGATAGTCCCTTAAGACAGTTTCAAGCGTTTCCCTAATGTTCATATTTTCACCATCATATTCCATTAAAATTACATTTATTATAATTCAAATACAAATATAATAATTTGAATTTTCCTTAATAAATTAATAATCTCTACAGTATCATGAAAATAATCCACAAACATATTCATAAAAATGACTATATTAAATAAATAAATAAGAGTTGATAGAAATAGAGATTTCCATCAACTCTTATTCTATATACTCAATTCTTCAATAAACTTCAAACGCTTCTGCAAGAAAATATCACCTGCAATAATCAAAAATCCTAATATCGTTAAGCAAATCAAGCCAGCGTACAACTTACCACTCCCGTAAGATACAACAATCCGATTGCTTCGACTACTTTGTTTTACTTTAAATTCAATGGTCCCTCGAGTACTAGTCCAAAATGGCACTGGTCTACCATTCACTGATACTCTGGTCAAACGATATCGAATTATTGGTAAATTAATATCATCACCTTTTTGCAATTTATTAATTTTCAAAACTGCAGTATCACGATCATCATGTGGAACTGCTTTTACAACTTTATTATTAATGTACATCTGATGTTCCGTAACCGAAGATAAATAATTCAAAGTCTCTTTGGGAACATATTGATTCAAATAAGAATCTGGAATCCTGTCCTCATTGATCATCGCCGTATCAATAACTCCATGTGGGTCAGAAATCATGGTGTGATTCGTTGCTGATTTGAAAGAACTAAGCCAGATCCCCATCATCAAAATCCCACATAAAGCTGCCACACCCCACTGCATCTTAATGTCACACTGGCGTACTAACTCAGTTATCATTAGTGATCCACTGACCGCCGCAAACAATGTGGCAAATATCAGCAAGCGGTATGGATATTGAATCACGCTGATTGGGGTATTTTGTAATATGCTCCATGGAAAAAGACTGGTAGAAATCAAAAATAATGCTAATCCCATTAAATAAATCTTTTTATTTAAGCTATTAAATTTTACAAAATAAATCGCTCCGACTATCAAAATAACTAAAACTATCAAGCCTGGGTTATAGAGATTTCCTTCCACAAAACGACTGGCATTACTTTGCATAGTTACTTTCAAAAACTTGGTTAGTTCCAATCCTTGCAATATCTGTGGATCCGGTTTAGGGAACTTCTGGAATAATTCTTCCAGAATAAATGGACCGGTATAAATTGAAGTTATCAGTATTGTTGTAAAAACAGCTTTTATCAGAGCAATCGCATGTTCCTTAAGTGGCTTTATCTTCATAAAGTTTAACAACAAGAAGGCGATGAAAATCAAAATAGTCATAAATGTCGTCAAAACATGCGTTAAAACAATGGCTCCAAATCCCAGTACAAACAAATACCATTTATGATAATTTCTAAAGAATGTTTCATAAAATCCTAGAAAACATAATGGTAAAAAGATAGTCGCAATATATTCAGCCAAAGCTGCCCGACTCAACAAATCAATCAATCGATAGGTGCTGAAGTCATAAATCAATGTAAAAATTAGCGCCTGAAAATGTGAGCCTGAAAATTCATACATCGAATAATGACTAATCAGTAGCGATGCTAAGAAATAAATGAACAACGCCGTATAAAATGCTGAAATCGGATTGCTGTTAAATAATGAAACAATTCCAAATGGTAATAACGTTATCCACGGATAAAAAATATTGACTGCGTAGCCAATTTCTCCAAAATTAATCGTGGAAATCGACGGCAACAGTCCCTCCTTCAGGGACTTACTAATTCCTTGAATACGTTGAAACTGGTAATAAACATCATCGCCATACCAAATACTCTTGCTTTGGAAAGTTAAATACATGATACCGGCAATAAACAAATACCCTAATAAAATTATTAATACTTTCGACTTACGGTTCAAATTTTTCATAACAACACCATTAGAAGACTTATAAACATATTTATTCTCAATTATAGTACGCATGGTGCTAGTTGATAATCTAATATCTGTATATACTTCAAAACTTATTTAAATACCTTAACAAAATCAGAAATCAGATTGGATTTAGTTTTATAGTTGCGGGTCAATAAGTGTCCATGAACGTGATTAATAATATCCGTTTTAATAACAAACAATTGATCATTCTCAACTTCCATTTTAACCATTTCCCATGGCAAATAACTAAATCCTAACCCACCAATCACCACTGACTTAATTGTAGCAATACTTGGCAAACTGATTGTTCTGAATTGTCGCTGATGTTGCTGCCAAACAGAAGTTTCAAACTGATTACGATAGCTACATTCAGGTTCATTAATCACAAAGGTAGCCTGACTATCATTTAACAATTGTTGAAAAGTTTGCTTTTGTGAGCTAACTAAGACCATTTTTTGTTCACCCAAATCATGATCTATCAACCTCTTACTGGGTTTACTAGGCCACATCATAAAAGCTATATCGACATCGCCACGCAACAAAACTTCTTCATTATGTAAACAAGTCGCATTCTGAAGCTCAAGTTGTACCTGAGGATAAAGTTTTTGAAATTGTTGTAGTTTCGGAGCTATCACCGAAATCGTCAAGGATTCTGGAGCGGCAATCTTCAAGATTCCTGAAGTTTCAGTTTGATTCCATTTTTTAATATCTGAAAAGCTTTCTAACGTTTTTTCGACCATAGGCAACAACTGTAAACCAGCATCAGTAATGCTTACTTGGCGTTTTTTATATTCAAACAGCTTTGCGCCTAACTCGAGTTCTAAGCTTTTAATCTGCATAGAAACAGTTGATTGCGTATAACCCAAAATATCGGCAGCTTTAGAAAAATTACGTGTTTCAGAAATCGTCTTAAAAGTTATTAATTCACGAACGTCCATAAATTTATCCTATCTATCAATATATTTGATAATTACTATTCATACTATCAATTATACATATATGGAATTGCCAGTTACAATGAAATCAACGTTTAAGAAATGAGGCTTTCATATGCAAATAGTTCCTTATCAAAATAATCCCCATCACCTAGCTCAATTAGTCGACTTAATTAATTATTGTCAAAACATCGAAGCCAAATTAAATATTAAAATGGCTGAACAAGATGATATTTTCCAAATCAGCTCTTATTATCAATCCAAAGGTGGAAATTTCTGGATTGCATTAGAAGAAAATCAAGTGGTAGGTTCCATCGCCTTATTGCCAATTGGAAATCAGACAGCCGTGCTCAAAAAATTCTTCACTTATCCAAAATTTCGTGGGCAACCAAATCGCCTAGGCGCAAAGTTGTATCAGGAATTACTTAACTTCGCCCAAGCTAACAACTTCAAAAGATTAGTCTTAGATACCCCAGAAGGCGAAACCAGATCACATTACTTTTATGAAAAGCACGGTTTTAAGCAAGTCACACCAGAGCAATTCAATGCCAATTATCCTTACCCAGACCGAAATTCTCGACTCTATGAACTAATTTTTTAACTTAAATAATCACGTTTTCTTACATTAAAGGGGTTCTAAGAAATTATGCCAAAATTAATAAAATTCAAATTTTATTATTTACTTTTTTTAAAAAGATGCTAATATAAGTGTCACAAGATAAAAACGACGAGAAAGAAGAGTAAGATTTTCCACACTAACAGTGAGTTGGGAATGGTGAGAACCCAATTAGTAAATGGATTATCCGAATAACACTTTCTTATGTTTCTGGCTAAAATGAGCAATCAGAGTAAGTTCAGACGTTAACCGGTACGTTACCATCGGTGGAGCATGCTAGTGCTCTTATTGAGGTGGCCTATTTTTATATAGGCAACTTGGGTGGTACCGCGAAAAAGTCTTTCGTCCCAATTATTATTAATTTAATAATTGAGATGAAAGACTTTTTTTATTTTGTATTTATTCATTAAGAAAAACGATCAATTGATCGACCGAAGAAGGAGAAATTATTATGGACTTAATTATACCTAAGGACTACGATCCAAAACTATCAGTTAAAGAAACACAAAAAGCTATTCAATACATTCGTGAAACATTCCAAGACGAATTTGGTAAAGAATTGAATTTATCACGTCTATCAGCACCAATGATGGTCGAAAAAGGCACTGGTCTTAATGATAACCTTAACGGTGTCGAATCACCTGTTTCCTTTACTATGAAAGGTATGCCCGGTGAAACAATTGAAATCGTTCACTCATTGGCTAAATGGAAACGTCTAGCTTTGAAACGTTATCACTTTGACATGCACGAAGGTATTTACACTAACATGAACGCTATCAGAAAAGATGAGGATCTTGATAACATTCACTCAATCTACGTTGACCAATGGGATTGGGAAAAAATCATTGCTAAAGATGAACGTACAACTGAAACTTTGGAAAGCACCGTCCGTCAAATTTTCAAAGTTATCAAGCATATGGAACACGAAGTTTGGTACAAATTCCCTAAGGCTGTTTATCATTTGCCTGACGAAATTCACTTTGTTACAACTCAAGAACTTGAAGACCGCTGGCCTGACAAGACACCTAAAGAACGTGAAGATGCCATCTGTAAGGAACTCGGCTGTGTATTCTTAATGCAAATCGGTGGACCTATGAAGAGTGGTAAGCGTCACGACGGCCGTGCCCCTGATTATGACGACTGGAAATTAAACGGTGATATCTTATTCTGGTACGAACCTCTACAAAAGGCTTTGGAAATCTCAAGTATGGGTATCCGTGTCAGTGAAGAATCAATGAGAGAACAATTGAAGATGGCTCATGCTGAAGATCGTGCCTCATTACCTTTCCACAAACAATTGTTGAACGGTGAACTACCTTACACAATCGGTGGTGGTATCGGACAATCACGTCTATGTATGTTATTGCTCGGTAAAGCTCACGTTGGTGAAGTTCAAGCCGCTGTTTGGCCTGAAGACCTACGTAAGAAATGTGACGAAAATGGCATTCACTTACTATAAAAAATATTAATCCTTCCCTAATTACAAATAATGGTCCTATATTCTGTTTTGTTCAGAATGTAGGACCATTTTTAGTTTTTTCTTTAATTGCTATTTTAATATTATGGGGAAATATCAAAATAGAGCGTGATTTTTACTGACCTATTTCATTATTTTGGCTAAATATTAAAATAGAGGATTTTTTTCATCGACCTATTTCATTATTTTGGCTAAATATTAAAATAGAAGGTATTTTTTTCCGACCTATTTCATTATTTCGGCTAAATATTAAAATAGAAGACGATTTTTGAGCACCAACTTTAATATTTCGACTAAATATCAAAGTTGAAGACCTTTTTTAATGACTAACTTTAATATTTTAGCTAAATATCAAAGTTCAATATCGTTTTCCAAAGTCAGACCATCTAAATATAGGTAATCTTCAAACTTCCAACCGAAACTCGACCAGTAATCGTAATCTCTGGACTATCTTCATCAGTTCTAACATTACCGACTTCAGTAATAGTTCCCATATTAGTATCGATTCCTTGACGGATAATCCAGTCACTTGGTACGAACAACTCTGCCCCACCAAACGAAACATCGACATTAATTGCGGCGCTATCATTAATTTTTACATTATCAAAATAAACTTTAGCATCTCCCATCGAAACGTCAATATTAGCTGAATTAAAATCGTCAGATTTCACGTAACGAATACTGCTGCCCATCTTCACATAAACATTTACATCTGGATCATTAACTGTCTCCACATCGGGTTTCGACGTGTAATCCATCTGAACAAAGGGCCCATGGTGTCCTCTCGTATAGCCCTTACTATAGTTTACCCATGGACGATGTTTGGCAATCAATGGCCGAAAAATCATCGACAAACCGATTGAAACTAACAACGCTGCACCTAATAATGTCCAAGGAACAATTGCCGTGATTCCCAATGGTTTTGCGTAAACTATTCCCAGAAATGCCAACGAAAACACTGTTCCCGGAATTGAGAAATAAATTAAACTCTTAATCAAAACAGCTGCCAAGAAAATTGTCACAGCTACTGTCCAAAAACTAAACGAGTATGTAATCAAGTGCATCTGGCTGACGACTAGAATTGCCGCACTCAACACTAGAAAAATACCCCAGAAAATTCCATTTCTATTTCTCATATTCAAAACTTCCTTTGCTTTAATTTATCTTTTAACTCATGTAGAAATCGCCGTGAAACGTACACTTGTTTATAAGTATTTTTGAATTCAACTAAGTTACCAGTCACTGATCTGGATAATGATAAAATCTCATCAACGTTCAAAATTGATGACTTAGAAATCCGTAAGAAATTATCAGGCAAATTCTCCTCCAGCTCATACAACCGATAATGAATTAGAAAGGCATTGTTGGTCGTGTGGGCGTAGACGTTACGGTCATTGGTTTCAAAGAACAAAACATCCTTTAATGCCAACGAATAGACCGTTTCACCGATATAGCCATTGAGATGATTAAATTTTTCTGCAACATCTTTAATACTGTCCATAATCTGTTGCACTTCATCATCTTTTTTAGCGGCCTTGATGACAACTTCTTTTTCCTGATAATCAGGTGAAATATCTAGTCTTATCTTCACATCGACTCAACCCCCTTTCGATAACTGTATTACACCACATCCAAGTTAGGCTGTATAGCTATTCTACCTAAGTGGTCCTTTTTAGAAACTAAGTGGTATCAAAGAGTGCGACAAAGCATGGTCAACTTTCGAGCATTAAGGTAAATAGAGCAGTAATCCGATTTTGGATTACTGCTCTATTTAGTTTAAGCTGAAAAAGTTATGCTTTGTCACACGTTTAAGTCAGGAATATAAAATCCCTGACTAATCCCAGTTACCAAAATTTACTTCTACCATCTCATCATTACCACAACGCGGACAATGCCAAAACTTGTTTTGATCAACAAACCTAAGTCTTGTTTTTCCGAAACTTCCTTTAGCAAAGGTAACTCGTTGCAACTGATTATCACAATACGGACAATGATATTCCGGTTCCATATCGCCAATTTTAAAATAAAACTTATCAAATAGGTAGAAATCTTCTGGACAAGCATAAAGTTCATGTCCATAATCATCTAAAATTTTTTCTCCAGCTACTACGGATTTCAAAGCTCGGTTAGTAATTTCTTTATCATCAACCAACTCCGTCAACATTGGCTTTTCACCTTCAAAAATATTAGTTTTCGAATACATCATACCGATACCTAGCAATGCATCAATTTCGTAACCGCACTTACTGCAACGTAAATCATGTCTCTGTCCCATACTGCTTCCTTTCTTAAAACCGTCAAAAATGTTATCCTATTGTACAATTATTACTATAATAATTGAGGAGGAATTTTATGCAATCTGTAGATAAAGTCAGAACTTCTGGTTTAGCAAGATTCACATCCCTAGTTTATCTCTATACAGGCTTGGGAATCGCCCTATGGACCATTAGTGCACAATTAATCGCAAATAACAAAGCTCTTTCAATGGCTATTTTCCAAAGCATGGCACAACATCGTATTATTTCAATGATTTTGATGATTGGTATTCCAATTGCCTTCATTAGTTTATGTAGTCGCTTAGCCACGAGGTCGTATTTCCTAACATTCTTGAGTTACATTGGATTTATCGTTACCTTATCAGTTATCGGCGTGCCTGTCTTCTACCTATATTCAGCTAGAAGCATCGTTCAAACATTGGCAGTTACAGCCGGTGCTTTCGTTGTTTCAGCCGTAATTGGTTTCATTACTAAGAAAGACTTAACATCTTGGAGTAGAACTTTATTCACAGCTTTAATCGCCGTTATCGTTGTCGAATTGCTAAACGGTTTGATTTTCCACAGTTCAGCAATGATGATGATCACCAGCGCCGTAATTATTGTCTTGTTCCTATTCTACATTGCCTTTGATTCACAAAATATCAAACGTATTTACCAAAATTACTCAGACTCAGAAAGCTTGGGTGCTATCGCCTTAGTTGCCTCAGTTAACTTGGTTCTTGATTTCATTAACTTGTTCATGAGTATCATTCAAATTTTTGGTAATAATAACTAGTATTTATAAGAAAGTCCTCAAATATCATTTGGGGATTTTTTTGTCTACTCTCAGCACTTCCGACGGTATCCCAAATTCAAATTCTTGCGCTACCTCAAATAAGGTAGTACTATAAATGGCTCACGAAGACTTCGAAAACAAATAGTCCTCAATTGCTATGTTTTCGATTTTTTAGTGAGTTGAAATCGAAAAAATTTCCCCGTAGTCTACTAAAAAGACTGCGGGGAATTTTTTATTTCAAACCATTATAAATGTGATCAATATTCCACTTCATCATCGAATAATATGTATCGCCAGTGGTACCTTTTTTAGATAGCGAGTCAGTAAAGAGTTTAGAATAAATCTCTAATCCTGATTCTTTGGCAACTTTATCCATTGATTTGGGCGAAACTGATGATTCAATGAAAAAATGTTTAACATCAGAATTCTTAATTTTACTTAAAACAGCCTTTATCTGTTCCGGTGTACCTTGAGCCTCAGTATTTATTTCCCAAATGTATGCCGGCATAATGTGATAAGCTTCGGAGAAGTACTTGAATGCCCCCTCTGAAGTTACTAACAAACGTTGTTTCTCAGGTATTTGTAGATACTTAGATTGCGCCTGTTGATGTAATTTTTCCAACTTGGCAATATAAGTTTCAGCATTGTCCTCATAAAAGCCAGCATTCTTAGGGTCTTTCTGTTTCAAAACATTCATAATCGTGCTAACGTATTTGACCTCATCAGCTATATCTAGCCACTCATGGGGGTCACCTTCATCCTTATTAGTTATCAGATGTTTAGCTTCCACATTTTCACTCGCCGCAAATACTTCACGACCAAATTTAAAATAGCTTTAATCAGCGTTGATTTACCTACACCATTCGGTCAAATGATTCCATTAATTTTACCAACGTTAAAATTAATGGCAACCTCAGAAAATACTATTGTGTCATCATAAGTGACAGTGAAGTTCTTAACATTTAGCATAAAAAGAGCCTCCGCTCTAATGTCAGAGCTATCATATACTACATGGTGTTTCAATTAAAAAAACTAGGCAAACTTAAATTTTATTTTGCACTTATATTAATAAAGTGCTTTATAAATTCAAGAATGCAAAAAAGCCCTCAGAATTTTATCTGAGAACTTACATTTATATATCCATTTTAAGGTGTATCTGACAAAGTCCAATTAATTACACCAGAATATTTTCCGGCCGGACTCAAACCCTTGCTTCTCAAAAAGATTCCACTAGTACTATTCCAACTTTTAGAAATATCAGTGTCTTGTTCGCCTACCTGAGTTTTAACACCATTTGCAATATCTACATCATTGTCATTCATTGTACTTTCAATCCCGCCTGAACTCAGGTAAACTATATCACCATTAAATGGTGTACCGCCATTATACAAACCACCCGTTGAGACCGATAGTTTCCAAGTATTGGCGGCACTGACTTCACGACTATCATTCACTGTTATATCCCAATCTCCACTACGAGAAATTAGTCGTGACGCTGAAATTTGATTCATATTCTTAAATTTATAGTCATTATTAACTGTAAGCGATAATGATCCATCTTTCGCAATTATAACTTTCGATGTATTGGAAAGATTGCCATACTTATCCATCACATAGACTTCCAAAGTATTTGATTGTTCATTTAACTTATCTGCTGGAACTTTGAAATTTAATTTTCCTGAACTATCAGAATCGCTTAAAGTGGTTGTCGACAAATCGGTATCTGAATTGGTTCCATTGCCCTTCAATTTAGCATAGACTGAAACATCTGAATTGGTCACGGTAGAGCCATCAGTATACGAAACCGTTCCGGTAATATTAGCATCCTCGTCCGTACCAACTGACATCGTACTATTATCTAAATTTAAATTGATTGGTTTACTCTTTTTGATATTAAATGCTGGTGTATCTATATTCGTAAGCAAATTGTCACTATCGATTTTGGAACGAACTGAAGCAACATTAGTATCAGAACCAACTGACTTAGTGACACCATTGATAGAAATCACAGCTGAACTTATACTCCCTCTGGTTGAACTGTCCAAATTTCTTTCTAATTCATAGTGTATACTTGCATCATTTTCCTCAGTTTCCGGGGTAAAACTAGTATCAGCCTTAATCAATTCTTTTGTTCCATCATTATAGGTAACCGTTCCAATATCGCCATTTGCATCTGGAGTATATGTTAAATTACTTGGTAATTTCAAATCAGCAACAATATTCTTCCAAACATCTTTACCACTATCATATTTCAAATTATAGTTAACCGTTAGATTATCATTAGAATTAACGTAGTCACCTTTATTAACGTCCTTATTTTGAGTATTGTCTCTAATTGTTGACGTAGTATCTGCTTCAACAGACGAAGGAATGGATTCAAATGCAACTAAGTTAGCTTCATAGTTGGCCCCAGTGGTAGCTGTAAATCCCCAACGCAGCTTTCCAGATGAAAGATCTGCAAATTCCTTCTTTAGTAACGGTTCTGTTGTCACTGTTATGGGATTTGCTCCTTTTGATTCCTCTGGATCTGGATTTTTATCATTAAAAGAATACGTTGCTTCAAAAGTATTCGGATTCCAACTAATCGTTAAATGGTGCCATTTACCATCATGTAACGTTACTGCCTTATATCCCAAATGCTTTTGAGTATAGTAATAATTCTTGAAAAATATTCCACCACTACCCATCCGCGTATATGTTGTTGGTTCTGCTGGATAACCATAAGCTATATGTTGATTAGGATATCCAATATCAAAGGAACTCGAACTGCCTGAAGCTGTCGAATTATTTTCATACGTATCAAATTCCAATGCCCAACTGTCCGGAATGGCCGTACTTGCAATACTATCGGTATTATCAATATTCTTATCATTATCAACACCCCAAGCACCCAAAGTTTCGCCGACTCCAATAGATGTTCCTTTATGTGAAAAAGCTTTAATACCTTCATCAGAGTTTTGCATCACAAATGCCATACCATCACCAAATCCATCACTAGAATCGATATGTTGCGATGGTCCAAAATAAAGCCACATGGATAATGTCTGCTTTTTAGTTATATCAATATAATTTCCTTGATCAACATTTGACCAGATAGAAGCAGCTTGATTCTTCGCGAATGTCATTCTAATGGCACGCATTTTATCCGTAAATGTAGATCCACCAGAATCCATCAACGTTGCCCAATTTTTTGCAGTACCGTTAGAATCAGTATATCCACTAAGGTCTCCTGCGACAAACAACTGATTACTAGCGTTAGATGAACTAAGTCCACTACCAAGTCCCAAATTATTTGGAGCAGTTGTTAGACCGTCCTTTTGTTCTTGAAGAACACTATCAGATGTTGCTGCATTAACCCCCATGATTTGAATGTCAAACATTAAAATAATCAAAAAAAAGGCAATACAAAACAGCCCCACTATATTTAATTTTCTGATTTTGCCGCCCTCAATTTCATAAATATATAAATTAAAAATATCTTTTGATAATTATATACACATCATGAAAAAAATACATCGAATTTGTGTCATTTTTTAGCTTTTTGGCATAAAAAAAGAAAGCTCATCAAATATTGATAAGCTTTCTTTTCATAATTTGCTATTTATTTTCAGAAATTGCTTTGTTAACTGCGTCTTTTTCGTCTTCAATCAAGTTAACGTTAGTTTCAACAATCTTGATATCCATTTGGATCTCACGAGTCAAACCTGGTGTATTAACTTTTGGTTCAAAGAACTTCTTAAACTCAGCCAAACGTTCTGGTGTGTGGAAGATCATTGATGTAACAGTGATATATGTTGAGAATTCCATATCGCCACCAACTGTCTTTTCCAACCATGACCAGTCGTTTCTGATCCAATCCCAAGCGTCTTGTTGAGCCTCTTTATTTGCCAAAGTTCCACGATACCATGCACGCAAATCTTGTGGCTTGATAGTATCAGCATCTTCAAACTTGCTGATTAATTTCTTAATCAATTCTGCATCAGGTGTACTTGTGATAGCAACTGAAAGGTCTTCTTTATAACTTGGGTCAGCAGTCTTAACGTAATCGTTCAACAAGTTATTGAATAATTCAGCAGAACCGTAGTTCTTAACTTCATTTCTCAAAACGAAGAGACGAATGTCAGCTGATAGGCCAATCAAGTTATCTTTGTTTTCAGTAAAGATTTCGTGAGCCTTAGCAATGGCATCTTTATTTTCAGCATACAATGCGGCGCTCAAAACATATGGACGTGTTAATTGATCGTCATTTGATTCGCCAGCCTTTGGTTCCCAACCTAAACGAGCAACTTGCTTAGCACTCAATTTATCGAACAAAGCTTGCAAGTTCTTTTCTTCAACAGAACCTGGTTTAACAAACTTCTTCAAGTTATTGGCAACACGATACAATGCGGCATTAACAACAGTTGATGTACTTTGAGCGAACTTACCTAATAATGGCACGATTTCAGCGTATGAAATTTCACGAGCATCAGCCAATAGACGAAGATCTTGTAAAATTCCTAATTGTGAAATGTTGTCGATTGAATCAAGATTATCCAAAATATCTTTCAACAAAGTAGCATCGTATTTAACGATAAAGTGTGAGTTGTTACCGACATTTAGACGGAATGGTTCGTTGGCATCCTTGTGTAATTCGGCGTAATCACCGACAACGACTGACTTTTCAGACATAATCTTAGGTGCAGCACCATAATTACTGTTCAAAGGAATCTTCCATGAACGAGCTTCATCTTTACCTTGACCGATAAAGAATTGTTGTTGTGACAAAGTAATCTTGCCATCAACGACACTAGCTGAAACAACTGGATAACCAGGTTGTTCTAGCCATGAGTGCATGATTGAACCAACATCGATACCAGAAGCATCACCTAAAGCATTCCAAAGGTCATCACCTTCAGCGTTGTTATACTTGTGAGCTTCAAAGTACTTCTTCAAACCAGCACGTAAGTTATCGTCACCTAACAAGGCACGAACCATAACTAGCATTCTGGCACCCTTAGCATAGACGATAGCTGAATCGAACAAAGCATCAATTTCAGCTGGATTATTAACTTGCACATGAACGGATTGAACACCATCAGTTGCATCACGTTGCAAAGCAGCCGGAACATCAGATGTTTGGAACATTTCCCAAACATTCCAGTCAGGTTCGATGGCATCAACAGCAACGTATTCCATCATGTTGGCAAAACTTTCGTTCAACCATAAGTTGTCCCACCACTTCATAGTTACCAAATCACCGAACCATTGGTGAGCAAGTTCGTGAGTAATAACTGTGGCAACGAGTTGTTTAGTATCAAGCGAAGTATTGTCAGGATCAACCATCAAGTAAGCTTCACGGTATGTAACAAGACCCCAGTTTTCCATGGCACCAGCTGAGAAGTCAGGCAAAGCTAATTGCCATGAATGTGGTAGTGGATATGGAGTTTCATAGAAGTCTTCATAGAATTCAATAGCACGTTTAGCAATATCCAAGGCAAAGTCTAATTCGTTGGCCTTGTGAGCTTTAGTAGCGAAGACACCGACTTCAACACCACTCTTAGTTGTTGTAACTTTACTTTGAAGATCACCGAAAGCAAAGGCAATTAAGTAAGTTGACATCTTAACAGTTGTATCAAAGTAGTGAACGCCATTTTCAGTTCTAATTTCTGGCATGTTAGCTAAAATTGTTTCACCCGGTTGTTCGTCAAACTTGATAGCCATATCAAATTTAGCTTTGGCCTCAGGTTCATCAATACATGGGAAAGCTTGACGAGCAAAAGTTGTTTCAAATTGTGTTCCGATAATTTGCTTCTTTTCGCCATTAACTTCGTAGTATGAAGGGTAAATACCCATCATTGAGTCAGTCAATTTAGCGTTGTAAGTAATTGTCAAAGTTGTTTCGCCAGCTTGTGGCAAATCAATGTTGATAGCTTCATTAGTATCATCAACAGCAAATTGAACATCTTTACCATTAGCTTGAACGGTTTCAATATTTAAATATTTTTGGTTAATTGAGATGGATGGCACTTTAGCTTCACCATCAATAACGGTCTTACCAGAGATTTTTTTAGTTCCACGGTCGATATCGATGAAGACATCGTAGCGACTTGGTTGAAATTTATCATAAAAGCGTGTTATTTCAGACATAAGTTCCCCTTTTTTAATCATTCTTTAATATATTTCTAATTTATTATAATCTTTAATATATCTTAGTTTCAATATAAAAAGAATAGTAATTTAATATGTCGTCTCTGGCTGTCAGTGATTTTTTGCCAGCTATGGGGACCGGTGCGAGCCAAAGTACGGTCTCGTACCTCGATTTGAAGCCTTGCCAAAACCCGGCAAGTCTCCAAAGTCGCCCCGTGGTGTAAGAGCTAAAGCTCTAACGCCACCTCCACAGCATGCAAAAATCACTGACACCCTCCGACTAAAATTTACTGTACTTAAAATCCCTTTAATAAAACAGTTAAACCATTATTAATACCCAAATAGCTTATCAAAAATAAACTTATGTCCCAAGTAATGTGATTTCCAATTCAATACTATCTTAGATTTTTATCAATTATAATTGATAAAAGCAGGAATTTAGAAGTTTCTTCAATTATAATTGAAGAAAACTGGAAATTAAGAAATTCTTCAATTATAATTGAAGAAAAAGGAGGGCTCAAAATGATTGTTCGTGATTTATATTTAAATAAGCTACGTAAATTTCAAAACACCGAATTTGTTAAGGTCATCACTGGGGTACGAAGATCTGGAAAAACCTTTATTCTTCGGATGTTTCGAGACGAATTGCGTCAACAAGGGATTCCTGACGATCAGATTATCTTTATCAATTTTGAATCTATGAAATATCAGAATCTCTTATCTAAAAACGCCCTCTATGACTACGTTATGAAATCCCTAATTCCTGATAAGAAAATGTATTTATTCTTTGACGAGATTCAAAGAGTTACTGGCTGGGAAGACGTGATTAATAGTTTTCGAGTAGACTTTGATGCAGATATTTACGTATCTGGATCAAACGCATCCCTATTATCAGGCGAATTGGCTACTCTTTTAACAGGTAGAATGGTCGAAATTCCGATTTATCCACTATCATTCAAAGAGTATTTACAATTTCGAGATATAACAGACCAACCAGAACGATACTTTAACGACTATATAACTGAAGGAGGATTTCCCGCTGTAGCTTTAGTTGATGATGCTTCGGTAAAACAGAGCATTTTGGATGGAATATACAGCTCTATTTTGCTTTGGGACGTGACTGAACGTGCTCAAATACGTGATGATGGCCAATTGACCCAAATTTCAAATTATCTCCTAAGTGAAATTGGTAATTTAATCTCTGGAAACAAGATTGCAGGCGTTCTATCTAATGAAGGATTCAAAACAGCTAATGCCACTTCAGTTCTTCGATATATCAATTTACTACAAAATGCCTTTCTCTTCTACCCTGCCAAACGCTATGATATACGCGGCAAAGCTTATCTTCGTACTGTTGCCAAATATTATGCTGTCGACACAGGCTTAAGAAACACCACATTAAACCGCAACTATCATGACAACTTTGGACATCAAATGGAGAATATCGTTTATCTAGAATTACGACGCCGCGGATATCAGGTTGATGTTGGTAAAGATGATACTAAAGAAATTGATTTTATCGCACGTAAAGGAAACGAAACCCGTTACTACCAAGTAACTATGCAGCTACCTGATGATAATAACCGTGAAATCAGTAACCTAGCTGTTTTACCTGATAACTTTCCTAAAGTCGTCCTAACAGCCAATCGAATGGATGTTGGTCACGTTAATGGCATTTCTGTAGAATACATCATTGATTGGTTATTATCATAAATTAAAGTTTTAAATAAGCATCACAAAAAGAGAGACTAATCTAAAACGATTAATCTCTCTTTTATATTAGAAATTATAAATTACAATCTAACTTCTTAACCAAGTTATACCAAACTTCATCAGCGTGCTCTGAATCTGCCACACCCTCATTTTCAAAACCATTTTTCAAATAAAATGGTACATTGTGTTTCAAGCTAGTTAAGGAAATACTTTCCCTTTTAGCAATTCGAGCATTCTTTTCCAAGACACTTAACAATTTACTTCCTATACTATTGCCACGATATTCTGGATCCACTGCAATTGTGAAGACAATCTGATGTCCACCTGTCGCAAGGTTATCTGGAGTTTTTTCGTACATCCAGTCTTCCACATAGACTTCTTTAGTGGCTGGTCCTACGACGAATCCCACCACTTTACCATCTATTTTAGCAACTAAGAAAGTATCTGATAACTTGTTGATGCGGTCACGATACTGCTCCTCAGTTCCAGCTTCTTCAGGGGTAAATCCTAAGTTTTCGATGCGTAAAATTTCCGGTAAATCTTCCATCTTTACATTCGTAATTTCCATTATTGTTACTCCGTTACTTTTAGTAAGTGCTGGCAACTTGATTGGCAATAATCCATTGACCATTCTTCTTTTCGAAATACATTTTCATTTGTAGCGACCACGTATTAGCTCCGCCACCCCAAATCTTAGCTTGAACACGATTTTGACCGATAAAACTAGCCTTGTTACCGGTAATTTCAATGTTCTTAATTGCTTCTTCTTTGGAAGAAAGATATTGCATTTCGTCATTTTGAATCTGGTCGATCCATTCCAATTTTGGCTGCACATAGCCTGTCATATGAGTTAATTTCATTGATGAGCTTAAAATTTTATCTAATTTAGAAAGGTCTTTTTCGACCATAGACTTGTTTTCGTCTCGATATAATTGAATAATTGCTTCTTGATCAGTCATTATTTATCACGCTTTCTGCTTTTATCTACAAACATAATGATACCGTGAAGACCGCCATAGAGCTATTTCAATTCCAAATAGCATTCATAAGCTATCCTTATGCAAAGCTTTCTTTCAACAAGTCGGCAAAGCTTTCGATATAAAAGCCTGAGTTATCAGCTTGCCAGTAAGCATAGTAATTCTGAACCAAACTCTGCTTGCCTTTAATTAATTTAATAACTTTAACAATATCCTGATTTAACTGGTTTTGCATTCGGGAATTAATAATTAAATAACCTTGACTAGAAGCAACTAATATTTGTGCCTCATCATAATTTTTAGCAATGACAAACTCACCCTTAACCCCGAGAATATCGCGATAATACGACTCATCAGCAGTTGGATCATCACTGTCGGAAATTAAGATACAAGGAATATCAGCCAATTCAGCAATATCAATTTTTTCAGTGCTGACTGGCAAAGAACGACTGACGGCCACCATAAATTCACTTGATGTCAAAAATTCATTCTGATATTCATTCGACAACGCCCGCCTTTGATCAGAAAAATTCAAATCAATCTTGCCCGTCCGCAATAATTCATAGAGTTCTTCATGGTTGCCACTAGTAATGTGAATTTTAACTTGAGGATATTCTTGAGTGAATTTGGAAACTGTTTGAAGAAATTCTGTCGTCCCGAAACTTCGCAAATAACCGACATTGAGATTCACATCGTCATTTTTGACTATTTTCACCGTATTTTTAACTAATTGATCAACATTCGTCAAAATATCCTGACTATGAGTATAAAAATATTGTCCGGCTTCAGTAACCTCAAAACTCCGACCCTTACGTTCCAAGAGTTTCACGCCCAGATTGCTTTCTAATTCTTTCATTTGTTGGGAAATTGCTGATTGGGAAATATTGCATTCAACCGCGGCCTGCGTAAAACTGTGGTTCTTAACGATTGCGATAAAGTATTGCATCTGTTGAAACATAAACTTCGCCTCAAACTTGTATTTTTTACCATTATACCAGTTGGGGCCGCCTCCGGTTGTCAGCAATATAGTTCCTCTGTCCTACCTCGAATCCTTCGGTGGCAAAACCAAAGCAAAAAAAATAACCCCAGAAGAGGTTATTTACTATTTAATCCAACGCTATCATGTGAATAATAACTGTCATCAGCAATCGCATTCTTCACAAAGTCAGCAATCGATTTAACCGAAACATCATGTCCGCCAAATGGTTCGCCTTTACGTGTGATTTCATAGTCAACTGGTCCATTTGTAAACCAACCCGGACGAATAACAGTGTAGTTCAAATCTGAACTTTCGATAATATCGGCGGCTTCACGATAAGGACGAAGGACACCGTTGTTACTCAAGTTTCCGTTACTACCAACGGATGCAGGGATTTCATTATAAATTCCCATTGATGTGATGAACAATAGACGTGAAACATTGTTTCGATCCATAGCTGCCACAATTTTTTCAGCAAAACGATTTAATGGGCCACTCAAGGCTACAAAGACTGCATCTTGATTTTCCATAGCTTTATCCAAGTCGGAATCAGATGTCACGTCTCCTGCCATTGCAGTTTCACGGTCACTGACATTCAAACGACCGGCACTTCTAGCAAATAAAGTTAGCTTGTCATCAGTTTCATTCAAAAGTGTTTGGCGAACTGTTCCACCAATTGTTCCTGTTGCTCCAATAATTAATACATTTGTCATTTTAATTTCTCCTTATTTATCAATAATTAATAGTGATTTAATAGCTGTTTTCTTATCCATTGCCTCATAGGCATCTTGGATATGGTCAAGGTCAAAACGTTGCGTGAAAACTTTACCCGGATTGATTTCACCATTCAAAACGGCATCTAGCAAAACATTTTTATCATCTGTGGTTACTGAAACAATTCCGCCACGTAGACCGATATTCTTCCAAAAAAGATTATTCGTATTCATTTCTGGTTTTTGTGGTACACCGACACGTCCAACAATTGCTCCAGGACGACCAACTTTAACAGCTGTGTCGACTGATTGTTCAGTTCCAACACATTCAAGTACGGCATCAGCACCAGTCTTAGTTAATTCCATAACTTTTTCAACGGCTTCGTCACCACGTTCAGCAATGATATCTGTTGCGCCAAATTCTTTAGCCAATTTCTGTCTATCTTCGTGACGACTCATGGCAATAATACGTTTAGCACCAAGCAATTTAGCAGAAAGTACACCGCTCAAACCAACAGCACCATCGCCCATTACTACAACTGTGTCACCTTTCTTAACTTCGGCACTTCTAGCAGCATGAAAACCAGTTGCCATAACATCAGCCAAAGCTAGGAAATTTTTGAGCATATCATCAGAATAATCTTCTGGTTGACCAGGAATCTTAACTAAAGCCCAGTTAGCGTTAATGAATCTCAAATATTCACCTTGATAACCGCCATTGCCACCAGCTTCTTTGTTCAAACAATCGCCATCAAAACCTGCTAGACAAGCCGCACAGTGACCACAACCATGAGTGAAAGGTGCAATTACGAAGTCGCCAACTTTAATATCTTTGACATCAGAACCAACTGATTCAACGATACCAATTGCCTCGTGACCAACGGTTGAACCAGATTCACGTTTAGCAATTCCTCGATACCACCAAAGATCTGATCCGCAGACGCAAGCACGCACGATTTTGATAATCGCATCAGTCGGCTTTTGAATAGTTGGTTTGGCGTATTCCCTAACTTCCATTTTTCCAGGTTCTACAAAAGTTGCTGCTCTCATATTTAAATATCTCCTTGGATTTTATTTATTTATTATTTCTTTGATTTAACTTACAAGTGATATAGTACATTCATTTTCTCGTTGAACCAATTTCAAATATTGGGGTGATTGATAAGTTTTACTTATGTTTGGCCGTCTCCAGGACAGAGAATATTCACCTGCTGATTTTTATAAAGTATTACTAATAATTTTTGAAATCAAATTAATAACCTCAAGTGATTTTTTGATGATCACTTGAGGTTATTTTAAAATTATTCTTATATATTCAGTGGCTCTAAAACGAGTTCCGACAGGGCAACTCCTTCCGCTTTTTAGACTAATTTTCCAACTTCATTCAACTTAGCAATAACTGAATGTTTATGTGGAGATTTCATAATTGCTTCTGACAAATCATTGCCTGCAACGTTGCCATGGTGTTTTCCGCCTTTCCATGGTTCAACATCTGTCATATCATAAACAATCCCGTCAATGGCCACATAGGCTGGATTGCCATTTTCTCCGTTAAATTTTTTTAATTCTTCAAGTGTAAATTGTTTGTCTGCCATCTAATCAACCTCTACTTTCAAAAATTAATATCTACAAATATTATGACATTTATCAGCGGATGAAGATATTTTTAGCTCTCATAGAATTTAGTGAACTCAGTATCTAATTCTGCCATTCCTTGCTGTACTGTCTGATTTATATCGACACCATTTGTCTGTAATCCTTCAATCCTGACAATTGAAAATTTATCAAATCCCATTAATTCTTCAAAAATACCTTTTAGATACATTCTTGAAAATTCTAGTGGTGTGTAACGATCATTGTTGGTATAAATCGAACCGCTTGCCTGCAACAACATAACTTTATAATTGTCAGTCATCAAGCCAACTGAACCTTCGGCGGTATATTTAAAAGTTTCGTGAGCAACCAAAATATTGTCGATATAATCTTTCATTTTTGAAGTCACGTTAAAGTTGTGGAGTGGTGAAACAATAACGATTCGGTGATGCGATTTGAATTGTTGAATCAAATTCTGATTAATTTGGAAAATCCTGTTCTCTTCAGCACTTAAGGTTATGTGTGCAGCTTGCTTTTCCCAAATACCCAACAATTGATCCGTCGTTAGTTGCGGAAACGAAACTCGAAATTTTTCTAAAAATCGTTGTTGTAACTTAATTGAGTAGTGATCACCATTTCTAAAATCTGGTTGAGCGTTAATTATTAATGTTTCCATATTTATGTCTTCTTTCCTTCTCGATATTTATATACTACAATCTAAAGGTGACAATGCATGGCACCTTTTATGAAAAAAAGGAGATATAAAAATGAACAAAGCTGAACGACTAAATCAAGAATTAATCTTTCTCAGCAATAAAAATTTCTTTCAAATCAACGACTTAATTTCCGAATTCAATATTTCTAAACGGACTGTTCTGCGCGATATAACTGAATTGGAGGCCATGGGACTATCTTTTTATGTCGAGAATGGTCGTCATGGCGGATATCACCTCATCAAAAAAGAACTGCTCGTTCCTGTTATCTTCAATCTTGAGGAAGTCAGTGCTATTTTCTTTGCTATCAAAGCTTTGACCTTATTATCAGCCACTCCCTTTGAGAAGAATTATCAACATATTTATGACAAATTATTAGCAACCTTACCCAAATCCCAGCAAGAATATGTCGCCAAATTGCAGGATGGTGTTAACTATTATCGCGTTCCTTCTATTACTACACCCAATTTTTTGAACATTATTTTACAATCAATAGTCGACGAAAAAGTTATCGATGTAACTTATCATCGAAACAAGCAGCTTCAAGTTTTTAATTTGCTCTACCGCAACGGAATTTGGTTCTGTGATGCTCTCGATATAAATACAAAAAAATGGGGAACTTACCGTTGTGACCGCATCGAAAGTTGCCAAATCAATCGTAAAATTACGGATACTTATTCACGTCTGAAACTGAAACAATTCCAACAAAATTACGAAAATAACTATCATAACATCCCTTTCGAATGCGAGTTAACACCGTTGGGACAAGAATTATTTCAGAAGAATAACTATCCAAACATGCATTTAAAAACTTCCAACGGTAATATTCTAATGTACGGCGGCTACAATCGAGCCGAATTTAACTATATGGTCGAATACCTGATTACACTTGGAAAAAATGTCAAAATAAATTATCCTGCTGAACTAAAACAAGCGTATGTTAATGAATTGCAAAAAATTATCAATCAATACTAGATGTTTGTGCAACCGGATACAAAAAAGCTTATTATTAAACTAAATCGTATTTTTGGAGGTTCATATAATGGAAACTTTTGAAATGATTCAATCACGTAAGGCCGTTCGTGAATATTCTGGACAAATTACTGACGAACAATTGAACAATATTTTGTTGGCTGCTAATGCTGGATCCGTTGGCTTGGCAAAATTCGATGAATATCGTCTAACAGTTATTCAAAAACCAGAAGTTTTGTCACAAATGAATGGTATTTACGATGCTCCAACCGTCATTGTCGTCTCTGGTCAAAACAACGGCTTAATGGAAGGAAATTCTGCCGGCACAATCGTTCACAACATGGAACTTGAGGCAGAAAATCAAGGTTTAGGCGCTAATTACAACATGGCAAGTCTTGGTTCAATTCCGGCTGGAGTTATTCCTGATGGTTTCAAACCACTGTTTGCTTTGACATTAGGACAAACAAACGAGACTTTCACACCACGTGAAACTTCTCTAAAGAAGATTCAAACAAACATTGTTAAATAATAAAAACTAGGATTTCTCATCATGGGAAGTCCTAGTTTTTTTAATACTTATTCAGTAAAAAACTTTGTTGCAATATCCAAAGCTTCTGCTCGAGAGTTTCCGATTCCGAAGCCATGGTCTGCATCATCCAACAAGTGCAAAGTATCGTTGGTATAAACGTCGTCGTAACGTGTCGAGGCAATCTTATCAACAACTGTATCTTTCATACCGTGGACTAAACAAACGGGACCATGATATTCTTTAGCAATTTCATAAATTGGCAAAGTTTGAGCTGTTCTGAGATAAAAGCCACCTAAAGTTAAGCCTTTCTTGATTGGCAATGTATCAGGAATATTGTGTGGATCATAAGTGAACCCTTGTGTATCACCCTTCAAAGCATCATCTTTCAAAGTTGCAGCAGGAGCTAGCAAAGCCAACTTAGCAATCTTTTCAGGATAATAACCAGCAATCATACTGGCAACAACCCCACCTTGTGAGTGACCTAATAAATAAATTTTTTCGACACCTTCGATTTGTCTAGCATAGTCCAAGATAGCTTTAGCATCGCCAATTTCATTCAGAACTGTCATGTCGACAAATTTCCCATCTGATTGACCGTGACCATTAAAATCAAAGCGTAACGTTGCCAAACCTTTTTCCTCAAAGCGTTTTGCCAATTGATACAACAACTGATCTGGGTCAACTCCGCGATTGGAAGTAAATCCGTGCATCAGAATCACTAGATTGAATTTATCTGTAGCTGGTTTATGAAACTCCCCTCGCAAAGTTAAGCCATCACGTTTTATTTCGACATCCATTTTTTATCATCCTTCTTCTAATAAGTTATGTTTCTAACAAATTATGATTATTTTAGTCTTGTTTGTTGGAAAATTCTAAACTTTTTAAATTCGGTCTTCAAATTGAATATAATAAAGCTAGATAGATTGGAGCATAAATTATGGCAGATAAAATTTTAGTAATCGGTGGTACAGGTAATATCGGTTATCCACTAATTAAATATTTAAATCAACAAAACGTTCAAGCTGTAGCTGGAACACACAATTTACAAAAAGCTCAGGCAAAATTTGAGGGATTGAATAATGTAGAAATTAAGCATTTCGACTTCCTAGATCCATCGACTTTTGAATCTGCTTTTGACGGCGTAAATAAAGTATTCTTCGTTCGCCCTCCACAGCTGGCAAAGCCCAAACAAGATATGTTGCCATTTCTAACCTTTGCCAAGCAAAAACAAATCAAACAAATCGTTTTCGTATCTTTGATTGGTGTCGAAAAGAATCCCATGACTCCACATCATAAAATTGAACAAATGATTCTCGACTTGAAGATTCCATATACTTTCATACGACCAAGTTTCTTCATGCAAAACCTCAATACAACACACCGTGAGGATATTCAAAAGAATCATGATTTGTTTATCCCCGCTGGCAATGCCAGAACAAGTTTCATCGACACACGTGATATTGGTGAAGTCGCTGGCATTGTCCTAACGGACGAAAAATATCTCAATCAAAAACTAAATATCACTGGTCCATCGGCATTGTCATATCAAGAAATCGCCAAGATTATGACTAAGATTCTGGGAACCCAAATAACTTACAGCAAACCTAGCCTATTAAAGTTTCGCAAAGTAATGTTAAAACGCGGTATCAAAAAAGATTTCGTCAACGTAATGGTCATGCTTTACTTGATAACACAACTCGGCAATGCCAAAGAAGTTACGGATACAGCAGCCAAAGTATTAGGCCACGCACCAAGAACAATTCAGAATTACATTTATGATTATCAAGACGATTTTAAATAACGCAAAAAGGAGAAAACTAAAACGTCTTCTCCTTTTTTCTACTATTAATATATATTTATTTTGATCAATAACACCATTTGACACAGATTAACTAGTCGGAGGGTTACAGTGATGAATTCCGCAATGAAAGTTGCGTTAGAACGGTGGTTTTCCGTTCTTACACAACTGACGTATTTTGAGATTTGCGGTCTTGGCAAAGCTCAAAATCGAGGCGCGAGACCTTGGCTCGCACCGGTCTCATAGCAGAATTCATCACTGTAACCCGGAGACGGCCCCTATTTTATAGCTTTCCACCAAATACTGGATAAGCGCTAGCTGCACCATAATTCATTTGGTCAATCTTCATCAAAGTATTCATATCTTCAGCTGAAATTTCAAAATCAATTTCGGCATTAGACTTCATATGATCAGGGTTGGCTGACTTAGGCAAAACAATAACGTTCAATTGCCAATCATAACGGATGCACAATTGTGGCACACTGACATGATACTTTTCAGCCATCTTTTTAATCCTGTCATCATTCATTGCAGCACCGTGAGCAACTGGTGAGAATGCTTCAACAGCAATATCGTTAGCTTGTGAATACTTGATAATATCCATTGGTGTATCGCCGATATGAATCTGAACTTGGTTAACGGCAGGCTTAGTATCGCTATTTTTAATCAAGTTGTCTAAATCTTCCTTGTTAAAACTTGAAACACCGATAGTCTTCAACTTACCAGCTTTAACAGCATCTTCCATTGCACGCCATGTTTCCAAATTTCCTTCAAAGTGACGGTCATTGCCTTGGTTAACTTCAGCCCATGGTTGAGGATTGTGAATAATCATCATATCCAAATAATCCAAGCCCATCTTGTTCAAAGTTTCATCAATTGATTGTTTAGCTTCGTCATAATTCTTAATTTCAGCGGCGACTTTTGAATTCACAAAAATCTGGTCACGACTGACATTACTATTCAAAACTCCTTCGCCGACACCATGTTCGTTACCATAAGCTTGGGCTGTATCGATACGACGGTAGCCAATATCAAGTGCACTCTTAACTGCATCAGCAACTTGATCATCAGGGATTTCCCAGACACCTAAAGCTAACTTAGGAATCTTTACTCCATTATTTAAAGTGATTGTTTCATCAAAAATTGACATATAATTTTCTCCTAATTTTTTATTTTAAACTTCTTGTCCAGTTGGGCGAATTACCATCTCGTTGACAGCCATATTTGCTGGTGTATCAATGGCAAAAGCAACTGCTTGAGCGATTTCTTCTGGTTGTAAAGCCATCATCTCAGAACCGGGCTGTTTCATGGCCGACTCAAGTCCCTCACGAACTTCTTTATTATTGATTGAATTGAATAATTCTGTTCTAACTGATCCGGGGGCAATGATGGTCGTCTTGATATTGTTTGCGTGCTCTTCTTGACGTAAACCTTCCATAATTGCACGAACCGCATATTTAGTTCCTGAATAAGCAACATAGCCCGGTAAAACTTCATAGCCTAAAACTGAGGACGTTGTAATAATATGACCACTCTTTTGTTTCTTCATAACTGGTAAGGCTGCAGCGATACCATTCAAAACACCTTTAACGTTAATATCTAACATATTTTGCCATTCGTCGTGAGCTAATTGGTCTAAATTATTGACTGGCATAATTCCGGCATTGTTGAATAACACATCAACTCGACCGTACTCTGCAACCGTGTCAGCAATTACCTTTTCAACTTCTTCAGCCTTGGTTACGTCAGCTTTAAAAGTTTTGATTTCAGCATCTGAGTTCTGCTTTTTAATTTCTTCCAAACGATCCAATCTACGAGCTGCAATACCTAACTTAGCACCTTTACCAGCTAATAAATTGGCAGTAGCAGCACCGATACCACTTGAGGCTCCCATGATTACAACTACTTTATCTTTTAAACTCATAAAATTACTCCTTAATTGTTTTAATGATGCGGGCCGGTACGCCACCAACTATAGTATTGGCAGGGACATTTTTTGTCACAACTGCACCTGCAGCAACGATGGCATTTTCACCGATAATTGTTCCTGGTGTGACAGTAACATTCGCACCCAACCAAGCATTATCGTGAATGTAAACTGATTTAAAGCTCAAATGACGTCTATCGGCAGGATTATTACGATGATTAACCGATGTGATTGTGACATTAGGTCCTATCAAAACGTTGTCGCCAATATAAATTCCACCGAGATCAACGAACATTGAACAATTGCTGATATAAACATTTTTACCAATATGTAGGTTTTGCCCAAAGTCGGTATAAAATGGCAATCTAATTTCAGTAGTCTCATCAATTTTTTCATTGGTAATTTGGCTGACAAGGTCGCGAGTCTCCGCTTTCGTATGTGGCGAATCGTTCAACTGTTGCACTAACATTTGGTTGCGACGATTGACCTTTTCGATTTGTTCGTAGGCTTCAGTCCCTACATCCATTTCTGATTTCATTTTAAGTACCTCTCTCTGATTGAATTCAGTATACAAAGAGATTATTATAATGTTAAATACTTATCATGAATCAATAACTATACCTTTTTATTATAATAGGAGTATATCAATGGATATTAGAGTCTTACGCTACTTTATTGCCATCGCACAAGAACAAAATATTTCTCGAGCTGCCCGCCTATTGCATATTTCACAACCGGCATTATCACGACAAATCGCTGATTTGGAAACTAATCTTGGAACGCAATTATTCATTCGTGGCAAACGACAGATTCAACTGACCCAAGACGGTTATTATCTTTTGGAACGTGCCCAAGAAATCGTGGATTTAGTCGATAAAACTACCTATAACTTACAAAAGCAAGATGTTGTCAGTGGAACTTTGGATATCGGAGCTGGTGAAAGTATTGCTGTTCAAGGTGTTATGGATACCGTTCACGACATCATTCGCAAATATCCAGAAGTTCACATCAACTTTAATAGTGGTGATTACACCGTTATTGAATCTGCACTCGACAGCGGTGTTCTGGAATTTGGTATTATCATGGGACATCACGAGTTTGGTAATTACAACACTTTGGAACTGCCGATGAAAAACCGTTGGGGTATTTTGATGCGCAAGGATGAACAATTGACGACAAAAAAATACATCCAACCAAGTGATCTGATTGGACGTCCGCTATTAGTTTCCCATCAAATTAAGCAGCACCGTGATTTCAAAAATTGGAGTCAGGGATTATTCGATCAATTCAACTTTGTGGGAACTTATAATTTAATTTTCAATGCTAGTTTGTTGGTCAAAACTGGCGCCTGCATGGCACTGACATATGATGATTTGGTAGACGTTTCATCTGACAGTGACTTAACCTTTCGCCCACTATCCCCTGAATTAACCGACCCGAATACTTTGATTTGGAGTAAAAAGAGAACTTTACCCGATGTGGATAAATTATTTTTAAAGACTCTCAAAGAAAAAATTGGAGAACAATCAAAATGAAAATATACTTCTCAGCCTCAATCCGGGGCGGACGTGACGATGTTAAAATTTACAAACAACTGATTGATTTTCTCAAACAAGATAATCAAGTTTTGACGGAACACATTGGCGACCCATCCCTTTCAGTTGTCGGTCAAAAGCAAGACGATTCATATATAAGAAATCGTGACATTGCTTGGTTAAAAGAAGCTGACCTAGTGGTTGCCGAGACTTCCAATCCTAGCTTGGGCGTCGGTTACGAACTTGCCTACGCGGAGAAGTTGCACAAACCCGTCATTATCCTACATAATTCTAAGAACGGTCAGTTGTCGGCAATGATCAATGGGACTGATTATTTTAAGAAAATTTTTGAATATTCGACAGTCGCTGAAGCAATCGAGATTTTAAAAAAAACACTCAAATTATAGGGGGAACCACAGATGAAACATTCTAAATTAGTATCGTTAATTGCATTTTTAACCATGGCTACAATTGGGGGATTATTAACTACTCAAACTGATGTTAAGGCTGCAAAAATTGCTACAACTACCACCAGAAGAGGACCAGCTTGGCTTTATACTTCTGATGGTACGAAAATTACTGACCGTGCGTTAAGTCCAAATACAGAATGGGCTGTTGGTAAGATTATCACTATCAATGATTATTATTACTACCAAGTTGCTACCAATGAATATTTATCATACGAGGACTCTACTCTGTCTGATATTCAGAATCCCGTTCAACAACCTTTAATTGGTACCGTACGATCCCGCTTTCATGATGGTACTGTGACCATTGATAAAAACCTTGGCGGTATATCTCCCACACCTCGTTTACCTGAAGGTTCAAGATGGCGTATTGGTCAATGTCTTGTTAATACTTTCGGTGAAATATATGTTGAAGTAGCTAGGAATACATATGTCCCGGCTGTTCATATGGTATTCAATCAAATATTACCAACTCCAACATATGATGTAGGGTTCTTTTATCAACCTTTCCGCGATCCACAAAGTGCGTATAACTATACCAGCATTGATAGTTGGTTCAATTTCTAAATTTTACCTACTCGCTCATATATTATATAGGTAGAAATTTTAATTATATTTTACTTAATACATATGATTAACTATTTAAAAAATTTGATTAATCGGAAGGGCTGAGAATATTTACCCACTGTGGGTGTGGTGTAAGAGCTTCAGCTCTTACACCACCAGGCGTGTTTGGAGACTTACCGGTCTGTGGTAAGCCTTCAAACCGAGGTTCGAGACCGAGCTGTGGCTCGGGCCGGTCCGCATAGCAGGCAAATATTCTCATCCTTGGAGATGGCCACCTTCCAATTTTACCTATTGATATATTAACAAAATTCTTCTATTCTTAAATTATCCGATATTTAGGATAATATGTTTAGGGGGATTCACAAATGAAATATTCTAAATCAGCAACAATTATCGCTGCTTTAGCAATGGCCTCTACAGCAGGTTTAGCTTTATCACAAAAACAAGCTGACGCCTCAACTATCGCGACCATAACTACCAAGGGACCAGCCACGTTATATGATATCAATGGCAATGCAATCACCAACCGCGCCCTTGCACCAAATACTAAATGGGCTGTCGGAACAATCTTTGTTGCCAACAACAACATGGCCATTTATCAAGTTTCAACTAATGAATACTTGAGATCAACTGAAGCCAATTTGACCGGTGACTATGCCTACTTACAACCTAAAAAGACTGCCTCAACCGACAAATTAGTTGGAAAAATCATTAACGGTAATGCTCAACTATACCGTGATGATACCAACGCCATGTCTGACCGTCTGTTAGGAAATGGTTCTAACTGGGCAATTGGTAAACATTATCTAAATAAAAATGGTGATGACTTCTTCCAAGTTTCAACTCACGAATACGTCAATGGCAAACATTTATCCTTGAATCACATGCCACAGGACACCACATACAGTGCTAACTTTGGTATCCCTGGCGCAAGTGTCGATACAAGTACCGAAACGACTACTTCAAACAATGAAAACAACAATGATTGGTCAAATATTGGTACAGACAACAATTCAACTGTTGTAAATACTAATACTAACAACAATTCTAATAACAATAATGTTGATACAAATACCAACACAAATACTTCAACTAATACAAACACTGCTTCATATAAACCAAATTTGGCTAACATTAATAAGTACTTTGTTGAATATTTGAACGCTTTGCATAAAGCTAATGGTACTGCTCCTGTTACTTTAGATAATGATATGATGACTTATGCTCAACAACGTGCCAGTCAACAAGATGGTGGAAATTTGGATCACACAACTGCTACTAAAGACACATCTGAAAATCTATCAAGTGCCGGCTTTAACTATATGAATTATGCAGGTGTTAAATCTGATAAAGATGCCGCCTACTTCCTATTAAAGCAATGGTATGACGAGGATAATAATTATTCTGGAATAGGACAAGAAGGTCACTTCGGTCACCGTGCCGCCTTAATTTATTCAGGTCCAAACGTCGGTTTAGGTGTTACTAATAGTGATGCTTCTTTCGATGCTGACTGGAATATGCCTCAAAATGACAAGTTCCTTGCACTATATGACTTCACAGGTTCAAACCCTAATACTAAGTTCATCTCTAAAGATGCTATCTAGTAAATAATCTAATAAACAAAAAATTCTCCTAATAACATTTCAAAATGTTATTAGGAGAATTTTTAATTTAACTGAAGGGTTAAACTCTATACTATTTATACACGTTGCTGTATTAAGTTCAGTTGTAGTCTATTCAATAATATATATGTATTAAATTAACTAGTCGGAGGAGCTGAGACAATTTACCGGCTGTGACAGTGGCGTTAAGGCTTTAGTCTTTACACCACGGGTCTGCATAGCAGGTAAATTATCTCAGTCCTGGAGACGCCCTCTTATTTATGTGATTTCTTATGTAAATAATCAACCTTAGATTCATAATCATCGATCAAAGCATTGACATTCTGCTGACCTTTCCATCCTGAATATCCAAATAGTAACATCCCAAATGCGCCAAGAACCAATAACACAATACCTAAGATTTTTAACCATGAACTTTGAGCATGATAGAAGTAAATCAAGACAATTCCAATACCACTAAGAATGGTAAAGAGCTGGAACCAATAACCTAAATTCTTTAACATATGTTTTTGATAAGTGACTTCTTGCTCATAACCATCTTTCATTTCTTGAAATGTCATCTTACTTCTCCTTTACATTTATTTCTAACTGAATATTAAAATCATTCTAATCGCTAGAGTAATAGCAATTTATTTAGTCGTAATACCAACAAACATATTTAATTAAATTAGTCGGAAGGTATGAGAATATTTACCAGCTGTGAGTGTGGCGTTATGGCTTTAGCCATTACACCACCGGGCGAATTTGGAGACTTTCCGTTCTTTGGAAAGCCTTCAAATCGAGGTTCGAGACCGCACTGTGGCTCGAACCGGTCCGCATAGCAGGTTAATATTCTCATACCTGGAGCCGGACTTTTTTAGTATGAAAGACCTGGGTTGAAGAATCCAAGCAATACACCTACAAGTGAAACAACAACCAAAATCAACATAGTCCAAATAGCTGAAACATGTTTCTTAGTCATTAACCACCAGCAGAAGAATGTAATTGCAACGGTCAAGATTCCGGGATAAATACTATCCAACTTATCTTGTAAGTTTAGGAAGACCTTTCCGTTTGATCCAACCAATTTCAATGATGTTGTAACGTTAACCCATGAAGCTAGAACACCACCAACGACCATACTACCAACGATTCCGATAGCGTGACGAATAGCTGCTCCTTGTTTACCAACTAGGAAACTAACGGCTTGGTCACCAAATTTGTAACCACGGAAGTATAGAAAACGTTGACCAAAGTAAGCGATTAGTACCCATGAAACGATGTAGAAGATAGCACCAACTGGTGAACCACCAGAAGACATACCTAATGAAATACCTAGCAAGATAGGAATCAATGTACCATCAATCAATGAATCACCGATACCAGCGATAGGTCCCATAAGACCAGCACGCATATCGTTAATTGTTTCGCCATCGATGTTTTGACCGTTAGCACGAGCCTGTTCCATACTTGCTGTAATACCAACAATAACGGTACCCAACATAGGGTTTGTATTAAAGAAAGCTGTGTAAGCATGAATTGCTTTTACTTGATCATCATGCTTTGGATATAATTTCTTGATAATTGGTAGCATTGAAGCCATGTAACCAAAAGTCTGCATATGTTCTTGAGAGAAACATGTTAGTGCTCCCCAGAACCAACGATGGAAAGATTTATTTAATGTCTTCCGATCAAGTTTTTTCATAGTATCAGTAGTATTTTCCATGATCAAATATCCTCCTCATCGTCATCATCTGGTCCATCTGCAACCGACGGCGTACCATTATTTGAACCTCTTGCCATTTCAACTTCATAGAAGATAACGGCGAACAATAGTGAAATAACTGTTACTGAAACTAGGTTTAAGTGTAGAGATGCTGCTAATGTGAAACCAACTAAAAATGGTACAAAATCAAGTGGAGTATTAATGATTTGACGGAGTAAGATAGCAATTCCGACACATGGAAGCATTCCACCAACAGTGAATAGTGTCTTCATAGCAACACCATCCATTGGTAAAGCATTACGTAATGCTGTAACAGCTGTAGAACCATAATATGTTAGAAGCATTGTAGGAATGAATGAGAACAAAGCGTGTGAAATCCAAGGCCAGCCAAAGTTAACAGCAGTTAATTTATCAAGCTTACCATTGTGAACATCTTTCCAACCAAATGATTGCCAAACTAGATTCATTGTTGCAACAGCGTAGTACAAAACAGTACCAACGGTACCAACCAAAGTACCAACTGATTTAGCAAGGTTAGCAGCACTACCACTCATAGGATTTAATCCTTGTGCTGTGATGGCAACCATTGCCAAAGGAATACCGATATAAGAAATTGCACGAACATCGGCTGAAACAGTACCACCTGGTGTAACCAAAGCGATGTAAACCAATTGCATTGCGACACCAGCAGCGATACCTAGTGGCACATTTCCAAGTACGATCCCACAAACTAGACCACCAACTAATGGACGACCGATTGTATAATTACCTACGGCTTGACCAGCCATACAAGAGTTGGAACATAAACATGCGAATAACCCTAAAATAGCAGCTTGAACCCAACTAATTGTCATTTTAAATACCCCTCTTTTTAATATCGAACATTTGAATCAAATTCTAATAACCAAACTTAGACTTGAACTTACCCCAATCACCGATACGTTGATCTGGCAACAGTGCGAACTCAACTTTATAACCAGCCTTTTCAATATCCTCAAAAGCACCGGCTTCTTCTTGTGTGAATGATTGGTTGTCACCTAATTTAATTGCGTTATCACGATCATTACCAGGTCCAACAATAATTGTCTTAATATCTCCTGGTACAAATCCCATATCTACCAAAATTTGTTTCATATCTTGGGGATTCTTTGTAATTAAGAAATAACGTGTTGATGAATTTAATACCTTATCTTTAACTTGTTCAAAATGTGCTAATGTCCAGACGAAAGTTTTCTTCTCGGAAGCTGCTTTATAAGCCTCAGATAAAATTGGGTTGTTAGCTGCCTTATCATTAACAGCGATAATTCCATCACAAGGATATTCCTTACCCCAACGAACTGTAATTAGTCCGTGAATCATTCGATCGTCAATACGTACAAAAGAAATTGCCATAATAATAAATCCTCCTCTAAATATCGTCGTCAGATAAATCTTCTGATGATTGTGTTGTATCAAATACTTTTATAGCATCAGTTGCTTCTGTTGTTATCTTTTTCTGCAAATCCTCATTTGATAAACTGTCTTTCGACAATGTTGCGGTTAAAGCCATTGGGAAGTTCATTCCTCCCATTACCAAGCTACCTTGCAACTTGCCGTGCTTGCTTAGAACGTTGCAGACGGTTGTCAGTGGACTACCACCAATAACATCAGCCAAAATCACAAATTCTGAATCTTCAGGAAAATCGCTCATCATACCTTCAAAACGTTTCTCCAGTGTGGAAGCTGCCTCATCTTTTTTCAAACCAACGGCAACTACAGATTTAACAGGATCTCCAGCAAACATACTCAATGTTTGTCTTAATCCTTTTGAGAAATCACCGTGACTTACAAGTAATAAATATTTCATTTTATTTCTTCCATTCTGTAAAACACGTATGTTCCACAGAAAACGGTAGTCGGCATCGGTAAAGAATCTGTTTTGTTATATTCATCTACTGTGGTTTTCGATACCGTTAAGGAAGTACCCCCTTTCATTTGAGTTACTGTAGACCGCTTCTATTCATCTGGACTTAAATAAATATAACGCTTACAATGTCTATATTAATCACAGTCAAGTAAAAAGTCACCAGTACGTTGTGATTAATTATCATCGTTAGTGCTTAAGGAGTGATTATTTTGGATGCATTAGAAAAACTATATACCGCAATATTGCAACGCTTTCCAAATGAACGTATTACAACTAAACAAGCCGCAGATGCTGTTGGATTAACCCGTGGTGTTACAAGCAGTTACCTTTCTAAATTGGAAAAAAAAGATAAGCTTAAAAAATCAGGAACCAGACCTGTTTACTGGCAAATCAAAAAAGACCCATCGGCCTTCGATAACTTAATCGGGGCTGATGGGAGTTTAAGTTCTGATATTCAGCATGCTTTAGAGGCAATTGTTTATCCGACAAACGGCTTGCCAATTTTTATTACTGGAACACCGGGAAGTGGCAAACGTACTTTTGCTCGTGCTATCTATCAAGAAGCAATACGTCGAAAAGAACTGATTAAGAATGCTGCTTTTCAAATTATGGATTGTATAAACTACAAGGATCAGTCCGAAAAATTTCGGAGTGACCTAACTGAAAATATCGACAATTTCAAAGATAAAGAACCCAAGCAAACGGGGTATTTATACATTAAAAACCTGCAATCACTTACTAAAAATGACCAACATTATCTTTTCAATACTACTAATCAACAGGATTCTTCCGGACCTCGATACATTTTCTCAGCTACAGCGGATATTGATAAACTAGACAATGCTTACTTCAAATCAGCCGCAGTTCATATTACCCTTAGACCATTAAACCAACGTCCTTTTGCGGAACGAATCGCTTTTATAGCTATGTTTTTACAACAACAAGCTAATCAAACTGGTCGAGGAATCATGATTTCTCCTAGCAAATTAATTAAACTTTCCACTATTAAACAAATCAATAATATTCGCGGATTGAATAATTACATTCAACTCTTATGTGCTGAAGCATATGCGCATACGCCTGAAGGGGATTTGTTATTTATCAGTGACGTTTCCGAAAAATCCATCCACATATTGCCAAACCAACAAATGGTAACGGACAGCATTCGATCACTAACTAACAGTTCGTTACAATTGGGCACTACTTTAACATCCCTACTCAACAAATTGACGGATTCAGTTCAACGTGGCGAGACCATTTCCGAGCAGTATTTCCTTGTGATTAAAATCATTAATCAATTAAGCACTGCAACCAGTGAAGAACTCCTAAATCCGTCCATACAGAGAATTAAAGACTTAATTCATAAATATATCACTCATCCATATGGTGTAACTTTTCCCAAAGATGAGACTTTCTGGAGAAATATCACGCTCGCATTCGTATTTGCCAACCTATATGACGACAATATTGCGGGTTCTGAAAAGGTGCCTCATTTACAAGAACAAGTTAAGGAACACTATCCACGATCCCATTATCTATTTCATAAACTACTAGAAAAAACTCTTCCTAGACGAGTAGATAGTGAAGCTTATTACTTACCTTTCTTCATATTGATGTATCAATGTGCTGATGAAATTGAGGCCGTCCGCTATAATGCAATTTTGCTTGCTCACGGTGAACATACCGCATCAAGTATTCAACAAGTCGTCAATTCATTGTGTGGAAGTTACTTTTTTGAAGCTTTCGACATGCCAATCGATATTTCATTGGAGCAGATTAATACTTACGTTAGCAAATATCTTGAAAATCAACCTAGCTCAACACAAGGAAATATCATCTTATTCGATATGGGATCATTGCGCCAAATGTTTACTAAGATTAAGCGGACTTCGAATCAAGAATTGCTAGTTGTGAATAATGTCACTACTTCAATGGCATTGGACATTGCACTTCGAATCCAACGAAACGATAGCTTTCAATCAATCGCTGAGGCCAGCAAGAAATATAGTTTAAGCACCGACGCACAATATTATGAAGGCCTCTCAAATAAGAAGAATATTATCGTCTCTTGTATGTCTGGTGTAGGACTATCAAAAGAATTGAAGAAACTTATCGACTCAACACTTTCACCTTCACTCGAAGTTATTGCGCTTGATTATAAAAAGTTGCACGAGTTATTGGAAAATAATGATCAGCAATTCTTCTCAAATACATTGTTGATTATGACGACGTCTGATGTCAGCGACAGTCTCGATTTGAATATCATGAATATTTATAATATTTTCGATAAAGTCACCTCTTCAAAACTTCAATCAATTTTGTTAAACGCTGGCGAAACTAAAAAATCGACCACATCCCTAATTGATCAATTACTAAGATTCTTATCAATTGAAGGTATTCGCGGTCGATTACAGATTTTAAATCCCGATATTGTGATTCAAGATAGCCAAGATGTAGTTTCTCATTATGAAAACTTTTATAACGTCAAATTCGAAGCTAGACTTAAATTAAACTTGTACATGCACCTTTCATTAATGTTTGAACGTATGCTGATGAGTCGAAGCAACTCTGAATCGGTTATCAAGCAAGAGTCTCTAACTGATAAAGAACGTGACTTCTTCTCACTTTCACATGGCATTTTTAAACCAGTTGAGCAGAAGTTTAACATTAAGATTCAAGATTACGAAATTGAACTTTTGTATCAATTGCTTAAAGATTTTATTTTTATTAATTAGACCCCAAATTATGAAATCGGTTACTTTTGATATTGATATATTTATAAAATTCTTCTATTCTTAAATTATCCGTTAGTTAGGACAATTTGTTATAGGGGGATTTTTTTTATGAGATTAACCAAATCAGTAGCTTTAATTGCTACTCTAGCAGTGGCATCGGTTGGTGGATTGCTCGTTACACAGCACGACGCCAAGGCATCTACAGTCGCTACAACAATCACCAAAGGGCCGGCTTGGCTTTACACCTCTGAGGGAAAAATGATTACTGATCGAGCCCTTGCACCAAATACTAAATGGGCAGTTGGTAAAACCATTACTATCAACGGCGAGAAACTTTATCAAGTCGCTACCAATGAATATTTGAAAGCTAGCGATTCTTCATTATCTGGCGGTAATGTTCAAACACAGCAACCTGCTCAAGCTGCTCTAATTGGAACGGTTACGACACACGGAGGCACGCTGACAATCAGTAAGCGACTAGATGACCTTTCCGACAACATCTTACCTGAAGGTTCACAATGGCAAATTGGAAAATACGTTGTAAATCGACTCGGGAAGAAATACGTTCAAGTTTCTGGCGATGACTACGTTCCTATCACCCATATGAAATTCAACAAGGCACTGCCTGAACCAACTTCAGACCCTAATCTATATTATTACTGGCAAATGGATCCTAAATTGAATCCTGGATATACTCCAAATACAGACTATTAGAAAATATGAGGAACAGATGATGAAAAAATCTAGATTAACTGGTATCATTGCTGCTTTATTATTAGCTACATTCGGTGGATTTATTTCGACACAAAATCAAGTTGATGCAGCTAAGAGACCAACATTTTTCGTACGCAAAATCACTAGACTTTATACTTCTGAGGGTAAATTAATCAGCAATCGTGCTTTAGGACCATATACTAGTTGGGCCGTCGGCAAACTTGGTTTCATTGACGGCGCTGAATATGCTCAAGTAGCAACTAACGAATATGTTTTTATTGGAGATGGTCAACTTGAGAATGACCCAAATGTTGAAGTCCAAATAACAAATTACAAACCCGACATCAACAAAATTAATGACTATGTTGTTAAATATGTAAATGCTATTCATGCTGCTAATGGAACACAACCAGTTCATGGATCGACCGAACTCATTAATTATGCCAATCAGAGAGCAGCACAACAAACTAATGGTCAATTGAGCCATTCAACTGCAACTCGTGAGATGTCAGAAAACTTATCTAGTTCTGGCTATGATTATCTTCTTCATTGGGGATATGTTCATTCAGACAGAGATGTAGCCTATTATTTACTAAAGAGCTGGTATGACGAAACTTACAATATGGGAAGCTACTTAGGAACCCGTGGTCATTTTGGACACAGAGCTGCCATAATCTATTCCGGACCAACCGTTGCAGTTGGTATGTCTAAAGATGCTTCATCTTTCGTTGCTGACTGGGCACCAGGTAATGATTTCATGAATCTCTATAATTATACGGGAACTTCGCCAAACACTAAATTTGTTTCCAAAGATTCCGTTCAATAAAAAAGAAGGAAAATCCTCTGCGATTTTCCTTCTTTTTACTTGCTATAAGTTAGATAAGCAATTCCATTAACCTTCTTGGCTGATTCCAAGTTAAACTCTTTGAACTTAGTTTTGTCAGAAAAGAGCGGAATACCACTACCCAAAACGATTGGAACGATACCGATTTGATAACTATCAATCAAATCACTATTTACTAGTGGAGCGATAATACTGCTTCCACCGATAATCCAGATGTCTTTTTTTGATGGTTGCCCCTTCAGCATCTCGACTAAATCAACAACGTTGTCCCGGATAAAGTTAATATTACCAAGGCTTTCAGTTGGATGGGTCGTTAAAATATAATTTTCAAACGAATCATACGGATAATTATTAGGTGATAATTTATTGGATACTTGCTCATAAGTTTTTCGTCCCATCACCACTGTATCGATATGCTTAGTTAATCTTTCATATTCACGATCGGTCGTTTCCCCCGAAGTAAAGTCACTATCAATTAAAAAATCAATATTGCCATCTGTTTCAGCAATAAAGCCATCCAAAGTTTCAGCGATAAATAATATAACTTTGCGTGCCATGATTTTGTCCTCCAATTGACCTATTTAGTTGAAACAATTATATAATCAATTGGCGGTAAATACATAACTTCAAGCAATATTTTAATTTTACTTTTTGTCATTTATTTTATTTCTGCAAATTATTCTATCTATTAGTCTCGATTATTGTTATACTAAAACCGATGCAGCTTTTATAAGTGGCAATCTCAGTCACTTTGTATCGGGAAATAGGCAGGTGTGGTCACCTGTCTATTTTTTTGCGCTTTTTTTCAGAAATTAAAAAGGAGGACTTGGGCTGATTAATTCCCAAATCCTCTATTTATTTACTACTTTTCTGTAGAATGACGCTCTCCTAACAAGAAATCATCCTTATGCTCAAACATATATTTAACAGTAATTGGTTGATGCCCTGTCAAATTATGAAAATCACTGACTGGAACATCCAAGTATCCTTCGCGAACAGTCGTACCAAATGTAACCATCCCTTCAGAAGTTGCTTGAATTGGACTCTTTGAAAAATCACCATCAGTATTTCTAGGAACGCCAATGCTATCAAAGTAATCATATAATTCTTGGTCAGTCTTCTTAATATACTTGATATTGTTGCCAGTCTCCTTATTACCAACTTCCAAGAATTTATTATACGTAAATGGCTCGTGACCATTAATATTCAAAACTGCTCTATGATAAAAGTCATCATTTAATGCACAAGCTGCACTCAAGGCTGCATCACGTCTAGAAATAAACCAAACACGTCCGTCACCCATATTTTTCTCAATCGTATCTTCGTGACTATCAACCGCACGCATATAATCCGAAATAAACGCCTCAGCAAAGAGTGAATTACGTAAGAAAATATAATCTAAATCCGTATTTTGAATTATAGATTCTGTATAACCATGGTCGGCATTCTCGACACTTGGGTTAAAAGGATTTCCAGCGGATAAAACCGACGTATAAATAACCTGTCTAACTCCTGCTTTTACACAAGCATCCACAAAATTTTTATGAGCTTTACGACGCTTCTCACCAACAAAAGGCATCGAAATCAATAAAACTTTATCAGCATGTGCATAGACTTTAGCCAAACTTTCCGGCGAATTGAAATCTGCCACGGCCGTTTGAATACCTTGGTCGGCATAAATCTTTAATTTGCTTTCATCAGGTGCGGTGAATACTAATCTTTCCTTAGGAATCAATTGCTGAACATACTCAACGACTAATTTCCCAAAATTACCATCGACACCATTAACAAAAGTTTTTTGCATTAAAAAATACCCCCAATTGTTATTTTGACGTATCCAAACATGCTAGATTGACCGTTTAGTTGTCAATTAAGCATAAATGTTTACGCTTACACAATAGCTAAATTTTAACACCTCTGTCAATAACAAAAAAGAGCCCTGAATCAAATTCAGAGCCCCTTAATAGTTAACAATTTTAGTTCCAGCATCAGATCCATAGACAATCTTCTGCACATTTTTCGTAATTTTGGCAATTCTTGGGAACCCACTAAATCCGCTTTGATTATGACCATTGGTCAAAACAACCAGAATATACTTCTGACCATCTGGCATCGTCACAATCCCCGCATCATTATTGACATCATCGAGAAAACCAACTTTATCTTGAACAGTTGTCCCAGCATCGGCTGCGGCAGCCCCAGCAGGAATCCCATCACGATAAATTTGTTTGCCCATCAATTTCAAAATTTTAGCTCGGTCGGATTTATTTTTAAACACACCGGTTCCTGACTCGAGGTCTTGCAACAACAGCTGCAAACTATAACTTGTCGTCAGTGTTCCTTGACCAGTTTGGAAAACGCCCGAATACCAGCCTTGATTGCCCGCAAACTCATTTAAAATATCCGCGCCATAAATATTAATCTGATTTTCCGAAAAATCATTTGCACTTTCAACAATCATTCGATTGAATCCATCCACATTGGAATCCGTCCAACTAAAATTGCCATGCAACTTTTGATTCATTAAAAACGCCGCAATGTAAAGCTTATACGTACTAGCAGCGGTTTGTGCAGTGTGAGCATTAGCCTCTACTTGTAAGCTACCTTTCTTATAAACGTCGGCGTACTTGCCATCGGCTGCATCACTATCCTCAGTAGCGCCTAAATTATAAAAACTAACACTAGTGGTGCCATCTTTCGTCACACTGTTCAAATAACTCGTCAAGTTGTGTTTGATAATGCGTTGCTTCTTTTTAATCACTTGATTAGTTTTGACATTATCATTACCACTTGAAGCATAAGAATTATTAAAATAGTAACCTAGTCCCCCTGCTAGCAGAACCACCACTAAAATAATTCTTAAATATTTTTTTATATTCCTTCTTTTAACTCTTATGTGATCACCTCATCTCAACGCTTACATATATTTACTAATAACCTCTTAAGTAACTCAATTATACGAGCTACAACCGTAAATGTTTTATACAATTATGTTACATATTTTTAAATATACGATTTTTGATTTAAATCAATTTTTAATTAATTTGGCACCTTATACTGAAGTCATTAAATGAAAAGAGGCTTTTCAAATGACAGCAGTTAAGGACTATTTAGACGAGCGCCACGATAAATTGGATTTCTATACTCGAGCAATTACTAACGCACATGGACAAAATCATCCTGAGGTTTTCGACGTCAGACAACAATATGTTAAATTATGCTTAGATGCCGGAAATAACAAGAACCTCAACGATAATTTTGCCAAATTACGTCAAACTACTAAGGATTATGCGATTCCCGGTGATGTCTGCCCTGTCTTTGAAGCAACTTATCACATGTTGAAGACAGCCGATGCTATCAATGCTCAAGTTTAGAACGACAAAAACCACTCAACTATAAATTGAGTGGCTTTTTTAATTTAGAAGTTGTTTTCAATCATTTTGGCTAACCATTTAATTAATCGTTTCATATAAGCTTCAGTTTCATCAATAAACGCCATATGACGGCTGTGAGCAAACAAAGTCCATTCAACATTGGGCAATTGATCGACCATCGTTTTAGCAACTAACGGCGTGCATAAATCGTCAGTTCCACTCGTTACCAAGGTTGGTGTGATGATATTTTTCAACTTATCCGTGTAATCATAATCTTTCAAATTACCAGTTGGAAAATATTCATTGGGACCCCAAGCGGTAACATAAGCTACTTCCCCACTGATTTTTTGACGACGTAAAAACTCTGGAGACTGCTCTGTGATAGGGCCAGAGGCATGTTGTAACATGAAATGTTCATTGGCTTTTAAATATCCCGATGAAGTATAATTTGCCGTTGACTCTGCTTTGGCAATTGCCACTTGATCTTCTGGAGACATGAATTTAATCATTCGATGCTGTTCTTGAGCCCATAATTTGGACGAAGATAAAGTGCTGGCAAGAATCAAACTTTTCACACCTTGAGGATTATGGTCGCACATATAAATTATCGCCAACATCCCACCCCAAGATTGACCTAACAAATGAACTTGCTTTAGCCCTAAATAATCACGTAACGTTTTCAACTCAGCTACCCAAGTATCAGCGTTCCACAGACTTTTATCATCAGGAATACTGGATTTTCCACAACCAATCTGATCATACATAACTACTGGTCGACCAGTTTCTTCGGCTAATTGGTCAAAGACTTCAAAATAATTGTGCGTTGAACCTGGACCACCATGTAACAGCAATAACGGTGTCTTCTCGGAGTCCAAATCACCGACAATTCGATAGTAAGTTCTGTATTCACGAAATGGCATGTAGCCTGTTTGGATTTTCAATTTAACTGCCTCTTTTCACTTATACAATTATCATAGCAAAAAATGCCTCAACTAATTTAATAGCTGAGACATTATTCTTTTATCACCTATTGATCAATACCAACTGAAATATCGTGATATTTATCAACATCTTTCAAAGTATTAGTAAGTTCCTTTTTAATCCCATCAGTCGCGAAAGTTCCCAATGGCAAGTGTTCTGGAACAATTTCATTATCAGTTACCATGCCAAAAATTGTTTGAGCAATCAATTCCGGACTACCAGGTGTTTGTGTGACACCATTTGAAGCACCATCGACCATTCCAGCAAATTTACTATAATCTGAGATTTCAACTGGGGCTGTCTTGCCAGCATTCCACTTAGTTCTGGCACCACTAGGTTCAACGTTCATCACTTGAATACCCAATGGAGCAACTTCTTGGCGCAAAGCATTGGAATAACCTTCTACCGCAAATTTAGTTGCACTGTACCAACCTAAAGTTGGCAACGAAGTAACACCTAATGCGGATGAAATGTTAACAATTACACCTTGCTTTTGTGATCGCATAATTGGCAAAACTGACTTTGTCACATTGCCCAATCCGAAAACATTAACCTCAAACATTTGTCGAACATCGTTCTCGTTACTTTCCTCAATCGTTCCAAAATATCCTAAGCCAGCGTTATTGACCAATACATCAATTCCACCGAATTTATCCTTGGCTGCTGTAACTCCTGCTTGAACTTGTTCTTCATTCGTCACATCCATAATCACCTTAGCCACACGTGTTGCATCAAATGCGTCTAAATATGCCAAATCAGCCTCTTTACGGGCAGTCGCTATCAAGTTAGTGTCCGCTTGTTTGGCGACGACCTGAGCCAATTCCTTACCGAATCCACTAGAAGTTCCTGTAATCATCCATGTTTTTGTCATTAATATTTCCTCTATTTTCTAATTCATTTTCACCATGTCCAGTATTCTACAAGTTAGAGGTCACTCTAAGTCAAACATTTTAACTTATTATCGAATTCGTAAAACCGTAAGACGCCATGGGCATCTTTTTTTAGTTTTCATAACAAAAAAAAATGGAGGAATTATCTAATGACATTAGATATTAGATTTACAAAGATTATTGCAGAATTAACGGAGGATTTGGAAATTCAAACTGGATTAGTTTTGACCGGTGCTCAGAAACGAGAATTAAATATAAAACAGCACGTAGTTCTCAAGGAAGACGAAATAAAGCCTTACCTAGCCGATATCAAAGAATATCTTCGCAATACCGAACCTAGCGAACGTGTTTGGGATTGTTACAATGTTTTATCCAATAACACATACATCATCGCTATTCACTTGGTATCACCTTTCTTTAGATTGGATACTTCCGATCTAAATGGATAGTAAAAAACCTCAACCGTAATTGGTTGGGGTTTATTTTTTTAAACTTATTTACCAGCGACGACGATCACTCTAATTTGATTTGTGAGCTTTTGCTAGCTTTTATTATTGATTGTAAGATTAATTATTCGGCAAAATCCTCAGCAATATAAACGGTTTTATCTGATGTAACGTATACGCCAACACCAACTTTTCCCGCCTTAGAATCAAGCATTCCAGTGTAATGAGTCCATTTAGACATATCAGTCTCACTACCTTCACCTTCGCCTCGGAAATTATCCATCATTACATATGCTAATTGCTCCGGTGTCTCAACTGATAGATCATTCCATGGTGTCAAAAACAGATTTTCACCTCTAGCAACATATGATGGTGCCACTTGTTTTAGTTCAGCATACCAATGATTACCGTCTGCGCGAATATGCGTGAAATTAGTAACACTTTCGTTTGCACGTTTCATAGCAATTTTAGTTAATACTGAATCTAATACTACCGGACCTGAGCCTTTTGAAGCACGGGCATCATTGATTGATTTAACAACAGCTGATTGAATGGATGCAACACTTGCAACTGGCTGATTCTTACTTGAATTATTACTATTAGTATTCACATCGGGTACTGTTACTGATGGTGTAGTATCCGTTGCAGATGAACTATCACCATTAGTGCCTAAATTACCAGAACCAACGACCGCAAAGTCTGAGAACTTAGTATTTGTACCAAAGTCAGCGATATAAGTTGGGTTAGTCATAGGTTGTGTGTACATCAATTTAGATGCATCAGCGTATTCATGCGTTGAAACTTGCACAAATTGTTGACCATTTTTATTGACGACATACTCACCAATTGCCCATTCTGAATTTGGAGCCAATGAACGGTTAGCCATACTGTTAGTGTCATCACGATAAAGTGCCAACATACTCATAGCTTTACCAGCTAATCTTGGTGCATGGCTTTGTTGTTGACCATTGAGAGAAGAATCAGCAGCACGAAGATATTCATTAGTTGAAACTTGATACATCTTCTCACCGTTAATTGTCGAAATTTTGCCAACTTGCCATGCAGAATTTGGTGACAAAGCTCGGTTACTAATTTTTTCTCCTTGCGGTGTGTACAAACGTGCAACTACACCTGAATGAACTGTCGCAACAGTTGAAGCGCTAACTTTTGTGGAAAAAGCTAGTACTCCAGTTGTTGCCATTGCCAAAGCAGCTACGATAGCTGTTGATTTAGTCATAAACTTCATAATATTTACTATCCTCGTCTAATTGATTATCTCAAACCTAGGTATGGCTCAAATCCAATTGTTTCAACGTTTGAAGGTGTCTTGTTCAATTGAGCATCCTTAGCATTAACAAAAGTACCTAGACCAACTTCATAGAATGTATCCTTACCATTTGTAACAACATGGCTAACTCTCCAAGCACTGTTTGCGCCAAGTGTTTGATAGTGAGCTGGATCACCCTTTGTAGCTGAGAAGTACAATGGAGCACCGTTGTTACCTAATGTAGCAACTAGACTTGATGAAGGTGCTTGTTGTGGTTGACCTGAAAGTATTGAATCTGAAGCTTTTAAATATTCGTTTGTAGCAACTTGATACATTGTGACACCGGCGATTTTGCTGATAGTACCAACACGCCATTTTGTGTTTTGTGCCAAAGCACGGTCAGTAACCCAAGCACCATTTGAATTATAAAGTTGTGCTGTAACGCCTGATTTAACTGTTGCGACTGTGGCAGCATCTGCTTCTGTAGAATTGCTTGATAAACTTGTTACTGCTCCTGTTGCTGCCATTAATAATGCGGCTGCTAGTACTGCTGATTTTGTAAGTTTCATGATAAATAATCCCCTTTTAAATTATTTGATACCATTATTTTACTTGTAAAACTTTATTTTAATCCTGCTGGATTGCAGGCATTTTATTAGCAACTGACTGTACAAGTTGCTTTTGAGCATCTGTTGAATAATAAGTACTTTCCAAATCATTCAAACTGATAGAATGCTCAATCAAAGGTGCCGTTGCTGTAGAATCTCCGTGGCTATAATCACGGGTATAGTAATTCACGACTTCACCATTAATCACATAACCAATGGTAGAAGTTGCAGTCCCAATTCCAATTTCGTATTTACCATTATCAAGATAAATACTCAACATATCTTCTTTCGAAAGATCATCACCCGGCAAAGCCAATTGATGAACCATAACACCAACTAACTTAGGATCTGAAGTCAATTCCGTAGTTTTCTTATCATTGGTTGATGCTTGACTATTACCTGTATCTGAATCTACGGTGGCTACTTTTCCGGCAACAACATCATCAAAACCTGACTTCAATTTGGTATTTGCTGTCTCAGTCAGATTAGGTTGTCCATCACGACTTTGGTCAACCAAAACAATTGGTTCTCCATTATGAAAGGCAAAGAAATAAGTAATGTGATTGGGAAGTGGTGGAACGATGCCATTGTAGTTATAAATGGCAACAACATTGTATGTATATTTATTGCTACCATCTTTGCTCCACCCAATTGAAGAATTTGAACCTTCAACCGTTACTTTGGACAAATCATCTGGATAGACAATGTCAGTACTTGTCTTTAATGAATCAGTTCCATTGTATTTCGAATATTCTTGTTTCATCGTTGGACCCCATTGATCCATAAATGATTCTAAATGAGTGTCCTTATCCTTATCCCAAAGCGCGCTAGTTTTTTCAGTGCTAGTTTTAACCTTTTGACTCTTCTTTTTACTGACCGCTGTAGTCATTGTCTTTTTGCCGGACGTATCCTTCTTACTCTGACTCTGATTGCTACATCCCGAAACGGCAATACCACCACTAACCAGTAAAACGGCGAGCGCAGTTAATCCCTTTTTACTCATGATTATTCCCCTATCGTCGATTAAAAAAGTATTCCGTAACTAAAAAAAATATTCTTAATTAAATATCCATTTTGATTATACAACTATTTATAAATAAATAAGCACCAACTTTTCAATAAAAGAATATTTTATTTATAATTCTAAAAACTAATCGTAAAAAAAGCTCTGACCATATCGATCAGAACTTTATCTCATACTCAAAAGCCATCTTTTTATAGTAATCCAATTCAATGAAATCAGTTGGTCTAACTTCTCCAGCATCTTTTTCAAAGAATTCTAAGCCCGCCAATTTCAACATCTTGTAAACAAACTGCGAGCAGAACATAATATTTGGTCTAAATGAATGCTCGGCAACCAATCCTACTAGATTATAAGCACTGCCCTCTTCATTAATTTCGGCAACTTTTTCAATTAAAATTTCTTTCTGTTTACGAGTGACTGGCAAACTATATATCAAAACTGACGCATCATCTTTTTGATGAAAATACTGCACAGCCTCAGCGTTCATCCCCGGAGGATACACATTATTTCCACCATTGTAACTAATAATCGTATTAAGATCTCTATCAAAAGATAGTGACACGTGATTATACTGTTTCTGCGTAAATTGCGAAATTATCTTACTAGCTGGACTTCCGGTATTGGAAACAACCAAATAGATATGTCCATCATCCAAACTAGCTTTAGCCGATTCAAAATAGTAATCGGTCAGACTGCCCTGGTTGATATAACGTGTCGAACTGTGCCGTGGAATGTCTTCCAAAACTGTCTTCATATGATCCATCGAAACACTTTTCTTCATATTAGACATACTCTGCATCATCGACTTAATCCGCTGCGAATTATCACGTAATTCCTCAAAACTGATGGCAGTGACATCTTCAATCGTGGGCATGTAAAACTTAGTGTACAATCAAATCATAACAAGCATCCACCAACACACTGTTTGAGGAAAGGAATTTTATGATGAATCTACGTGATAAAAAGTTTGTCTTCTTCGATATGGACGGAATCCTAATCGACACTGAAGGTTTATACTACTCAGCTCGTAAAGAAATCCTAGCAAAGTATGGCTTCCCATTCACAAAAGAAGATAACCAACATTACATTGCCAAAGGGTTCCCTGATACTAAACGTCGTCTACAAGAATTAGCTGGTGATCCAAAACTTGGCACAAAAATTTTTGATGAATCAATGGAACGCTACCACGACAAAGTTTTAGCTGGTGAAGTGACCCTTAAATCTGGTGCAATAGAATTACTAACATATCTACAGGAACATAATATTGCTCGTTACATAACTTCATCTTCAACAAAAGAAATTTTGACGCTCAACGCCAAAAACACTGGCATAACAGACTATTTTACCGACTTAATCAGTGGTGACGATGTGAAAAACAACAAACCAGCTCCCGATATTTATTTACACGCATTAGATGTCACTCACGCCAAACCTGAAGAAGCAGTAATCTTTGAAGATTCCAACAGCGGAATCGAATCTGGACTAGCAGCCAAAATCGACGTAATAATTGTCCCTGATCTAGTTCAACCTAAGCCAGAATTGGCAAAACAGGCCGTGGCAGTTCTTCCAAATCTAAAAGAATCAATAAAACTATTTGAGCAATAATATAATGGCACGCAAAAAAAGACTGAATACATATCAGTCTTTTTTTATACATATATATATATCGAATTAGTCGGAAGGACTGAGGATATTTACCCGCTGTGGGTGTGGCGTTATGGCTTTAGCCATTACACCACCGGGCGAGTTTGGAGACTTGCGGTTTTTGCAAGGCTTCAAATCGAGGTTCGAGACCGCACTATGGCTCGAACCGGTCCGCATAGCGAGTTAAATATTCTCAGTTCTGGAGACGCCTACAAATCTTCAATAATCTTAAATTCACCATGTTCCAAACTCTTGTTAGTCAAACATTTCTTAACCGCAACTGCCAGATCAGAAGGCACCACATCCAACATTAAATCATTGGAATTTATCTGACGTTCATTGGATGAAGTATTCAAGACAACCAATAATTTCTTATCGTCTTGCCAATAAACATATCCAATTCCGTAATTATCCAGATAAAATGGGGCAAACTCCGCCTCATCAATCCAGCTATTACGTGAACGCCAATGATACAGATGCTCCACTGCCTGTTGCAAACTAGTATTGAGATCATCCCAAGGGAAGAAAGCCCGGTTCTCGGGGTCTTTTCCACCAGTCAAACCAGTTTCATCCCCGTAATAAACACAAGGCACTCCGGGCAAAGTGAACAGCAATCCAAATGCCTGCTGGAGCCAATCATTATTGCCATGCAAGGCGGTTAAAATTCGTCTCGTATCATGACTACCAATATTATTAAAATTATATTTAAAAACAGTCTGTGGATAATTTTCTTTTAACGTCATCAACTCTAACCACCACTCAGATGGCTTCAAATCACCCGTCAGCACCCGAATTATCAACTTGCGTAATGGATAATTCATGACTGCCTGCAACATGCCACCTTCCAAGTAATGACGTCGTTTGCCGTAAGCCAATTTATGCGAGGCATCTTCCCAAACTTCACCGATTAAAACCTTGTCAGGATACTTGTCCAATGCTTGTCGAATACCCAAGATAAATTCATCAGGCAACTCATCGGCAACGTCTAAGCGCCAGCCATCAACACCACGGCTAGTCCAGTAGTCAATCACCGAGTCATCGCTACCATAAATAAAATTCTGATAGTCAACATTTTCTTTATTAACCGTTGGCAAATCAGTGACGCCCCACCAGCTGTCATATTCTTGCGGATACTTAGTAAAAGTAAACCAAGGATAATAACGACTGTCTTTCGACTGGGTAGCACCAAGTGTTTCATACGTTCCAGATTGGTTGAAGTAACGTGAATTAACTCCTACATGGTTAAAGACACCGTCCAAAATAACGTGCATCCCTGCTTCGTGAATTTTCTTCACCAAGCGGTCAAAATCAGTCAATGTACCCAACATCGGATCAATTTTGAAATAGTCACTCGTATCATAACGGTGATTACTCATTGCCTCAAAAATCGGACTCAAATAAATGACTGTCACGCCTAATTGCTTCAAATAAGGAATCTTTTTTTCAATCCCGAGTAAATTACCACCATAAAAGTCCCAACGAACAACTTCTTGTTTATTGTTACGAATATACATTGGCAAATCGCTCTTTTGACCATAAATAAAGCTATTAGGTTTCGGATTATTAATGTGACCATCAGAATTTCCATTGTTGAAACGATCGACAAAGATGTGATAACCCAAGCCATGTTTATACCAATCAGGAATCCTTTCCACATGGCTCATAACAGTTAGCTGATACATTTGGACATCTGAACGCTTCAAATAAATCACGCCTTCACCGCCAAAGCCACCATCTAAACAACCATAGAAACAACTTTCCTGATTCGTAATAACTTCAAAATAGTAGAAAAACAAACCTGAAGACTTGGGTGTAAATTTAGTCTGATAAGAATGTGGTCCCAAGTTCATCTGCAACTGATGTTCCGTATCCCAGTGACCATCTTGCGCCACATGCAGGATAACTTGTTGAATATCATTGCTGGAATGAACTCTTATATTAAAATCAATCTCGGTTCCTTCGACCACTGCGCCGAATGGAGCTTTTTTTGACGTTTCAAATGAATCGTACTCAATCACAATACTCATTGCATGGGCCACCTTATTTCAAAATCCGCTTATATGGAACTTGCCAAATATCTTCAGCGTAACGAGCTACTGAATAGTCAGCTGAGAACGTTCCAGATGCGGCAATATTAGCCAAGGATTTCTTCTGCCAAGTTTCAACATCTTTGAAATCTTGGGAAATTTGTTTCTGCTGTTTGACGTAATCGGCATAATCAGCCAAGACGAAATATTCATCATTATATTGTAGTAATGAATCGTAAATCTCACGGCCTTCAGTCGAAATACCCGGAATCATATTGGTAATTAAGCAATTAACAACTTTTTGTAACTCGGGATTAGCATCATAAATGGCTCTTGAACGATAGTCATTACGATGATAATATCCGTAAACATCACTCGCTGTGAGCCCAAAAGTATACTCATTTTGCTTACCGGCAGCCCGAATAATATCAATATTGGCACCGTCCATTGTGGCCAATGACAAAGCACCATTAGTCATCAATTTCATATTGCTGGTACCAGATGCCTCTTTGGAAGCCGTGGAAATTTGTTCACTGACATCGGCAGCTGGGATAATCAATTCACCCAATGAAACGCCATAGTTTGGCACAAAGACAACTTTCAACTTGTCGCCAATATCGGGATCATTGTTGACTAAATCAGCTACAGCATTGATAACCTTGATAACTGACTTGGCGTAATGATAACTAGGAGCTGCTTTGGCACCAAAAATGTGAACTCGTGGTGTAACTTCAGCTTTGGGATTATTCTTAATTTCCAAATACTCACGAATAATCTCTAACATATGCAAAACTTGACGTTTATACGCATGTAGTCGCTTGATTTGAACATCAAAGATAGCATCAGTTCGAATCGTAATACCCATTTCTGACTGCACGTAATCGGCCAAACGTTGCTTATTTTCTTTCTTAACATCAACTAATTGATTCAAAAACTTCGTATCGCCTTCAAAGGCTGACAATTCCTGCAACAATTTTGGATTGAAATGCCATTCTTTACCAATCTTACTGTCAATCAACTTAGTAAGCGGTTCGTTAGCAACCTCCAACCAACGACGTTCGGCAATACCGTTAGTCTTATTGTTGAACTTTTCAGGGTAAATTCGATAAAGATCGGCTAAAACATCTTTTTCCAATAACTCGGTGTGTAATGGCGCAACTCCGTTGACACTGTGACTACCAATAACAGCTAAATAAGCCATCCGGACTTGTCCATCACCCAAAGGAGCGGTGCGGTCAACAATATCCTCACCGAAAACAGGAATTTTGTCAGCACGATAACGACGATTAATTTCCTCGACGATTTGATAAATTCTAGGGAGCAAGCCTTGGAACATTGGAATTGGCCACTTCTCAAGTGCTTCTTGCATAATTGTGTGGTTGGTATAACTCATAGTTGAAGTCGTTATTTGCCAAGCTAAATCCCAAGGACAGTCATGTTCATCCATCAAGATACGCATCAATTCAGGGATTACCAATGTTGGATGGGTATCGTTGATATGAATCGCAACTTTTTGGGCAAAACGCTTGAGGCTAATGTGGCCAGATAGATAATGACGGACAATACTTTGCACACCAGCTGAGGAGAAGAAATATTCTTGGCGCAAACGCAACGAACGTCCCTCTTCATTACTATCGTCTGGATACAAAACTTTTGTAATATCATCGATATTGTCACGTTGTTTTTGTGAATAATACTTTTCTTCCGCGCTTGGTGGCAATTCAGCTGACCATAGTCTCAACGTATTCGTCACTACATTGTGATAGCCAATAATGCCAGTATCATAAGGTACTGCCAGCACATCATCGGTATGATCATAAACTGGTTTCAAACTGCCATCTGCTTGTTCTTGCATCCAAACGTGACCGCCAAACCTAACTAAACAAGCCCGATTTTCACGTCTGACTTCCCAAGCATCCCCGTTACGTAGCCAATCATCAGGCAATTCAACTTGATAACCGTCCATGAAGACTTGCTTAAATAGACCATAACGATAACGAATTCCGTTACCATTACCAGCCATTCCAATACTTGCCATTGAATCCATGTAACAGGCGGCCAATCGACCCAAACCACCATTACCAAGTCCAGGATCGGGCTCAGCTCGAACAATTTTGTCGAAATCTAGGCCTAAATTTCTAATACCTTTTTTGACGACGTCCGTAATGCCCAAATTGAGCATATTTGATTTAAGAAGTCGTCCGGGCAAAAATTCGATTGAAAAATAATATACTTGTTTGACATCATTTTTACGGTAACTTTTCGAAGTATCCGTCCAGTTCTCACTGTTATAGCGCTTAATTAAATGTCCCAAAGCCATGTATTGCTCCATGGGTGAAGTGTCTTTCAAGTCCACCGCATATGTAGCCCTAATTTCGTTAATGTAATCTCTGACAAACTCGGCTTCTTTTAATTCCATTTTTATACCTCTGTTATTCTAAGAGATGCAAACTGACCTAATCAGTCAATTCTTGATACAAATTGCGATATTTAGTGGCGGAATTTTCCCAGCCAAAGTCTTGTTCCATCCCTTGTTTTCTGAGTTCTTGCCAAGTTTTGGGAGCTTTACTATACAAATCAAAGGCAGAATCTAGCATTTTGCCCAAGACTTCAGAACGATAATCGTCAAATCCGAAACCAGTTCCTTTTTTGGTGAACTTATTGAACGGAACAACTGTATCACGTAATCCACCAACGGAATGGACGATTGGTACGCTACCATAGCGCATTGCCATCATTTGTGATAAGCCACAGGGCTCAAACGCTGATGGCATAACGAAAGCATCGCTTCCGGCATAGATTAACTGTGCCAATTTCACGTCAAACTCAATTTTGGCAGCAAGCTTGTCAGGATAGGCTTCTTGGTACCCTTTGAAACCTTTTTCCAAATCAGGGTCGCCAGTTCCTAGAATGACAACTTGTACATCATGATTTTGTAAAAATTCATTTAAAGCATCTAACAACAGATCCATACCCTTTTGACGTGTTAAACGTGATACGACCGCAAAGATAGGCACATCTTTTTGAGGTAGACCAACAGTTTTTTGTAAGGCTTTCTTGTCGAGTACCTTGCCTTTCATATCCTTAACACTGAAGTGTTCTGGAATATTAGTATCAGTTGCTGGATCATAGATTTTCATATCGATACCGTTGACAATTCCATGCAATTTATAAGAATTATCACGTAATATACCGTCTAAATGTTCGCCAAAATTAGGGGTCTGAATTTCTTTCGCATAGCTTGGAGAAACCGTGGTGACAGCGTCTGCAAACGTGATTCCGCCCTTCATAAAGTTCACATTTCCATAGTATTCGACACTGCCTTCATTGAAAGTCCGACGGCCAATGCCAAATAAACTGCCCAAAATAATTGGATCATAGATTCCTTGGAATTGAATATTGTGAATCGTCAAAACTGTCTTAATATGGCGATAGGCATCAATCCAATTGTATTTATCCTTCAACAACACGGGAATAAAGGCGGTGTGCCAGTCATTCAAGTGCAATACATCAGGAATATAGTTGACCTTTTCCAACATCTCACAGATAGCTAATTGGAAAAAGGCAAAACGTTCGCCGTCATCCCAATAGCCGTACAAACCATCGCGACCAAAGTATTCTTCATTGTCGATCAGATAGTATTGGATCCCGTTGAGTTCAAGCGTTTTGATACCACAATACTTCGTTTTTTCGCCGACACGAACGGTAAAGTGCATCAAATCTTTAACTAAATTACGATATTTTTCAGGAAAAAGCTTTCCATAGTATGGAATAACTATTTTTACTTCATTATCTTGCTGCAGAGCTTGTGGCAAAGCGTAAATAACATCCCCCAAACCACCAGTCTTATAAAAAGGTGCTGCTTCTGCTGCCGCAAATAAAACCTTATTCATTAGATACCTCCGTTTGCCGAAATATTCGTTCGCCTTTACCAATTACAAGAGGATTTTCAGGTGTTCCTTTCAATTGCATGTTGGGACCAATGACAACGTTCTTGTCGATAATAGCATTTTCAACTGTTGTCCCAGCGCCAATTCTGGTCCCTTGCATAATGACGGAATCCTTAATTTGTGATTTGCGATTAATGAACACATTTCGGAAGATAACTGAATGATCAATTTTTCCTTCAATGTAGCCACCAGTACCACAGAGACTGCCTTTGACATGCGAACTCTTAGCAAAGAACGTTGGAATTTCATTCTTAACCTTCGTGTAAATTCTACGCTGAGTATAGAAGAGTGATCTGAAATTATCTTCTGCCAAAATCGACATGCTGGCATTATAGTAGCTTTCAATATCATGGATATTAGCGTAGTAACCAGTATATTCAAAGGCGTTGGCACTGTGTTGCATAACCGCTTGGAGCATCAAATCCTCTAAACTGATTAAGTCTCCACGTTCATTAGCTTCCTTCAAAATGTCGATTAAATCAACCGTACTCATCATATAAATGTTCAAACTCTTGGCAAATTTACCATTATCATTTGGAACAACATTCTTGCTTGCTGCTGGTAAAATTGCTGTGGCCATGCCATTATCAGTCAGTTGTAAAACAGATGTATTAGGATCGGCTTCTTTGGCATCAATACTCTTGTAGACAGTTGTGACCGGATTGTCGCGTTCTTGGTGATAACGTAACAACGCACGAAGGTCAATATTACAAATATTTCTTGTTCCCATAATTACGGAGTATTCACTATTGCTGCGTTTCAAAAATAGAATCGTATTGTCGTAATAGTGATGAACCAATGTCTCTTTCTTTTGTGGAGCAATTAATGACAAATCATTGTATGGAAAGTTGAATAGTCCACCGCGAATAGTATCCAAATTCCAATCATTACCACTACGCAAATGGTCCGCAACTGAACGGCCTGAACGTGGCGAAATAATCATGGCGTTTTGAATTCCGGCGTTAGTAATGCTTGAAAGTGGAAAATCAATCAAACGATAGCGACCGCCAAAAGGCAGCGTTCCCACTGGACGGTTCGTTGTTAATGGCTCGAGTTGTTCCCATGGTTCAACTAAATTTATGATGGCACTCACACTATTATGTTTCATGATTTTTTAACCCCCAACACTTCGCCGTAACCTACAACGGCAATATCATCTTCAGTTCCTTTAACAACAGCATCGTCGCCAATAACTGCTTCTTCACCAACTAATGCATGGTCGACCACAGCGTTCTTGCCAATCGTCGCTCCAGGCATAATCATACTGTCCACGACTTTACTACCGGCACCGACTGAAACACGTTGCGACAAAATCGAATGGTCAACTTCCCCGGCAACGTAACAACTGTCAACAATCATCGAATTATTGATATTGCTTGTCGCTGTCAAATACATTGGTGGCAAAACTTGGGCTTTGGAATTAATCCGCCAATTGTGGTCACCAATATTCAAGCTGTTATATGGAGAAAGGAATTCCATATTGGCTTGCCAGAGACTTTGGATAGTACCGACATCACGCCAGTAGCCATCAAATGAATATGCATAGGCGGATTCATTATTTGCTAAATACATTGGGATAACATTTTTACCGAAGTCTTCTAATTCTTTGTTAGTGCTGAAACTAGTTGTTAGATAATTTCTCAAAGTTGCCCAGTTGAAAATATAAATACCCATTGAAGCCTTGTTGCTCTTGGGATGTTCTGGTTTCTCTTCAAATTCGATAATGCGGTCAGTTTCATCCGTATTCATCATTCCGAAACGTTTGGCTTCTTCAGGAGTTACGGGAATGACCCCAACTGTTAATGAGGCTTTCTTAGCTTTGTGATAGGCCAACATTGCTTCATAGTCCATCTTATAAATGTGGTCACCAGAAAGAACTAGCAAATATTTTGGATTCTGTTGGTCAATATATTCAATATTTTGATAGATTGCATGGGCTGTTCCTTCGAAGAACTTTTCCCCTTCTGTCGATGAGAATGGTTGTAAAACAGTAACACCACCCATTTGATCATCCAGACCCCAACTGGAACCATTTCCGATATGAGCGTTTAGTTCCAAAGGTTGATATTGGGTGATAACCCCGACAGTATTGATACCTGAATTGGCGCAATTGCTTAGTGTAAAATCAATGATACGATAGCGTCCTCCAAAAGGAATCGCTGGTTTTGCTGTGGATTTGGTCAATTTTCCTAACCGACTGCCTTGTCCGCCGGCAAGAATGATTGCTAACATTTCATTATTTTCGTTCATCTGACTCACCCTCTATTAAGTTTGGTTGGTCGAATCAATAGCGCTCCCATAGCTGGAAGTGTCACCGTAAAACTAGCAGGTTGCCCGTTAAAAGGCGTTTTATCTGCTGTGAATTGCGTTTCCAGTTTGGTCCAAGTACCGCCAAAGCGCTCATCTTCCGTGTTAATAAGTAATTCATAATCACCTGAATATGGAACTCCGATACGATAATCCTGTCTCTCGACTGGTACAAAGTTGAAAGCTGCCACAACGAATTGACGTTTCTTCTTGCCTTGCCGAATGAAGCCCATCGTCGAACTTTCGTTGTCATCCGTGTTGGAATATATCATTCCTTCAGGCTCATGGTCTTGCTCCCAAAGTGGCCGTTCATCGTGATAAACATCATTGATAGCTTTCGTAAATGCCTGCATCTTCTGATTCAAAGGATCCTTTAAATCGACCCACTCGAGCTGACTCCAATCACGCCATTCCAAGAATTGACCCCATTCTGAGCCCATGAAAGTTAATTTTTTACCCGGAAAGGCTAATAAATACGTAATCATCGTCCGCAAATTAGCGAATTGGTTGTAGCGGTCCCCCGGCATCTTGTGCATCAACGACTTCTTGCCGTGAACAACTTCATCGTGAGAAAATGGCAAAATAAATTTTTCATTGTACATGTAAACAAAAGCAAATGTTAATAGGTTGTAGTGATCGTGACGATAGAGCGGATCCATTTCGAAGAATTTCAACGTATCGTGCATCCAACCGAGATTCCACTTGTAGTCAAATCCTAAGCCACCATTGGCAACCGTGTCCGTCACACCTTTATATGCAGAAGATTCTTCCGCAATCATCAATGCGTCGGGATGTTCTTGATGGACGACTTGATTCAGTTTTTGCAAAAATTCGATACCTTCTAAATTACGATTATCGCCATACTTATTGACCAAATTTTCTTTGCCAACGTCATAATCCAAATACAGCATGTTCGAAACCGCATCAACTCGCAGACCGTCCAAGTGGCATTCATCAATCCAATACATAGCACTCGAAATCAAGAAACTCTGCACTTGAGCTTTGCCCAAATCAAAATTCCAAGCACCCCAGCCTTTGTTATCAGCTCGATTTTCATCCTGATATTCAAACGTTGGTGTCCCGTCATATTGATAAAGTGCATCGTAATTTCTAATAAAGTGTCCCGGAACCCAGTCAACGATGACTCCGATATTTGCCAAGTGACATTTATCAATGAAGTTTAAGAAGTCTTCTCGACCGCCAAAGCGACTTGTAGTAGCGAAATATCCTAATTGCTGATAACCCCAAGAAGCATCCAAAGGGTGCTCCATGACAGGCATCAACTCAATATGCGTGTAGCCGAGATTTTTCACATAAGGAATCAATTCATCAGCAAACTCAGAATATGTATAATAACTGTCATCATCGTGTCGTTTCCAAGAACCAAGATGAACTTCATAAATATTCATTGGTCGTTGTGCTGGTTTACTCCGCTTTCTTCGTCCGAGCCACAAACCATCGTGCCATTTGTGACCAATTGGCGGTGTAATAACTGCTGCGTCCCCAGGTTTTTTTTCAAACTGAGTCGCATACGGATCAATTTTCAAATTACGTTCACCATCAGGTCCAACAATCGCAAATTTGTACAAGTTACCCAACTTGGCATTATTAATTTCAATATGCCAGATACCAGTATTTTCAATCTGTTTCATCGAACTATCTTGCCAATCGTTAAAGTCACCAACGACTGCGACGGATTTAGCATTTGGAGCCCAAACATTGAATTCTGCTCGACCTTCTTCGTGCATGTGACATCCTAAGAAACCGTAACTTTTAAAAGACCTCCCCGTGTTAAACAAGTAACTTTTATCAGCTAATGTGTCTTGCAATACCAACCCAATCACTTCCCTTCAAAGAAACGTGAAAATTGTAACTATATTTATTTAAACACCTTTGTTATAACCTCATTATAAGTTAGTTTTTGACAATTGTATTCATTTTTTGATGAAATTATATCGAATAAATTCTAGGTACTTATACGTTGGTATATTAGTAAGTAATCGTTTTCATATTTTAGAGTAGACAAGATGTCATTTGGTAATAGTTTGTTTTATGAGTTTTATGAGTTTTTTGACAATTTAGCAGTTCAAAGTGTTCATTTATTCACAATAGACATTAATTATTGGTTCTTTTTGATATATACCAGTTTGCTTATTATATAAAAATAGCCTGTGTTGAATTATGAAGATATTGTTGGACAATCCGCCAAGTTTTTGGAACGAAATTGGGTGATACACTTAATCTATATATTTTTAGAAAGGTGAATTGATATGGCTGAAAAAGATGACCAACTTATCAAAGCTAAAACTTTGATCAAGCAACTCTATAACTCAACTGACGATGAACGTTTGCAAGCTCCCCTAATGAAAGCTTACAAACGACTTGAAGAAGGAACTGATGTGAGCGATTTGACTGCACATGCGGCCAGCGCTGTGAACTATATTCGTTTGACTGAAAAAATCACTTTGACCGACGAACAAGAAAATTGGTGGCGTGAACTTCGTGACCTTGGTTCAGCTGCTGTTTTGTATCATGATCCTAAGAACAATTTATTGGACTTGAGCGAGAAATAAAATTTATGACAATAAAATAAGCTCGACAGCACTTGATTAGAAAGTGTTGTCGAGCTTATTTCGATACAAAAATTCATTTTATACTCATAAAGAATAATACATAAAATGGGACTACTTGATTTTATTTTTCTTCAGCAATAACGCTTTAACTCCGGAAATTATGAACAATGGCACCGCTGGTAAAAATATTACTGCCAAGTATAATTTACCGTTCAGTCTGGCCGTTCCCATTACTTCATTAAAAAATGGCGCTACAGTTACCAAAATTGAACTTAATGCCGAGAAAGTTACTGCCATAATCAGCTTCAGATTACTGAAGGGATTGCGGTGGAACAGCATTCTGGAACTTCTAGCAGCCAAGATAAAGGCTACGAAACTACCGCACCCATCGTAATTTCACGGACAATTATTCTTCTTAACACCATATTTTATGGCAAAAGATGGCAAGGCATCACTGATCATGTTCACCCACAAGACCATCAACACTGTTACAAACGACTTAGAACCTATAAATATATTGTTATCGTTATAAATAGTAGTCGCTACATATAACTGTTAAACTGAATATCATATATACAAGTAACTTAAATTCGAATGTGGAGAAAAATTATGACTAATTTAATCGCCAGTGGATTTCTGTTTGTCGGTGGAGCAATCATCATGAATGTGTCGCAATTCGGCAAAACTGTACCTATTATGGCGGTGTTTGTGCATTGCTCGGGGTGGGACTTTTGTTGTATCACTTGTTTGCTGAAAAATCTTGGGAGAAATAATGATTTTAAGTACTTCATTTTCACGAAAAAAATCCGTCTCATACTCACTAATGTAATAGTGAGTATGAGACGGATTTTTTGATTTCTTATGTTAGAAAAGTAATGAATATATTTAATTATTTATGCAAACTAATATGATATCTCTTTCGTTGATAACTAAATCCTTCACCGATTACTTCATGAGCATCGAGCACGGTAACAAAAGCTTTGGAATCAACGGATTTTATTAGTTGTTTTAATTGTGGCACTTCACGCGGTTGAATCATCAGATAAATAACTTTCTTCTCATCATTTTGATAACCACCTTCGGCGTTCAAATATGTCCAGCCACGCTCAAGCGTGATATCAATTAACTGCGTGATCTCTTCATATTTGTCAGAAATAATGAACAAGGCTTTGGCACGATTGGGACCTTCTTGCACGAAATCAATCATTCTTGCCAAAATGAAACTAACAATTAACGAATACATAATGTGATAAAAATCCAAATATGATAACGATAAAAATAATACGATATAATCCATAATTAAAATACCTTTACCAGACGAAATACCATATTTTTTCTGACTGACACGGGCGATGATATCACTACCACCCGTTGTTCCGTTATAACGAAAAACTAGTCCAATGCCGAGTCCAGATAATACACCTGCAGCAAGGGATGATAACAATAAATCATGTTTTAATGGTAACGGTTTAATTATAGATTGATGCGACCATAGTATTAAGAATAATGACAAACAAAGCGTGCCATAAAGCGTATAGAACATAACACGCTTGCCCAGAAATCGAAATCCAATTAATATCAGTGGAATATTTAGCACTAACGTACTCACACCAAGATTAATATGAAGAAAATATCGAATGATCAATGTGATACCACTTAATCCCCCGTCAGCTAAACCATTGGGAATGGAAATCATATCCAAACTAAAGGCATAGATGGCACATCCTAGGGTAATCATTAATAGTTCCAAACTATTATATTTGGTCCACCACTTAAAATTCATATTTTTCCCTCCAATATAATAATTTTTTTGCTATTAATATTAGTGTACTCTTCATTGTTTTTAATTATAGTGTAGGGTCAATAGTTTAATGCCAATTAAACAAAAATGCCAAAATTTATAAGAATAAAGATTTAGCATTTTTTAATTTGGTAAATTGAATTTTAATTCATTCATATAGGATAAATGTATTAACTCAAGATAAAGTATTGATTAAAGATATTAATGTAATATCATACTAATTGGATATGTGGCTTTACAAATATAGAGGAAGAATTTAAGGAGATTATTTATGAAATCATTATTTTTGAAATCATTAACTGTTTCAGGGCTTGCGCTAGCAGCCTTTGCTACTAGTTCTATTTTAAGTGATGATGCCGATGCCGCAATGGTTGCTACCACAAAAAATGTAACCATTACACGTCTATACACGCAAGATGGTAATTTGGTGCAAGATAGAGGTCTTGCAGCTAATACACCTTGGAGAGTTGGTAAAATCATTCAATTAAATGGTCTTGACTACTACCAAGTTGCAACAAACGAATATTTAAAATCAACTGATTCTTCCAGCTTGACTGGTAGCAACGATAGTCAAAATACTCATAACAACAGTAAGGTAGATATCTTAGTTGAACAACCTTCAGCAGATACATATGATGATCGTGACGGATCAGTTAATGGTCAAGTTGGTCATTTTTCAGATTGGGTAGTTTCAAAAGTTGTTTTTGAATCATACACAGGGAAAACATATTACCAAATTTCGCCTCACCAATTTATTACTTTGTATAATTACCAAGTTCATGGTGATGAAGGTACTCTTCCTAAAGTAGAAGTAACTCATCTTACTGATCTGAATAAAAATATCGACCCTGATACTGGTCAAGAGTTTAATACATACAAGCCAAACCTTACTAATATCAATAATTACTTTGAAAAATATCTAAATGCACTACATAAAGCAAACGGCACAGCACCTGTTCATTTAACAACAGATATGATGAACTACGCTCAACAACGTGCTGAACAACAAGTTGGCAATAATCTAGACCATACAACTGCTACTAGATCAACTTCTGAAAATTTATCCGGTTCTGGGTTTGACTTCATGCTAAAATGGGCTGGTGTTAAGTCTGATAAAGATGCCGCTTACTACTTACTATCAAGATGGTATGATGAAGGTGGAAATCTCACTGGCAGTGGACAAGCTGGTCATTATGGTCATCGTGCCGCTTTAATTTATTCTGGCCCTAGCGTTGGTTTAGGTATCAGTGGTAATGCTGCATCCTTTGATGCTGATTGGAGTTATGATACATACAATCAATTTGAAGATTTATATAATTACACTGGTTCAAATCCTAATACTAAATTTATTTCTAAAGATTCAATTTAATATAAATTATTTAAAGGTTGAAAGTTAATTGAACCAAAAAAACTCTGACATCTAACCGTCAGAGTTTTTTTATAACAATTTTGGCTGAGTTTTGGCTGGAAAACATGTTATTTTACAAGGAAACTTTCCTCAAAATTAGTGCAAAATAAAAAGGCAACCTAATAAAGGATGTCTTTCTAAGTATTCACGATATTATACGATGCGTGTTTAGAATTAGCTATTTTTCTCAATATTTCAGTAGAAAAGGTAGACTAAACGTAGACGATCATATTATTCTAAATCATTTTTACTTACGCTTCATTCCACTAAATGCTGTTATATCAGCATTTCCGTTTCATGTTTTACTTAATCTTTATTCCCATTCAAGCGCTAGCACTCACGTGAGAATACCTACATATCAACGTTTTAAGCACCTTTACACTGTTCCGGTGGTGTGCTTGGTGGGGCACCAATTTCACTCAATTTCTTGATTGATTGATTGCCGTTAAACTTGACCGAACTTACTGCCGCAGTCTCCACTTTGATATTGCCTTCCATCTGCTCAACAATAGCAGTATCGGCGCCGACCCACATATGTGAGTAGTTTCTCAAAGTTATGTCCGGACTGCTATGCCCGAGCCGTTTCGACAGTACCAGAACCGACACATTGAACTCATTAATCAAGTACGATGCATGGCTATGACGCAATCCTTTACCTTGGATAGGCTTCACACCAGCGGCATTAGCATAACGCTGAATAACTCGTCCCAGAGTTGACTTAATCATTGGCAAGCCATCATAGGTAAATACAAAGTCATCGTCTTTGCCTAGCCCTACCGTTTTTTGCCGTTGCCGCCACTTGCGGAGTATATCCACCGTGGTATCGTCCAAAGCGATTGTCCGTTTGCCGTCCGCAGTCTTAGTGTAGTCGTTACGTGTCCAATCCGTCCGTGACTTCAGATACAGCATGTGGTGCACCCGCATACGTTTCTCGTCCAAGTCAATATCGCTCCACCATAAGGCCATGCCCTCATTAACTCGAACACCAGTCATGAAGTAGACCCACAGCATTACGAAATACAGATGTTCCAGAAAGTCGCCAATGTAAATCTGCTTAATGACCTTCTTGAACTCGGTAGCCGTCCAGTATGGCACAATGGCCTTACTCTTCGGAATCGCCTTAATCCGCTTTGACACATTGAACTCTAGATACTGCAGCGTAACCGCCCTGTCCAAGGTCTTACGAAACATACCAAACACCAAACTCGCGTATGACTGTGAGAATCCAGCACCACCTTCATCTGCATCAGTCAGTAAGTATGTTCGGTAATTCTGAACATCCTCGATATTGATATCCCGCAACTTCTTAGACCCGAAACGAGCGCAAAACTGATTGAAAGCGCCTTTACGAACAGAAAACGTACTTTCTTCGACTTCCGTTTTGTACGCAGGAATATAGATGTTCTGCATAAACTCACGATACGTCATTTGATAGTTGGCGTAACTGTTAGCTTGGTAATACTCTCGCTTAACTCGTGTCAATTCTTTATTTGCCGCTGTCGCTGTCTTAAACGGGCGGCCGGTCAAGTCTTTACGCGCCTTCTTTCTAACACGCCGACCGGTAATCCGGTCAATTCCAAGTTCTGTCTGATAGAAGTACATACCGCTCTTCAAGTCCTTGAAAACGCCGGTGTACTTCGTTGTTTGTTGCATTTTATTTGTCATCATCAATCACTCTGCTTTCAATTGAAGCTTCGTGCCAATGATTGACTCAACAACTTCTGTTGGGACACGTCCCAAACGCCGGTTGTTATAAAACGGATACCCATTTTGTACCATAATGGCCTTGGCTTGGCAAATCAAACTTCGCGCGGTGTGCTCTTTGTAGCCAATCGCCATCAAGTCTTGCTTACAAATTGTGGAGGTCACAATTACCATCTCATTTCTTTCAATCGTACAAGAAGCATGAGATACTATGCGGGTAGACTAATTATCTACACAGGAGCGGGACTGTCACCATTTGCTGTCGGAGGCGTGGTGATGGTCTCTTTTTTCATAGCTTCTTGGTTTGCATCAATTTCATCAAATAATTCTGCCAGCGTGCGTTTTTCCATCTCTTTACGGTGAATGGCCACCCACCTAATTGCATCATCAGGCGGATGACGTCCACGCAGGTACACAGCCGCCATTCTTAACAGCAGCTCAATGCCAGAATTGTGTCCCCACAAGGCATCGCATTTGTACATGGCGGTAAACAAGCCAGAATTGAACATCAAATATTGGATTGATTGAATCAACTCGCTGTCTCGTGGGCTTTCTAAGCGTAACCGGCTAAATTCATTATCTTCAACAACACGTATAAGCATTTTCGTTAAATCGGCGTATTCTTCCGTCTCTGCATCAACAAACCGATATTTCTCAAGTAGCTTGCTAGCAATAAATGCCTTCAATGACGGCTCATCATCGTCCAGTTCATTACGGAGGCTATCAGTAATTTGGTGGGCATATATACCTTTGAACACTGCTTCTAACCGTACCCAACTTTCGACCGACAACGCCTCTTCGTAACGAAAGCTAGGTTGCTCTATCTGTTCACGTCGCTTGTCATAGACTCGCAAGAACAGCCGTGTATTGCCCTTTTTAGAACCAACATAGAAAGTTTCGACAATCTTGTTGACCTCATGCGCAGACAAGCCAGAAGGGTTCTTTTTGCCATCAGCGTTTTGAACAATCCATGTACCATCAGTCAGGTGACGGTACAGGTCATCAACTGTAAAATCTACGTTCTGAAAGTCAGCGGTAAAGTCAATTCGACTAAGCCGAGAATGAAATTCATCAGATACAGTCAGTGAAGCGAACTGTTTGATGTTCATCGGTGAATGATGTACCAGCGTCCATTCATGACAGTAGTACGACCATGAATAGGCCGAAAACTTAATCACAATCCCCATCTGAACATTGTCGGGGTGGTACGCAATGGCAAAGTAAAACGGATTGTCGCCAAACTGGTAACCTATCGTGTAACCTTGCGGAACTTTGCCAATCAATTGAGCTTGTTTGCCGAATATCACTTTAATGTCGGTCATCTCAACAAACTTCTTGATGGTGTCCAAGGCAATTAGCGGCCAACTGCCAATATCATCAATCTTTGACTTTTCAACAGTTAGCACCATCGTGAACTCATCAATTCCGAGTAAAAGTGTAGGCTCCATTTTTAGGCTCCTTTACTGGAGCGGGGGTTATTACATAACCCCCGCTTGGCACGAAAAGCGGCGTTAATGTCAAAATTCAGGTAACTAAACGCACACAACTTAGGCGTGTTGGCAATTCCAGGGAATGTGTACACACCTTCACCCTTGCGAAAGTCACGGCTAGGAATTTCTACGCCCGTGCCAAACGCAGTGACGTAGGTTTGCTGTTCAGCATTACCCAAAACAATCTTCAGTGGCAAGTTATCGCGAATCATCGTTGGTAATGACGTACTATCACTCTTCTGCATGACAATAAACAGGAAGAAGCCCAACTGGCGCCCTTGAAGCACAATTTGCGAAATCAGCTTATTGACCTCATCGCGGTGCTTCTTATCCATAGCCTGCACAACACTTTGGAATGACGCGTATTCATCAAAGATAAAAACATACGGGTTAAATCCAAAGTCCGAATATGACGCCTCAAGCTTAGTGGCCAGCTTAGCCTTCAAATCAGCCTTGCGCTTGTCCATCACATCATTGAACTCACGCAGGAGGGCTACAATATCATCAACATCTTCAGCGGTACAGTCAGGCGCAATCATGTCGCCGAGAATCGAAAGGCTGGAGCCTTTCGGATCGGCTAGATATAGTTGATATTGCACCGGCTTGATAAGCATCTGCAACAGGAAAGAATACACACCGTATGTCTTACCAGAACCCGTCTGCCCAACAATTAGCGTGTGGTGTAACGGAATCACAGTGAACTTATCAATGAACAACTCCAAATCACCAACTTGTGCATTGTAACTTAGCAATTCATCAAGAGAACGGAACTCTAATCGTCGTTCAAGACGACTATCAAACAATTCAAAACAGTAGTAATTCTCATCATCACTAAGATACGAGCGTTCAACCACATATCGCCTTAATGCACTGGATAACTGGGCAGTGTCCAAACGTTGGGCATACTTCACACGATTCTCGACCAACAGCATTCCACGCTGATAATTATCTGTGAAAGTGAGCTTAATTTTAGGCAACTGGGCCACGGCAGTTCCGAAGAACTGCCGCGGTACATAATAAGCGGCATCAAGCAAAGCACGGCGAACCGACAAACACAACTTGTAATGGCGTAGTGCAAATCTCCAACCTTTACTAATATGGTTACGCATCGACCAAAATGTGACCGAGCACGTACCAACAACTGTAATCGCGAAGATACATACAATTAGAATTACATCAGGAATCATCATTTGAAGGTACCGCGTGGTAAGGAAAATCCCTACTACCAGTAACAGTAATAGGGATTCAATGACAACCAAGGCCTGTCCACGAAGGTACCGTGAAGTTTTAACCTTACTTGTCACGCTTAATCACCTGCACATCCTTATAACGGAGAATCAGGTTGAACCCAATGATGAAAGTCTTTTCAACAATCATGTCACCGAGCCGAATGACATCGCCCTTTTGAGCATCTAAACGCTGTACTCCGTTCAAGATTGTCACATCAAAGGTATTCAGAACGTTGTTATCCCGCTTCATGCCAGTCTTTTTGTCAACACCATAATCGGCGGTATCTTTGACCACTTGAAGCGTTAATGCTACACCGATATCTTGAGGATTCTTCTTGCTAGCATATGGGTGCTGAGAGACCAAGCGGAACTGGTTGTTAGTTACCGACTTGAATTTCGCATCGTTGAAACTGGTCTGCGAAAAGAACCAGGAATTTTGTAGAGCCATGATAGTTACCTCCGCTGCGATACGCAGCCGTCTTTATTTTTGTACCCAGAGTTTATTGACATCGTGGCCTTGGTCAAGACGTATTAGTTACGGTCAACAGCCATAACCATACTTTCGATTCCAATTACGGCGAGCAAGTACTGCCATTAGGTCACGCATACATGCCTGACAATCCTTAGTAGCCTTCACCTCGAGGCTTATATCACCTAATTTCAGAAATATGGTTGGTTCATTGCCAAAAGGGTCAAAGTGATTTGCTAATATAAGGCCATTCAATTCGTCCATTGCTTCTTCAATTTCTGAGTCATTTACATGGTGCTCGTCTAGCAGGGAACCTGATACTAGTGAATGACTGTAGCTAACGTTCATGCGCTCATGATTCGTCATGTTGTCACCTCCTTGCGCTTTCGATATTTTAAGTATATACTTGCAACGTGGGATTGAAATATGACCTTTTTTCGTTAATATAACAATTTTGTCCCACGCTTTAAGGGAGAGGAGTCCTCATAATGTTTGAAACGGCGTTTAAAAAAACCACAAAATATGTGTTTACCACAATTAGTTCAACTATTAAGCAACGAAAGGAAGAACTTAACCTAAATCGTTCGGACATTCTATCCGACGAATCGTTAGTCAGTAATATCATCAACAATAAACGGACTACTAAATATCCGAACTTGATGAGTGACTTCAATGCGCAAGATATCCGAGAGAACCTGAAATTCAACAATCTTGATGAAATGCTTTGGGGACAAATCAAGTGGAATGTGCTACTGAAAAAAGCAATTAATGAGATTTATTCATACAAAGGTACCGACTTAACTATGATTAATCTACACGAACTACTTTTTCAGGTCCTAACTGCAAATGTTCACTTTGCTCAAATGCGTGCAGGACTTAGTTATGACATCTATCCAGTTAAGGTTGAACGTAAAAAATCGAGAACAATTAATACTGTTAAAATTGAAGCACTTGACGAACTTTCTCAGCGCATACAGTTTTTAAATGCTGAATCTTTTCAAGAAATTTTAGTTCGTCGATTTGAGGAGGAGTTTTTCGGAAAGGAATTCCGAAAGTTTTACGTCAGGTTTCCTAAGCTCATGCAAACAATCTTCACGGACATTCTTACGCCGCTCAAACCTACCCCAACTGATACTGGTATGCTAGCCTATTACTTGACTATAAATGCCTATGAAGCATTCGAAGCAGAAAGTCGTGCTTGGTATCAAGATGATAACCGGATGCGTAACGAATACGCTAGAGTTTCCACCGAGCTTGATACGGCAATCGGAGCCATGCAAAAAGTACACAGATATGAAATGTCATTATTCCCTCAAAAAAACGGCTAATGTATATATTAAAAGCGACTGCCCGATGGACAGTCGCTTTGTTATAACGTCAATTTTATTATTAGCGCATATTTTACTATCGTAGAAATCATAAGTGGTGGATAAGATATCGTTTTATCAGAGCGGTATTTCACATATCTCCAAACTTTTGCTCTATTTCTTCCATGTGGTCTGCCAAATACTGTCACATATGCAAAGAGTTATTTTAATCATGAAAACTAGTAATTAGACTTCATGCCGTTATGATGCTTGGCGTTCATTTTCGCCGTCCTTACTCTACTGTCTAATGTGGTCACTAGCCGTCTCGCCGCATTTTCAAATATTCGTCGGGCATTTTTACTCTGCATCAGTTGAACATGTGTGGTAATGCCACAATCATTTTAGTGATTTTGTTCTGTAAGTAGGATTTCCCTTTTTTATAGGCTATCATATACTTAACGAATAATGACATCACAACTAAAGGCGAGGAAAACTATGACACCAAAACGAATCTTCTCAGCTTCGCTGATTCTTTTAGCTGGCTTAAGCATCACTCTCGTGGCTTGTTCTGAAAAAAACGATACCGGTACGAGCACTACGAAAAGTTCATCTTCCCAGGTTTCTAAACAGGCGGTCAAAAAAGTGTCCGCTAAACAACAGATGCTTAACAAAGTTGAACAGACATACAAACACGCATATCTGTTCAACTATGAATCAGATGAAGAATCTCTATTCCACAATGCGGCATTCTTGATTAACCCAGACACTCGTAAAGCTGCATTTCTATTCACAAATACACACAAGATTATTGAAATGACCTATGAGACAAACATCAAACCTGAAGGGACTTCCACAGGAGGCTGGAATCGTCTAACCTATAACGGAACGTCCTACGTCTGGCAGGACCAATTTGATAACGATGACAACTCTATATTCATGTCCCTTGAACACGATGATACTGGAAGCGACTTTCAGACCGCCTACAAAAAGACCATCTCTGATGCAGTTAACTTCGCATTCGACAAAGAATAGTGATGCCACGGTATAGACGCACACGTTTTGATGCAGTATAATCAAATTAATCAGGAGATTCATGGAGGACACATCAATGGAAACTGTAATTGGCTTTACCATTATTGGCGGTATCATTCTTGCCATTGTTGCACTAATCATGCTTATCTTTGCTGCTCTGCGCAAACGGCCAAAGAAGCTAAGTGTCATCCTTTTAGTAGTCGGAATTGCACTTCCAACTGCTGCAACTCTTTTTGGGGTTATATCGGGTGTTGGTTCTGCTGACTATACTGTTACCTCTAAGGCAGAAGGTAAAGACTTCATCGCCAATGCTACCACCAAAGAGATTGAAGGCAAAACCCTTGAGTTTAAGGTTACCGAAGTTGGCGATGAAAGCCAGATGGGTGTCGGTCTTGCTGCTCCGGGCGGTTTTGACGTTCTCTTACCCGTAACCAAAGAAACACGTAAAATTAAGGCCGGTGATACCATTACCGTTAAATGTGAAGCTGTTGGTAACATAGTTGGTATTCCTGCTGTATCTGCAACTTTAGAATAATAACCACCGAAGAGGCTGAAAAGCCTCTTTTTATTCGCTTCGTTCTGAAATATCTTGGTGGGTCACAGTAGCAAAATAGCCGCCGTTACCTAAGCAACAGCGGCTATCTTTGGTGGTGATTTTGGTGGGGCACCTTTGTTATGACCCACTATTTAGCCCGTTTTATGACAACCGAAACGCCGTTAAATCAACGTTCTGGCTTCAACTTCACTTACTTCATTATTCCCACTCAATAGTAGCTGGTGGCTTGCTCGTAATGTCATAAACTACACGGTTAACGTGATCAACTTCGTTTACGATTCTAACCGAGATCTTTTGCAATACATCCCAAGGGATTTGTGCAAAGTCAGCTGTCATACCATCGATTGAAGTAACGGCACGGATTCCGATTGTATAGTCGTAAGTTCTACCATCACCCATAACACCAACTGAACGAATTCCTGGTAATACTGTAAAGTATTGCCAGATTTTTTCGTCTAAGCCGTTTTTAGCGATTTCGTCACGGAGAACCCAGTCACTATCGCGAACGATTTGTAACTTCTCTTCGGTAACTTCACCGATAACACGGATTCCAAGGCCAGGACCTGGGAATGGTTGACGCCAAACTAGGTCATGTGGCATACCTAATTTTTCACCAAGTTCACGAACTTCATCTTTGAACAATGTTCTCAATGGTTCGATCAACTTAAATTGCATGTCTTCTGGAAGTCCACCAACATTGTGGTGAGATTTGATTGTTTGAGCAGTACTTGTACCACTTTCGATAACGTCTGTATAAAGTGTTCCTTGAGCTAGAAAGTCGATTCCATCCAACTTTGTAGCTTCATCGTTAAACACTTGGATAAATTCGTTACCAATAATCTTACGTTTCTTTTCTGGATCAGTTACGCCAGCAAGTTTGTCTAGGAAACGTTTTTGAGCATCAACTTTGATAATGTTCAAACCAAACTTACCTTTCAAACTATCCATAACTTGATCTGCTTCGTTCTTACGTAGCAAACCATGATCAACGAAGATACTTGTTAATTGAGTACCAATGGCTTTGTGTAACAAAACACCAACAACTGAAGAGTCGACACCACCAGATAGTCCAAGAAGAACCTTCTTGTCACCAACAGTTTCACGAATCTTAGCAATTTGTTGATCGATGAAATCAGTCATTGACCAGTTAGCTTCTGCTCCACACACATCAAAAGCAAAATGCTTCAAGATATCCAAACCGAATTCAGTATTTCTAACTTCGGCATGGAATTGAACACCATACATCTTCTTTTCGTCATTAGCGATTGAAGAAATAGGTGCATTCTTACTTGTAGCAACAACTTTGAATCCTTCAGGTGCTTCTCTTACAAGGTCACCATGACTCATCCAAACATATTGCTTTTCTGGTAAGCCTTTAAATAATACAGAATCTGTATCTTTAACGGTAATGTCAGCACGTCCGTATTCACGGTTATCAGCTGATTCAACTTTTCCGCCAAGGTTATAAGACATCAATTGCATACCGTAACAAATACCAAGGATAGGAATTCCTAGCTTGTAAATGTCTTGGTCGAGCGTAAAGGCATCCTTGTCGTAGACACTCATTGGTCCACCAGAAAGGATAATACCCTTAGGATTGATTTCTTTAACTTCTGCAGCAGTAATAGTATTTGGTAATAATTCTGAATAAATACCAATATCTCTGATTCGACGAGTAATCAATTGGTTGTATTGACTACCGTAGTCTAGAACGATGATGCTATCAGCATCAGGCCATTGCTTGCTCAAATCAATTTCCCCCATTTTTTTTATTTATTCTATTGTATACGAAATTCAGTTCCATGTCATATACTGTAAGCGCTTAATATTTACGAAGATAAATTTTATCAATTTGGTGATCTTCTGACTTATGTAAAATTAAGTTGGCTCGATTCATCGTTGGCTTGATGTAATCCCGTAAATTAGGATAATTTATTGTCTCCCAAACGTGCTTTGCCATATCCATAGCGCTCTTTTCCGGAATCTGGGTGAATTGGTAGTAGTAACTATTAGGATCGTTTCTAGCCAAATCTAGCAGCTTTTCGAAGCGTTTCAGGAACCATTTCTCAATATCTTCGACCTCTGCATCAATATAAATCGAAAAATCAAAAAAGTCACTGACATAGATCTGCTCGTTATGAGGCAATTGTAGTACATTTATACCTTCAACGATTAAAATATCCGGATTATCTGTTTCTTCATATCGGTCAGGAATGATGTCATAAATATTGTGTGAGTACAGTGGATACTTAATCTTTCCACCTTTAGTCTTAACTTCACCAAGAAAATTCAAAAGTTTTTCCATATCGTATGTTTCGGGAAAACCTTTTTTATCCATTAAATTACGTTCTTTTAAAATCTTGCTGGGATATAAGAAACCGTCAGTCGTCATCTGAGAAACTTTATATTGTGGATAGGCACGTTCCAACATAATCTTCAACAAACGTGCAGTCGTACTCTTACCCACTGCCACTGAACCGGAAACACCGATGATGAACGGAATCTTGCGTGTCGAACGATTAACCAATTCATTCTTCAACTTCGTCAATTTGCGATAATTCTTCAAATATATATGAAGTAAATGACGAATTGGAGCGTAAATTGAGCGCACGTCATCGATGGAAATCTCATCATCCAAGGATTTGATTTTCCTTAACTCTCCGTCAGTAATTGCCTGCTTAGTGTATTCGCCGTGGAAACTTTCCCATTGTTTTCGAGTAAATTCATCGTAGTTAGTTAAACTTTGCATATTATTAGACCCTGCTTAATATAATAATTAACTTTTATTAGTTTTCTGGTATTCTAGTATAGTATAGAACATTTTCAAAAAAGGAAACATATATGAAGAGAATAGTATTATTTGGGGACTCGACCATGATGGGGTTTCGGGATGGAAAAGCCAGCGATACGCTAGCTAAACGCATTCGGAAAGACTTTCCTGGTTATGAAGTCATTAATATGTCGATTTCGGACTACAAAACCAATAATGCTATGACACGTGTTGATCGTGTGGCACGACTAGATCCCGCAGTAGTTATTTTAGGATTTGGCGCCAACGATATTTCCACAGATGATGAAATCAAACCCGGTAAATTTGCCGCAAACCTGACTAATATAATTACGACTCTCGGTAGTGAGCGTGTTATTCTACTCTCGCCACCGTACATTGATTGGATTAAAGACCCTACTAGACCATGGACGCGCCAGCTGCAATTTGAGTTGGTAACGGAACATCTCAGCAAACAACTTGACGTATCGTATATCGATTTATTACACGATATGACTAATTGCGCCAATCTAAAAGAATTATTACAGACAGACGGTTTGCACTTTACCAAGCAAGGTTATAATCTCTTAGAAGACGAGTTAATACCAGAAATTAAAGCCACGCTAGCAAGAAAATCAGAACTAGTGTCAAATTAAGGAGCACTTTATGGATTTAAATATTCCTCAAAAATATTTTATTTTATCGTGTAACGAAAAAGGTAGCATTCGTATTTTTAAGAATACCAGACGTCGTGCTTATTTAGCTGAAAGCTCATTTTTCGACTTAGCACTAAATGATATTATCGATTTGACAGACAACAGTGTCATCATTAATAAGGTTTTGCCCGACGACAAAACGTATTTGAACGAATTTTTCCAAATCATCAACAAGAACCAAGGCCGCAGCGTCAATCACGTTTTAAGAGCCATGGCAACCAACGAAAAAATCACTCGTATTATTTACAACGAAATCGGTGATTCCCTAGTTGATAAAGTCGACGTGACCAAAGCAGTGACCGGATTAGTATTCAAGACAAACAATTACCTACCTAACCGCAGTGTTAAACGAGAATTGGTAGCCGATTTACGTAAAGAAATCCTAACAGCGGAAAAAGTTTCACCAGAAGCATTTGCCCTATTAGCCACTTTATACGGAAATCACGATTTGAAGTTCTACTTCTCACAATTCGAGCAGAAACAGTTGAAAGATAAAATTGAGTTGTATCAAAATGACCCAACTTATGAGAAGTTGTTTGAGCTTTCTAAGAAGTTGAATCGAGTTACTTTAACACTTCTAAGTTAGAGAGTGGAGCAAGGGCGGTCAGCTCCCGAGCATTTGTGTAACTTCACGAATTATCCGAGTACCTTGCGGATGATTTGGGAAGTTATGCAAAGCGGAAGGAGTTGCCCTTGTGTAGCTCGTTTCAGAGCCACCGCATATATAAACAAGGGCATTACAAGCAATCATAATAGATTACTCGTAATGCCTTTTTAGTATCCAAATATTCATATAAAACTAATAAAACTGCAGCAAGTCCAAAAGAAAGAGCCGAACCTTGCCAGTGATTTCACCAGCAGTGAAAGTGGAGTTAGGGCTTTAGCCCTTACTCCACAGGACGACTTTGGAGACTTGCCGATTTTTGGCAAGGCTTCAAAGCGAGACTTGAGACCTTGGCTCAAGTCGGTCCTCACAGCAGGTGAAAATCACTGGCAAGGTTCGGCGGCAATGACCTAATATCCCATATCGACAGGATCTCCAGGCAATCTCAACAATTTAGGTTTCCCATAATAATAACCCTGACGCAATTGAATATTAAAGTCCTTGCTCAATTGTGCATCATGATCATTCTCAATACCCTCAAGAATCATGCGCAATCCATATTCTTCACTGATAGCGTGCCAGAAATGCAACTTCTGTTGAATTTTTGGATCCTCGAAACCAGTCTTGAAGTTTTGCAAAGCAAATTTAATTTCCGATGCCAAAGGTAGGAACTCTTGGATACTTCTGAAGTCGTTAACACCAGTTCCAACATCATCCAAAGATATTTGCATCCCTGATTCAACAAACTTTCTTAAATATGGAATCAAGCTTGTATCAGGATAACTCTTAGGTCCCTTTTCTTCAGTTAATTCAACAACTAGCTTAGCTGGATAAAGTTGTGTTTGACTTGTAATAATTGCTTTAGCTACAGTTGTATCCATCAATTGTTCACGACTAATATTCACGGAACAATATTGAACCTTTTCGCCTAAAATCTTCGTAGTTGCTACTAATAAATCAGACGTTGTTTCAGAACTAATCGCAGTAAATGATTCAGGTAAACGCCAGCCTTCGGGTGTCAATTGCTTAATTAACAATTCATATCCAAAGATGCTTCTGGTACGCCCGTTCAGCTGTGGTTGAACAAAATAACGATAAATCGGTTTCATTCATTTATCACCTCTTTGATGAGTTTACATTTGTACTATTCCTTGTATACTTGTAGTATACGACAACTAGAAAGGATAGCAACATCACGAAAAAGAAAGTAATTATTGTCGGCTGCACCCATGCAGGAATCGCGGCCATTAAACAAATTCTCAAATATTATCCTAATACGGACATAACTGTTTACGAGCGTCATGCCGAAATTTCATTCCTATCTTGTGGAACATATCTACACTTAGGTGGAACTGTTAAAAACTTAGACGATGTTTTTTATGCAGATCCCGACGAATTTACTAAACAAGGTGTTAAAATGCGCCTGCTTCATGATGTTATCAGTATCGATGCTGATAAACACACTATCTTAGTTCAAGACTTAAAGACCAAAGAATTAGTACATGACGATTATGACAAGCTGATTATGGCAACTGGATCAATCACTGCCATACCTGCAATCAGCGGAATTGAAAATCCCAAAGTTATGCTTTGCAAAACTTGCGACCAAGCTCACGAATTATACGCTGCAGCTCAAACTCATCACAAAATTGCCATTGTCGGCGGTGGATATGCTGGAGTTGAACTAGCCGAAGGCTATATTAAGTCTGGTCACGAGGTCACCATAATTGAACGTGGTCCACATCTTCTTAGTCAATATATGGACCCTATTATGGCCAAAAAAGTTGAAACATTACTTGTTGAACATGGCGTTAAAATCTTAACCAATACTACTGTAACGCAATTCGACGACTTACAGAATGAACAGATCAACGTCAAAACAACTAAATCAGAATGTGCCGTTGACATGGTTGCCATCGCACCCGGAGTTATCCCTCAGTCAGATCTTTTGGCAGGGCAAGTCAAGTTGTCTAAAAATGGTGCAATCGTAACTGATCCTTATATGTGTACGACAAACCCTGATATTTTCGCAGCCGGAGACGCTACCGAAGTTCGCTACAATCCAACCTTGAGTCAAGCCTACATGCCTCTAGCTTCACATGCTGTTCGCCAAGGTACTCTAGCTGGAATCAATGTTTTGGACAAACGTCTCAGATCAATTGGTACCCAAGCTACAACTGGCATGCTTTTGTTTGGTAAAACAATTGCTTGTACCGGATTAACTTTTGACAAAGCTCAAGAGGCTCGATTCGATACCGGAGTTGCCTTTTATCATGGTAATTACCGTCCTGACTTTATGCCAACAACTGCTGAAATTACGATTGAATTAGTTTATGATAAAATCAGCCGCAAAGTGTTAGGTGCCCAAATGATGTCTGACCACGAAATTTCACAATCAGCCAACACCATTTCTGTTGTGATTCAAAATGGCAACACAATTGATGAATTAGCATTTCTCGATATGCTATTCTCACCTAACTTTGACGAACCATTTAATTATTTGAATTTAGTTGCTCAAGTTGCTGTGGACCAAGAACATGGTTATTTGAGAAAATAGATATTCTGAAAGCAAAACTATAAAAAAGTTTTGCTTTTTTTGTTGACTTCATAATTAAAAGAAAGTAATATAGTTCGCATACGAACGAACAGGAGGAAGATATCATGATTGACCCTGAGACGACAATTATGTTTCAAATCAGAGGTGCTTCTTTGAAAATTGACCGTTATATTAAAGCGCAATATCCGATATTTAATCATGCTCCCGAGCATATATCTAAGTTGCAAGGAATGGCCGCCGGTTATATTGCAATGAATGATGACCACGAAGTATTCCAAAGAGATCTCGAACACGGAATGTCGATTAGTAAGTCCACTGCCAGTGGTTTAGTTCAGCGGATGGTCAAGAATGGTATCATCGAAACTTCCCCTTCTAGTCAAGATGCACGCTATAAACGTTTGATGTTAACACAGCAAGCCAGAGCAAAAATGCAAGAGGTCGATAATGCGGCTTCAGAAGTGGAATCGTCATTGAAAAAAGATATTTCCGACAATGATATGAAGACCTTTTTCAAAGTTTTGAAACAAATTTCTAAAAATGCTGAATAAGCATTTTATTTTTAGATATATAGTTCGCATGCGAACCTATATAGGATAAGGAGTTGCCAATGTTTAAGCTACTAAAAAGAATGAATAAAAAAGAATACGGCATGATGGCGATAAGTACCTTGTTCATCGTCATTCAAGTCTGGTTGGAACTAAGCATTCCCGGATACATGTCAACAATCACTCAACGAATCGAGACTAAAGGAACAACCGTCAGCCAGATTATTCAACCTGGTGCGATGATGATTCTTTGCTCAATTGCCAGTGTCCTAGCCGCCGTTGTGACAGGTTACTTCGTTGCTAAAATTGCTGGTGGTTTTTCCGCCCGTGTTAGAAAAGATGTCTTCAACCAAGTTATGGATTACTCAACTCAAGACATTAAGAATTTTTCCGTTTCAAGTTTGTTAACACGTTCAACCAATGATATTACCCAAATTCAACAATTCGTTGCTATGGGTCTACAAGTTATCATCAAAGCTCCCATCACTGCTGTTTGGGCAATTACTAAGATTGCTGGTAAAGGCTGGGAATGGACGACTGCTACTGCTGTTGCCGTAGTACTCTTGTGCTTAATGTTGACGCTTATTTTAACTAAGGTTCAACCAAAATTCAAAATGGTTCAAAGTTTAACTGACCGTTTGAACTTAGTTACGCAAGAAAATCTATCTGGTATTCGGGTTGTTCACGCCTATAACGCTGAAGATTACCAAAACGATAAGTTTAACAAAGCAAACGATGATTTAACTGGTACTAACTTGTTTGCCTATCGTTTCTTAGCTTTGATGAACCCCGGAATGACATTCATCTCTAGTGCATTGACACTAGCCGTCTACGGAATTGGTGCAGTTATCATCAACCAAGCTGTTGGGATGCAAAGATTAACATTGTTCAGTGACATGATTGTGTTCTCATCATATGCCATGCAAGTTATCTTAGGATTCCTACTACTATCAATGATTTTCATTTTATTGCCACGTGTAACTGTTTCAGCTGGAAGAATCAACGAAGTTTTAGCAATTAAACCATCAATTAAATTTAATCAAGAATCTGCATCTGAACCAAAAACTCAAGGTGAATTAGAATTCAAAAATGTTACTTTTAAATATCCTGGTGCTGAAAAACCTGCGATTGAGAATTTATCATTGAAGGCTAAGCAAGGCGAAACTGTCGCTATTATCGGATCAACTGGTAGTGGTAAGAGTTCAGCTTTGAACTTGATTCCTAGATTGTACGATGCGACTAGTGGACAAGTTTTAATCGATAATGTCGATGTCAGAGATTACGCCCAGTCAGATTTGAATAATCGCATTGGATATATTCCTCAAAAAGCTGTGTTATTCAGTGGTGATATCAAGAGCAATATCGACTTCGGAACAAGCACTAATAAGTCAGACCAACTATCTGATAATGAAGCCTATGATGCTTTAGACATAGCCCAATCAAAGATTTTTGTTGAAGAAAAAGACCAGCAATTAGCTTCAACTGTTGCCCAACATGGTGACAATTTCTCCGGTGGTCAAAAACAACGTTTAGCCATTGCTCGTGCTATTGCTAGAAAACCCGAAATACTATTGTTCGATGATTCATTCTCAGCTTTGGATTATGAAACTGACAAAAAATTACGTGACACTTTGAAACAAAAAGCTGCACAAACAACCAAAGTTATCGTTGCCCAACGTATCAGTACGATTATCGATGCCGACGAAATTATTGTGTTGGATAAAGGCCAAGTTGTCGGTCAAGGTACACACGAAGAATTACTAAAAGATAACGAAGTTTATCAACAAATCGCATACTCACAACTATCAAAGGAGGAACTTGCCTAATGCGCAGAGCTAATACTAGAGGAGTCAGTATCAAAGATGGCGTTGTTGAATACGGACGTTCATATATTGGACCAGTTCTTATTGCGGTAATATTTGCCATTTTAGGTAGCGTTGCTTCAATTGTTGGTCCGAGTCAATTGAGTAAAATTACTGATTTGATAACTGACGGTTTGGTCAAAGGTATCGATGTCGCTCAAGTTATGAAAATCGTCATCATCTTGGGAATAATTTATGCTGTTGGAGCTATTATGTCATATGGACAAGGCTTCATCATGGCAACCGTAACACAGAAGTTCACTCAAAAATTAAGAACCAGAATCACTACTAAAATCAATAAATTACCATTGAACTATTTCGACACTCACAACGAAGGTGACACTTTAAGCCGTGTTACCAATGACTTGGATACCATGGGACAATCATTGAACCAAAGTTTGGGAACGTTGATCTCCTCCGTCACTTTATTTGTCGGCGTTGTCATAATGATGTTAGTAACAAATGTTCCAATGAGTATTACCGCTATCGTTTCCGTGCTAGCTGGCTTTATCGGTACCATCGCTTTGATGTCTAAATCACAGAAATTTTTCAATGCCCAACAGAGTCGCCTAGCCGATATCTCAAGTTATACTGAAGAAATCTACTCAGGTCACGCTGTTGTTAAAACTTACAATTATACAGATACAGCTAAAACTGATTTCGATCAAATGAACAATCACTTGTATGATGCCGTTTGGAAGTCACAGTTCATGTCTGGTATCATGCAACCATTGATGGGATTCATTGGTAACTTCGGTTACGTTATGGTCTGTATCGTTGGTGGTATCATGGCAATCAACGGTAATTTGAGCATGGGTACAATCGTTGCTTTCATGATTTACGTTCGTCTATTTTCACAACCACTATCACAAATTGCTCAAGCATTCTCGAGTTTACAAACTGCATCAGCTGCGATGAAACGTGTCTTCGGATTCTTGAAGGAATCTGAAGAAGTTGACGATTCTGAAAAAACTGATAAGTTGATCAAAACTACTGGGGATGTTGAATTCGATAACGTTGAATTTGGATATTTACCTGGTCAAAAGATTTTGAAAAACTTTACGATGCACGCTAAACCTGGTCAAAAAATTGCTATCGTTGGTCCTACTGGATCTGGTAAGACAACGACCGTCAACTTATTGATGAGATTCTACGATTTAAACAGCGGTACGATTAAAATTGACGGCGTTGATATTACTGATATGAAGCGTACCGAAGTACGTAATCAATTCGATATGGTATTGCAAGACGCTTGGTTATTCGACGACACTATTAAAAATAATTTAGTTTATAATCAACCTAACGTAACAGACGAACAAATCAGAAAAGCCTGTGAAGCTGTCGGCATCGATCACTTTATTGATACGTTGCCGAATGGTTTCGATACATTGCTGGACGATTCTGTCAGCTTGTCAGTTGGTCAAAAACAATTATTAACTATTGCCAGAGCTTTAATCAGAAATGCCCCAATGTTAATTCTTGATGAAGCCACAAGTTCAGTTGATACTAGAACTGAGGAACAGATTCAAAAGGCCATGGATTTATTAACGAAAGGTAGAACATCATTCGTTATTGCCCATAGATTATCTACTATTAAGAATGCGGATGTAATCTTAGTAGTCAAAGATGGTGAAATTATTGAACGTGGTGATCATACCGAGTTGATGAAAGAAAATGGTTTTTACGCTAATATGTATAACAGTCAATTTCAAGAATAAATTACGCAAAAGAGACAAGTAATCCGATTTTTGATTGCTTGTCTCTTTTGTTTTAAGCGGAAAAAGCTATGTTTTGTTGCGCGTTTATGCTCGATGCCATGCCGCATAACCGATTGTTGGGAACAAACTAGTTAATCGTCCGATTTGTTCTGGGTCTAACTTGAATTCAATTGCTGGTAACAAGGCATTCACTGCATCCTGAGCTTGATCACTAATTTCAGTCACACCTAATAAATGACCATCTTTGTCATGAATTTGTTTACTCTGAGCAATCGGTTCCTTATCAACTTTGTAATACCAATAGTTGGCTAAATCATTCTCAGAAACTTGATAACCTTTTGCTTCAGCTTCTTCTACAGAAACACCTGCTTCGGCAATTCGTGGCGACGTGAAGACAACTGACGGAATCACTGGCATATCAATTGGTTCAGTCGTTTGACCAGAGAATAATTTCATCAAATATTTCGATTCAAAGTAAGCTGCCGGTGTTACTTTTGGTAAATTATTGGATACCACATCCCCAGCCGCATAAATATTCTCGATATTTGTTTGGAGATAATCATTTACGAAAACTCCAGTTTTATCGTATTTCACTCCAACGTTATCCAAACCTAAATTGTCTAGGTTAGGAATTCGACCTGTTGCATCCAAAATCCAATCAGTGGTTAATTGTTGATCATCGGCATAGTTTACTTGATAACTGGCACCAACCTTTTCAAATGACTGAACCCGTGAATTTTCGATAAATGTAACACCACGTTGCTTCAAATCATCGACTACCATTTTGACATATGGTTGATGGAAATTACGTAAAACTTTGTCAGAATGCAACATGACGGTTACTTGAGCTCCGGCGGCATTCGCTATTGTAGCAAATTCCATTCCAATATAACCGGAGCCGACAATCGTAATGTGCTCTGGCAACTGCTTGAGATTCATGAAGTCTTCACTATCATGCGCCAGTTCAGTTCCAACGATATTCAAACGGTGTGGTCGTAATCCTGTCGCAATCACAATTTTTTCAGCCGTAACTTCACCCACATTATCGACAATAACAGTGTGATTATTTTTAAACGTCGCATGACCCTTGATTATCATCGCACCATTGCTTTCCAAACGTTCAGTTAAATCCTGTGGTAAATTCTCGATAATTTCTTGTTTATGTTCAACATTTTTCGTCCAATCAAGCTTGAGATCACCCTCAAAAATATCGCCCATTCGTTCAGATTCACGGACCATTTTAACTGGCTCATCCAATGTGATTTTGGCATTACAGCCACGATTTGGACAAGTTCCACCAATCAAACCACTTTCGATAACACCAACTTTGACACCAGTTTTAGCTAACGGTGCCCCACCATCAAATGTGGCATGACCCGCTCCAATATAAAGTACGTCGTAATCGTATTTAACCATCCAGCTGACCTCCAAAGTTTTTTCTATACATTCAACATAATGCATTCCGGAAAAGGTGGCAATAAATTCGATTATTTACATTTTTCGCTGTTCTTCAAAAAAATAGTAAAAAGTTCCAATTATACAAACATATGTTCGCATAATGATGTATAATGCCTTTAAGAAATAATTATTGATTGGAGAACAATTATGAATAACAGTGAGATTAAAGCATTAGCAGATAATTTTCTTAATTTGGACGATGTTCAAAGCGCCCTATATAACTTAAAAGTTGGTGATAGACTTGAAGAAGTCATCTCAATTTTTGACCAAAAACATTTAAACAATAACGTTGATGAATCTACAGTTAACAAGCTGGTCGAATATTTAAACCAAGAACACAGTGACTACATCTTCAATCTTGGTCGAGGATTTGGCGCCCCACACCTCTACATTGCTTGGAGAAAATTGAAAAAAAGAAATGAGAAGAATCATGAATCAAAAACGATGTTGGATTTAGAAAAAGAGCTCAACAAAGCAGGAATTCATACCGATATTTTATTCCATACAGATCCCGATAAGTTGCTTACAGATGATGAGTTTGAATCCAACCTAACTTTTTACAAAAGCATTTTTAAATAACAAGTTTCAAAACACAAAAAAATGAGCAATCAGACTAGATTACTCGTTTTATAGTGCATCACTCATTGACCAAGTTACAGTACTTTGATATTCACCAGATAACGGAACTCCCCTTGTGCCTAGTAAAATACCGGTATTAGGGTCACTATTATCACCAAAAATCGAATAAGAAACAGGATTCTCCGAAGCCGTGCTATCACCAGAAGCAATCGTTGGATTTTCTGATAATGAGATTGGAGTACCAGAATCTTCACTTAATTGCACCATTTGTAAGTTAGAGATTTCACTGTAATTCCCACTTTCATCTTGGCGTTTCATATTGTCAGCTTGAGCCTGTAGTTTCCACTTGGACTTGTAACTATCAACTTTTATATCCCAGTTGCCGTCACGTTGGACATATCTGGGAACAATGCTGCCACGTGGGTCAATTGTCTTGAAACGATAATCATCCACTTCGACTTGCGCACCGGTTGGCAAAACTTTGACTGTATAGTTAACGGTATTCGTCTTACGTAGGTATCGATCCATCACGTAGGCATTCAATTTGTAGTCGCCAGCTGACAATTTATCAGTCCAACTAGTTTTCGGATTAAGCTTATACGGTGTTTTAACCTTATCCTCAGATTTCTTAGGTCGGTCAGCCAAGGTCATAACCGGTGTATCACTATTGCCATCAGTTTGAGCAAAAACAGCTAGATCACCATTCTGCAAAAGATAATCAGTTGAATCACTCGTTGGATATGTGAAAGTCATTGGTAATCTAAATGGTAAATTAGAAATTGCCGTTAATTCAGCTTTTGTTGCTGAAATACTTGGTGTTATATCAGGCACATTTACCTCATAAGTTACTGAGTTCGATGCTGTATCTCCATCATAAGCAGTTACACCAATCTCATTGAGACCAACCTTTAAACCAGTTGCTGTTTTCAGATAATCATCAACCGATTGTTGACTATTGTCATCAAATAATTTGGCTCCAATTGGTTCCAACTCAACTGTAAAGTCACCCTTATCAGTAACTTTATCAGTCACATTTTGTGATACTTCAGCCTGTTTTGTTCCATCAGCGTTGGTGATTTGATACTTAATTGACGTAATTTTATTCGTAAAATTGGAGTTATCTGCATATGCATAACTTCCGTTTAATCTCACATTGCTGTTGTCATGTACGGTTTGTTTCAAATCGGTTGAATCAGGTGTTAAAATCAATTCTTTATCATTAACGATAACCTTATACTCAACCGGATTAGAATCACGCTTTCCGTCACTTACATAAAAAGTAATTGTATGTGTGCCAGCTAATAGAGTACCAGCAGGAATTTTGATATGAAGGTTTGCTGGATTTGAAATACCATTACCACTCACACCAATACTTGTATACATGCCATCATCAACTTTGAAATACCCCTTTAAAGTACCAGAATCAATATTATCGCCATTTGTATATGACAAATCACTAGTCAACGTAATCGGATCAGTAACCTTAACAGTCTGAGGATTATCTCCAGTTGCCACCAATTTTAAATCCTTATAATCTTTGACATTCACTGTATAAGTTATTTTATTAGACACTCGATTTAAGGAGTCCGTTGCATAAACTTCAATAGTATTTTTACCAATCTTCAACGGACTGCCTTCACTCAATGCATTTGATGCAGCCATCGTATAGCTACCAGTCGTTGCCCCAGAAGTTGTGTTGGCTGTGGCAGCACCAATATCTTTACCATTGATAGTTGTATGTATCTGAACTGCCTTATTATCAAAGGTCGAGTTATTTACATAATTAATTGTCCCATTAAGTGTCACATCTTCATCTGAAGCTACATCCTGCTCAGTTTTATCACTGGCAATATTCAATTGATCATTAATGATGAAAACAGGTGTCGTAACATCAGAAATAAAATTATTACTACGGTAAGAAATCGGTTCACCATCAACTAACTGTGGTGTCGTTGTCGCATTTGCTTGCCCATAAAGATAAATGGTCGCTTTTTGACCTTCAGTATCCATATCAGGAAGGTCCATGTTTAATACTTGATCTCCGCTTTTAGCATCAGTTGTAATGTCACTAGCTGAAATCTCAAATGACTTACTAGGGTCAGAGCCTTCACCCGAGTAAACTACTTTGCCAATACTTTGGTCACCAACAGAACTCGATAGTCCTGCCTTGAAATTAATGTTTTTAGGTAAATGTAGCACACTCTTAATGTCACCAGTATTCATCGTTCCAGAATCATATTTCAAGTCATATTGAAATAGTAAATTATCATTATTAGCAACATTATAAGTTGTTTTATTTAAGAATCCATCTATTGGGTTGCTGAGTGAAGGATTGTACAAGTTATTTTGATTCAAGTCACTAATTTCACGGCCTAATTCACCATTACTATCATATTGTGACATGTCATAAAGTTTAGCCGTATTTTCAACATTAGCTGTATTAGGCATCTGCTGCATGATAATCGCATAATCTTTCGCAGCGGAATATTCTGAACCAGTTGAGGCTGTGAATCCCCAGCGAATATTATCGTTTTTACTAACTTTAGATAAATCGATTGAGCCACTACCAGAACTTTTAAGATTAAAACCAGTAGCCGTTCCATCAATCTTTTGATCATTAAAACTATATTTATAAGATGCCATTGTCGAACCTGCATCAGCTGGCGGAGTATATTTAAATGTCAAATGTCGCCAAGCTTTGTCCGCGTTCATATCAGAAGGACTAGAAGATGAATATCCAGAAATTTCAATATTATTGGAAGTACCGCTCTGATATGCTTGTGAAAAATAATAGAAACCTTTATTAACATTGTAAGTACCCATAGCTGATTTATATGTTGCACTATCCCCAGGGTAACCAGTAGTTAGATGTTGTCCTTTATAGTTACTATCTGCGTCAAAATAATCATCTGTACCAGTTATCTTTTCAAAAATCAGACCATCAAGAGCGGATTTTGGTGCCCTATAATTTTGAACAGCATCCATTTCAAACGCAAAGCTATTTTGAATACCTGTAGTATATAAATTATCAAATAAAGTGGCAGAAGGTGGACTAAGGATACTTCCACCAGTGGCCGTTAATGGTTGGTGATCGGCAGAACTACCAGCCCAAACACCTAAAGTTTCTCCATAGGAGGGTTTTCCTTTATCAGTACCACCGATAGCTGTGGATATAGCTTTAGCACCTCTGGAATCATCCTGTAAAACTAAAGCCATACCATCAGATGTTAAATTATCTTTCACGGTACTATCATAAAGATCAGACTTACTCCCTGATTTATCACTGTAGAAATGATAAGTATCGCCAAAATAAAGCCACGCTGAAATAGTCTGCGGCTTATCTAATCTGAAAGAATTATATAGCTTGGTTTCAGAACTATCACTATATTTTTTACCCCAAAAAGAACTAACTTGATTGTTAGCTTTATTGGCGCTTAACATTTCAACGATATTAGCTGGATAATTGGTTAACAAAGTTGCTCCGTTAGTTCCGTTTTCATAATTAGGATTATCAATTAATCCGTCCAACGATAATCCATCTGGAGCATCCTGATATACTTCAGTTTTTGTAGGCGGAGTCGTCGCTGCCTTAACCGAAGAAAATTTAGTTGTTAACCCCAAAATGGTTAAAAAAGCCATCATTAACAATATAAATTTTATTCTGTTATTTTTCATACTTCTTTCCCTCACAAATTGTAGAAATCCTCTTATATGTAAATATCATACAGGAATTATTTGTGCGAATGATTTCATAAATCATAAATACTTATTATTTGTTATGAAATATTTTACTTTATTGCAACATTATTCTCATTTAAAGAGAACTTTACTTTTATTTTTTGACAACAAAAAACGAATAGCATCAATTACTAAAATTGATAACTATTCGTCATATTATGCCTTAGGTTCAGCAACTTGATAATATTTCTCTGGTACACGTTGTAATAATTGTGACAATTCTCCAATCGAAGTAATCGTCAACTTGTGCATGGCACGTGAAGCAATTGTGTAAACTAATTGTTGTTCATCCTCGCTAAATTTATCCTTTGAAGCATCCCACATAATGACTGCATCGAATTCCAAACCTTTAGCCAAGAATGATGGTAAGACAATTGTTCCAGTTGCCAAACGTTGGTTTTCTGAGCGGATCAAAGTTGATTTAACACCTTGAGCGCCTAATAATTCGTGCAACTTAGCTGCATCTTCCAAAGTTTTGGCAATGATAGCTGTGGTAAATTTACGTTTATCGTTCTCTTTAAGTTGTCCCAAAACTTGTTGAACAGATTCATCAACGTTTTGTGACATCAATAGATTTGGCAAATCACCATCACGATTGAATGGTTCGATTCGTTGACCGTTAGTCAAAATAGCTTTGGTAAAGTCAGTAATTTGCTTAGTTGAACGATATGAATGAACTAGTTGGACAACATTTGTCTCGTCCGCATTGAAAAGGCTCTGTGCTTCAGCAAGCAATGTTTGACTGTTCTTCTTCGTGAAAATTGATTGATTCAAGTCACCCAACATTGTGTAACGAGCTCTTGGGAACTTGTACTTCATGTAAGCCAATTGGAATGGTGTGTAATCTTGAATTTCGTCAATAAAGACAAACTTCATATCAAGTTCACCGTGCTTACCTGTGACCAAATCATACAAGTAAAGATATGGGCTTAAATTGTTCATTGAAATTTGTTTATTCTGGAATCCTTGAATAAATTTATCAACGAATTGATTCCACTGCTCATTAGTAATGCCGTGTTCGCTTAAATCAACAATCTTTGGCACAGCTTTTAAGAAGTTCAAGTAGTTGGCCGCAACATTCAAGAAACGTAAGTGCTTGATGTTCTTATAAACACCTTGCATCATAGTTGTAACGATTTTACGAGCCAAGAATTTCTTCTCTTCGTCACCATTTTTGAATTCTTGATCAGCTGTAGTATACAAAGCTTGCAATTGTTCTTTACTCAAGTTTTCAATCTGTTCGGAAACCCAATTGGAACGCATTTCGGCACCAATCTTACGGTGTAATAGCTTAATCAAACGGTCAACCGTCGCATCGAGACGATTACCCAAATTATATTGAGGTCCATAGCTGTAATAAAATTCTTGAATCTTTTCCTTAGGAATAAAGACTTTGCCTTGGAATTTAATATCCTTGAAGGCAATTCCGCTTTGTCCAAGCAATTTGCTGTAATTTGTCAAAATCTTGAAAAATTCAATATCAGAAACAAATTTACCGATATTCTTACTATCAGTATCAACAACTGTCTCAAATTGATCTGATAAACTTTCGACATTTAAATTTGGCAAACGACGGGCTAAGAATTGTTTGTACGTCATTTGGACCATGTTTTGTTCACCCATTTCAGGCAAAACATTCTTGATATAGTCGTTAAATAACGAGTTTGGTGAGAACATAACAACTTGACTAGATGTCAAAGTTCCACGATATCTATATAGTAGAAACGCGATTCTTTGCAAAATAGCTGATGTCTTACCCGAACCGGCAGCACCCTGAACAAATAGGAGTTTCGATTTGGTATCACGAATAATCTTATTTTGTTCACTCTGGATTGTCTTAACGATGCCCTTCATGTGTGTCGAAGATTTACCATCCAAGACTTCCAAAAGCATCTGATCACCGATTGTCTCTTGAGTATCAAAATATGCTTTGATTTTTCCATCTTCAACTAGGAATTGACGCTTCAAGAATAAATTGACATCCTGTTCGCCATCAGGTGTTTGATATGTGACATCCCCTAATTTCCCATCATAATAGATAGAAGAAATTGGAGCACGCCAATCATAGACTAAGAAATGATCAGCTTTATCAGTGAATGAACTCAAACCGATATACACTGTTTCTTTCTTAGGTTCACCTTTTTCTTGGAAATCCAAACGAGCAAAGAACGGTGTCTTTTCAAGTTTCTTGAGAATTCCCAAACGTTGACGGGACTGTTGCCAACTATTATTTCTTTCATCGAGCATCTGTTGTTGTTGGTGAATGGACAATGCCGCATCCATCGAAATAGAATCGCCATCCATACCAATATGAATATCATCAAAAGCATTATTGATAACTTTTAAATCTTCTTCGGCAACTTCCATGTGTTCCTGGAGACGACTTTCAGACTTCTTAATTTGAGCAACCACATCGTTTAAATGGGCTTGCTCTTTTTGTTTTTCGTCTACTTCATTAACTTTAGGTTTGCTTGTCATCATAATAACCTCTTAATTTTAAGTTATATAATGTTACCACTAAATTTTAACGATTACAAAGACGACCCCCTTATAACAATATCAATTAATAGATATGAGTTGTTTTATCCTTTGATACTCGCATATTAGCAATATTGCCTAGTATATATATCATGCTAAAAAGCAAACTTTTTAGTTCATATTTGAACTCAAATTCTATATAATTTAATAACATATTATGAATAAAATGTTCATTAATATTAGTGTACATTATGTATACTATTTCATTTATTTCTTTTGTGAGGGGGAAAAAGAATGAAACACCTAAACCAATTTAAATTACCAGTCGTCTTTGCTTTGCTTATTTCTTCTTTAGCAATGCTTTTTAGTTTTACACGAGTTTCAGCTGCAACCGATGCTGATTTGAGTAGCGCTGATCAAGACACTGTGAGTAAAGCTCCTACTGGTCTATTAATGAGTAATTATTTTACTATTAAAGATCCAACTAATAATTCTTCTGATAGTTCCTTCAGATTTAAGTCTAATTCAGCATTTATTTCCAATAATAATAAAGTTTTAGTATTAGCTCATGGTACTGCTACTAATAGTGCAGATAATACTAATAACGGCATACTTGGATCATATGCAGTCAAAAATAAGACTGGTTCATACGGTTCTGCTTGGTCCAATATGGATACAGCTTATTTCAAAGCGGGAAAGCCACAAACACTTTCTTTCTGGATGAGCTTTGGTCCCGGTAATAGCTCGGAAACAGTTAATGGGCAAGGTATGGCTTTGGTTCTACAAAACAATAAGGATGGTTCAACTGAAATGGGGGCCGGTCAAGAAGGCCTCGGCGTTTATGGTTACGATAAATCTACCAACAAAGGTTATACTGGTTCTCTGGCTTCTCCCGAAGCTGTGGCCAAAACGGCCATCCAACACAGTATTGCATTAGAATTCGATACGCAAAAACAAGAAGCTAATTCGGCCGTCTACCCACCAATTATGTACTCTATGGACACCTTATATTCTTACTATTCTACAAGCTCTTTTGACACAAAAAGAGCCACTGTCACTGCTCCATCCGGTTTCCCTGATGATACAGCATTAGGGGCTGAAGGAATATACGGCCATATTGCGGTAACTTATCCAAGTTTTCCTTCAACTTATTACCCACTCGAATTTGACAACACTTCTTTTTATAGTCCTTTTCCAGAAGGATATACAATGTTTCATATACATCGTCAACAAGGAGCTGACCTTGCTAATGGTACCGATGCTAACAAAAATTCTGTCGCTTGGCACCACATTACTTTTAGATGGATGCCATCAGCGGATTTAAAAACAGCCACAATTTCCTACTCATATAATGACAAGTTCCCTGATGGGTCAATAAATAATAACAGCAAGCGTATAGATGACAATATCACAGTTGATATGACACAATTAGGTGATATCACTTCAGACAGTAAAATTTATTGGGGATTCACAGGAGCCAATAATAATGTCAATACAAATGTTGCTAGCAAGTTAGTTTCCGTCGAATCAATTCCAGATTTGGTTAATGCCTCAATCGACACAACTGTAACTGACACAACGAAGAATAAAGTTATGTTCGACGACCCTGATGGCGGAACTGGCGACACGACCGACCGTAAAGTTGCCAGTGGTGATAAAATACAACTTGATTATAAATTGACTTACGAAGATGGTCGTGAAGATTGGAAAGATATTGCTTCAAAAATTATTCTGCCTAAAAATATTACTTACGATACTGCCGATGGAACTATCGGTACTATCAAATATGAAAATGGTAAACCAGAATCTATTCCAGCCGGAGCAATATCAACTGATTCCGATGGACTTCAAACAATCAATTATACTTTCTTACAAAACCTAGGTAATATTTCAGCAACTTCAAAAATAGCTGACATCATTATCAATGGTGTTGCTGTCAATGAAACTAAGGCTGACATTACCGTCGGTGAGCAACCTGCCACTTTTACTGGTTCAAATGATATTGAAACAACAAGTACTCCTCAATTCACGGTTCTTTACAAAAAAGATTGGACTTTAAACCTAACTAATCCAATGACTAACCCAGTTACGCTCATTTATCAGCAAGATAACGCAACGTTAAATTTAAACACAAATCTTAATTACACTGGGAAAGCTAGTCCTGAATTTGCGACTAACGATCCAATTCAATATCAAATCAGCGTTGGTGGTCACAATCTAACTTATAATACGACCGTTTCAGCCAATTCCGATACTTTAAGTGACGTGATTCCTTTAAGAACAGTTATTGAAAAGGCTGGCTTAGATTTCTGGAGTCTATTCCCGAATAACGAAACTCAAAAAGTTACTATCAGTGCTATTGATACAGACGGAATAACATCCAACACTGCCACCTATAATATTCAGGTCGAGCCTAATCACCTTTTGCAAGTGAAACCAGATGATGACTTGCAATTTAAATCCTTCAATTACCTATCTTTGAAAGAATACATTCAGCGTGCTAATAACTACGACGTTTCAGTTACCAGCTATCAAAATCCTTGGATGTTGCAAGTATCAGCCAGTGAATTAACTAATGGCGATTCTAAATTCAACGGTGTAATTGTTAATAAGAACGCCTCAGGTTCAACTGTTTTGACAAATAACCCCGTAATAATTGCTAGCGATACCAATTCATATAATACAGAAACAACTACTTTACTTTCTAAGCTGAATAAATGGACCACTAATTCCGGATTACTTTTGAAGAATTATGGTCTATCTAGTTCCAAAAAATATAGTGGAACGTTAACTTGGACAATTATGGATTACAACGATAGTTTATAGAAGTTAAAAAATGGTCCCATCATTGATCAATTAAGATTAATAATGGAACCATTTTTGTTTTAACATACTTAATTTAATTAATTAATAGCAATTAACTAGTCGGAAGAACTGAGAATATTCACCCGCTGTGGGTGTGGCGTTACGGCTTTAGCCGTTACACCACCGGGCGTGTTTGGAGACTTGCTGAACCTTGCAAGGCCTCAAACCGAGGTTCGAGACCGTATTGTGGCTCGGACCGGTCCGCATAGCAGGTGAATATTCTCAATTCTGTAGATGAACACAAATTTAGTCTGCATTTTTTGTTTTATAACTCAAGTAATAAAATCCGGCAACAAATACCAAGCCACCGACAATATTACCAAGGAACACTGGCACAAAGTTTTGAATGAATAACCACCATGTGCTGCCACCTTCAAAAATAGCCGCTGGAATGATAAAACAGTTGGCGATACTATGTTGGAATCCAACTGCAACGAAGATCATAATTGGAAACCAAATACCCAGAATCTTTCCTGCAGCATCTTTAGCACCAAATGACAACCAAACGGCCAAACCAACTAGCCAGTTACAACCGATTCCGGAAACGAAAGCTGACCAAAAACTAGCCCCCGTCTTACCTGCCGCAATACCGATTACTGCCTGTCTGAAAGGTTCCGCATGTGTTAATCCTGTTACATGTCCGAAGAAATAAGCCACAAAAACAGCACCGATAAAATTGAATAATGTAATTATTGCCAAGTTCTTAAAATAGTCGAACCAATTGTTCTTCTTTGAAAAAAGTGATGTTCCAACGGCCATCATATTTCCGGTTGCCAATTCACCACCAGCCAACAGAATAACAATCAAACCGATTGGGAAAACTGCTCCTCCGACTAAAGCTTTCACACTAGCTAAATTACTCGGAATTGAAGCCGTCACGCGGACATAAGCCAAGAATCCAATAGAAATCATCGCCCCACCGATGAATCCTAAAATCATTTTGGCCACAAGTGTCTTTTTAAGTTTATTGACTCCGGCACCAATACTCTTTTGCAGAATCTCTTCTGGAGTAAACATATTTTAATCTCCCTATACACCATTTAGTGTATTAAAAATATCATCAATTGCCGAACATATCAATAAAATATGGAAAAATCATTCGGATAACACGTATACATAAAAATAACGCCGATTAATTATAATCGACGTTATTTTTATGTATACGTGTTATTTTTTATCGTGTTTATCACGATTTAACTTCGAGTTAGCAACCCTACTGTTCATATAGCGTAAAAGCTGCTCGTCATTCATATGCTTAAAGCGATCCAACATAAATGAATGGTTAGAGCCGTACTCTTGGTTTATCATTTCATTATAGGTTTTTTGAGTATATTTATTATCTTTATCCAATTTATAATTGTCAATTTGCATACAGTAGTGATATATAAAATCGCTAGCACTGTAAGGCAATTCAGGTGTCAGAATACCTTCCGGAATAATCAGTCTAAAGACTAAATCATCTGGAAATTTGGCCACTGTTACATTGAAAGGCACCCACTTCTCTAATTTGATATCCCATTTTTGAGATTCAGATTCTTTTATTTCAAGTCCTTCTTGTCTAGCTACTTTCTCAGTATAATCACTCAATTGTGGAAGCATAAGTGAAATTAAAAAATCTGAATTTCTATCCTGTCCATACCCATCAACAACAACCGGTGCAAAGATATTTCCTTCCATAATTTTTGCAGCATTTTCTCTAATTGCTATCAAATCAAAAACTTCAAGAAATGCCTTATCTTTAACGCCCCGACCGCCATTAGAACTACCAGCATACCCTATACTTGGATAAAAATGTTTTTCTGAAAAATTAGAAAAGTTTCTTATAACCCTCTTTTTTTCGCCTTTTACGTATAAAGAAATATTATATCCAATATAACTGTCAATTATTGGACTAAAACCAATCCAGTCGAAATCATCACACTGCTTTAAAAGGTTAAAATCTACAAACTTCTTATCATCCTTGATATCATTGTTCTTATGGTAGTTTAATCTGACCATATAAATGCCTCCTGATTTATTTTTAAAACGGCATTCAATACAGTCATCAAATAACACAAAAATGAAAAAAATTAAAAAAGCTTAATTTTCTTTATCTGTGGTTGAAATAATAGTAGAATAATATTGTATGTTGATATCATTACTATGGTATTGAACACTGAGCAAAGTTGCCGCTTTGCTCTTTTTTCGTCTTATTAGCACTATTATACCACTAGTGCTAATTCAAATGTACTCTATTACTCAATATAATCCATTTAGAGCAATTATTTTAAAAGTCCTTTGTAAATACCACTTGATAAGTATCGTTGTATAACGGTGCTTAAAATGCCAATATGGGCATTACAATGTAATACAATGAATTACATTGCAATTCATTGGTATATTATTATATCGACTGGTTTTAGAATCAAACACTTGCTGATCATCAAAAAAAGAACCAATCAATCCCTCCTATGAATGACTGATCGGTTCTTTTTTCATGCTATCATTCGCTTTTATCCTTATCAATCCACCAGAGCATCCCCTTGAGCTGATTCCATGAATTGCTCCATGAAAGTGTAGCTAAAATCAAAAATGCCGGTAAGTACTGGATCAAGTAACGGCTACGGCCACCTTCAAACAATAGTAAGAACATGAATCCACCAATAACCGTCAATCTTAATAATTGCACGAACTTGCGACCATCATTCCAATTAAAGAAAATAGCCGTCAAAAGGAAGACCCACCAAACTTGTGCAACATAACGAAAGTCTCCTAAATTTGTTCCGTACAAGTAAACGAAGTTTCGGATTTTACCACCAAAGCCTTTATGCGATGGATTGGTATTTCCGATAATGAAATGGCCTTCCTTAATCCAAGCAAATGTTCCGTCTGCCGTGTTATTAGAATGCTTTCTGAACAAAAACTTGATATATCCGAAGAATCCCATTTTCTTCAAACGCTTCTTTAACATCTTTTTAGAATAGTCAACTTGCGCTTGTTTATTGGGCATTCTCGCCATCATCAAAGCATCGTGAGCGTTATAACCACCTTCACCTGAAACACCCATACTCATAAAGTGAATGGGAACAATGGCTCGTGACGTATTAATTTCCATATACTTCTGATGGTCAATCGCGTAATTACTAATAGAATATGTTGGCACCATTGCAATCACAACGATTAATGCAAAGATAAATTCATTAAGAACTTTAGTCTTAGAAAATTTACCTTTGAAAACGTATAAGAATTCAATTAACGATATCGCAATTACAGCCACGATAGCTGAAGGTTTGACGAGGTATGAGAAAATAACTGTCATCCCAAATAAGACAGCCAGTGGAATTTTCCAACCCCAAGGGAACTTTCCATAACGCATCAAAATATACAAAAAGATGTACAAAGAAACTAATGGCAAAACCCACGCATCGGTATATGGCACGATAATCATTGGAAAGACCATCAACCACAGTGCATGGATATACATTGCCAATGGCACCTTCTTACGGTCAATTACGGCTACCCCTAAAATATTGAATAACGCCGATGTATCAACCAATAACGTCGTTATAACGTCGAACAATAACCATGACCTGCTGTGAAAGAAAACTGCAATCTGATGCATCACTAACATGGTCGCAATATTGTTGGGATATAATGAGAAATAAGCTTTTGTCTCTGGATCAGTCGTATTGTATAACGCCTGATGCAAGGCACCAGGATCAAATCCAATTGCCGGATGAACATTCCAAACAAAAATAATTTGAAAAATAATAGCTATTCCCACCATGACACTGGCAGTAATCCACTTTCGATCAATAAACAGAAATTTCAAAAAGTCCGACCAAGATTCATATGTAAAAAACGTAATTATCAAAGCCAAACTGATAATAATGAAAAACGTCGTGTAAAGCGTTGTTCCTGCTCCGGTTACGTTGTTATCACCTAAAATCAAGTTTGGCGACGTGATGGCAAAATAAAATGTCAGTAAAAGGAAGAAGTAGAAAAGATACTTAACTAACTTGCTTCCGAATTTAAAAAACTTTTCTTTCATTTTCTCCACCTATTACTTCAAAGTTATGCAATAAAATCTGGTTGGTGACTCACCGATTTCCAAGCGTGTCAAAACAGCATTGTTCTTACGCAATAATTCGGTGATAACTTGGAAGAAATATGTTGTTAAGTTTTCTAACGTTGGATTTACGTGATCAAAAGGTGGCACTTCATTCAAAAATCGACCGGAGACTCGTGAAGAAACTTCCTTCAATTCATTTTCAATCTGGTTGAACGGAACCATCTGATTATTATTAATGTGAATTTCGCAAATAACGGCCCATGTATGCATATGTTCCTTGCCAATGCCACCTTCCCAACGGACAGCGTGACTGGCGTTTATATATGATGTTAATTTGTAAGTACTATAAGTTTCATAACCATCTATATTCAATATCGATTCCTCTCTAAATTACGGACATCCCGTTTAACAATTTTAAAAGCACTTTTAGACTCATCCTTAAAACTTAATGAGTTCCAATTATGATTGTCTTCTGAAACATTCAACGTACCAATCAATCTGAACCATGAACAAATAAAGTTATACATTGGCAAAGTCAGTGTTACCCATAACAACTTCCTGTAAAAACGTTCCTCATTTTGGAAATTGCTTAACAGTAACCTGACGCAGAAGTAATTTAACGTTGAAACTAACACGTATAAGGAGTAAATAACTACGTACGATAAGCTCAAAATAACTGGTGAATAACGCAAAAATAGTAAAACAAAACTGGCAAATAGCCAAATCATCTTGGGAAAAATAAACGTATGGTCAATAATCATCCGCCGTACCAAGAAATTAGTGAAGAAATTCTTGAGGCTGGCATTATTTCTCATATATGACTTAGCAACTTCCAATTCTCCACGTTGCCAGCGTTGACGTTGCCGGTACAATTCATCCCAACCACTAATAGGATCGATGTAAAAAATTGCATCCGTACAAATCAAAACTTTCTTCTTCAAACGATCACGAATTTGGAAAGTCATTTCCGTATCTTCACCTAAAGTTTTGGTGTCGTACATAAATGTTTTCATAATAGTTGACTTACGAAAGGCTGAAAAGGCCCCTGACATCGTAAATAACTGATCACTGTATGATTCAATTACTCGCCCAGAAAGAAAGGCCTGAGCGTATTCAAAGTACTCATTTTTACGTAATAGTCGTAGTGGGAAACTCTTTGTCCGCTTGACCATATCTTTTCTTGGCAAAATTGTTCCGGTTAAAGCTGAAATGTCCAAATGATTTTCAAACTTCAAAACAATATTCATCAAAGCATTCTTTTCCAAAGTTCCATCACTATCAATGTTGATAATATACGTTCCAATGGATTGATAAATTGAAGCATTTAGAGCATTGGCTTTACCTTTTTTCGTCTTAAGCAGCTGCATGTTCAAGCCAAAATCCGTTTGAGCTCGAGCAAATTCACCAAAACTATTATCGGTACTTTGGTTATCAGCCAAAATAACTTGAATTAATTTACTAGGATACGTTGAATCTTTAATTGATTTCACACAATTATAAAGTGTGTCTTCAGAATTATAAACTGGCACGATGACCGTAATAAATGGTAATTTCATAGGCATTGGTTCTTTGGCCCGATTCCTATTTCTAACCAGCAAAAGAATTGCCGAGATGAATGCAGGAACAATCTCAACAACGATTGGAATTAAGACCCAGGTTAACCAAAACCCCATTTGCCTAACTGTTAGATACCAAAAATATCTCATGCTCGCTTTATTCTTTCCTTAAATATTTTATATACACCTTGAGATAGTCGAGAATAAGTGAAGACGTTGTAATAAAGTGTAATTACTAATAGATAAAATACAATTCTTCCAATAATGGTGTGTGCTAAATAAAAGAGTCCCGCTCCACCAAAATGAACCATAATAATGACTAGCATCAATCTCAATACGTTTGATAGGTAAATCCAAAGCATCCCCAGCAACAAGTAAAAAACTTTCTCCTTCCGTGAATATGTTGGATAAAAAGCTAACAAACTGATGTAGGCCATAGTCTCGATGATTCCTGAACACTCGTAATCGATTTGCATCGTCACTGGTGAAAGGTTATTGACGATGTAAACTAAACCGTATTTAGGATATGTCTGACTCATTTTTGTCAGATCTCCTAACCATGAAACACCGTTGATTACTGCATGCGTAAAGAACCATATCCAGTAAGGTGTACTCATAGCCATCAAAATGAAAAAGAATCCGACACTACCGATGATAAAAGAAAATGCCGTCAGTTTTGCTCTTTTTAGAACTGACAGCATATATATCCAAATGATAATGCCGAATAGTAAAATACTATTCATGAAGCGACTTCCTTAATTCGTTTATCTTAGGCATCTTAATAACTGCTAATAATGCAATTGCAAAACCACTGACCGCCAATACTACGGGACCTGTACTTCCACCTTTTACGTGGAGAGTTTGAGTACCCAAGTTGGCGTTCTTCATGGTTATTTCTTGCGAAGTAGTTCCTGTAATTCCAAGTTCTGATAGAGGCAACTTGAACTCAAGCTTCTCGGTATACCCTTGACCAACATTAATGGGAACTCTAGCAGCGTATGCTTCAGCTTTTTTAGATAGCATATTAACATTGCCTACGCCATCCTCTTCATAAATCCATAAATGTACTTTTTTTGGTGTATTCCCATCTAAAATGTAAGGATCATCTTTAATAGTTATATCAAATTTTTTATCCCCAACCGTTAACTTATAACCTGAAGGTTGAATATCTAAATAACCGTTACCTTGTACAGGTGACATATCTAAATAAAAGTAAATATTATCTTGATCAGCTAATAAAGATTCATGTTTAATATTGTAATTATCCCAGGGTTCTTTAACATCGGTAATTGGTTTATCTTTCCAGTCATCAAAATTACCATCAATCTTAATATTGGGGCTACCCATTGAGTTACTATCAACGGCAGCTTGCACGTTTGTAGTGACGCTAAAAGATGCTAATCCTAAAAGAACTAACATCGCTAATATTATTTTTTTCATGCAATCCCCTCTCTTCGAGGATTATTATATCATCATAATATTAATATTTAATGCATATTCATTGGTTATCAAAATAAATAGGACATAATATTGATAATATCCAAAAATAACAATAAATTATAATTATTTTTTATTTATTTGTCATCTTTTTCAGCTTAGGAACGGTAAAAAAACTGAGCAAAGCAATCCCAAAACCGATGCTGGCTAACACAATTGGTCCAGTGCTGGCACCTTTAGCTTCGACGACTTTATTTCCTAAAATTGGATTCTTCATTGAAATATCATGTAAATCTATCGATGTCGCATGTAGGTCAGCGGCCGGAATCTTGCACTCCATTGAAGCGTACAAATTGCCGTCTTTGGCAAATGTATGAACGATTGCTGGAGAATGAATCATATTGTAATCACCCTTAGTCGTATCCTGCAACATTACTTTCCGGTTAGCATTCTCTGGTAAATTACTGGCATTCTTGATATAGATAACGTGAGTTTTTCCACCAACAGTTAACTCGTAATCATTGACCTGCATTGGATAATTAGCTTTCCCAGTCTTAGACATCGTCACATAGTAATAAATGTAGTCGCCATCGGTTAAAAGTGAAGCTTCCTTAACTGGATCGGTATCCCAAGGATTTTTGAAATCAACTTTCGGCTTATCTTTCCAGTCGTTGAAGTTACCATCGATTGTGATACCAAATTTATTTGTGTCAGCGGCTTTAACAACTGTAGTCATCCCCGTACTAACAATTCCTAAAGCAATGAACAAGGCAAAAATTATCTTACGCATCATATCCCCCTTTTAGTTTACTAAAATTCATCTATACCAATTATAACTGGTAACAAGGTGTTTATTAAGATATTTATGGTAAGAAATAACAAATCTTTGTATTAAAAAACAAATGGTTTGGAAATAATCAAATCATTCAATTTGATTTCAGAATAAATAGTCCTAGTATTCTGAAGTGTTGGATTACTGGGACTGGGTGTTGTTTTTTTTCGTGTAGCAGTGATTTAAAACGGAGTTCAGATACAACAACTTTAATGCTTAAATAAATAGCCCTAGTAATCTTAAAGTGCTGGATTACTGGGGCTATTGGTTATCTTTTTTCATATAGGCAGTGGCTCTAAAACGAGTTCCGCAGGCCAATTTCTTCCGCTTTGCCTAACTTCCCAAATCATCCGCAAGGTACGCGGATAATTCGTGAAGTCATGCAAATGATCGGAAATTCCCAAGCCTGCTCCACTCTCTCATTTTAAAACGAGTTCCGACAGGGCAACTCCTTCCGCTTTGCCTAACTTCCCAAATCATCCGCAAAGTACGCGGATAATTCGTGAAGCTACGCAAATGCTCGGGAGCTGACCGCCCTGTCTCCACTCTCTGCCTTTAATCAATCATCATCAATCGATCTTCGTCTAAAATCTTGAATTTATTATTCGTGATTTTTTCAATCATTCCTTGTTTTGCCAAGGCTGTTAATTTCCGACTGATTGTTTCAGGGGTCGTGCCTAAATATGTTGCGATATCTTTCTTTTTAAGTGGAAGAGTGAATACTGCATCGTCTAAGCCTGCGCTTGTTTCCAAAAGATAATTAGCTAGTCTGCTTTCAACGCTGGCTGTCGTGACTTCGGTTGTCTGTTGCTCCAACTGTCCTACTCGACGTCCTAACGCATTGACCATATTGACTGCTAATTCTGGTGTTTGTTGCATCAGCTTTTGAAAATCGCTACGTTTAATCTGACATACGGCGGTGTCCATTAAAGCTTGGGCAAAACTGTTGTGATCGGTATTTGTAAACAAGGCTGCTTCGCCATCGAAGTCTCCTGTCTGTAAAATCCGGAGCATCTGCTCTTTGCCATTGGCAGACATTTGGAAAACCTTTGCCTGACCGTGGGCCACAATGATTAGTGAATCAGCTTCATCGCCTGCGGAAAATAGATATTCGCCGCTCTTGTAGTGATGGTGAGTCACCAACGTTGCAATGGTTTCTTTATCAGACTTTGATAAATTTTGAAAGATTGAAACTAATTCAACACAATCTTCTGCGGTGTGGTCATGCGCCAATTTTGCCATTAATTATCGCTCCTTAATCGAAATCTTCGTCATCTTCCTCTTCAAAGCCTTCACGGGCACTCTTGCCTAGTAAAGCTTGGTAGATTCTGATTTGGTGATTATTGAATCCTAGTAATTGGACTAAAACTTGTGCCATAAATGGACGATCCTCATTTTCAGCTAACTTGATGGCACGTGTAACAAACATATTGTCAGTACTGAAATCATTTACAACTGTTTGAATCATTTCTTCAGCGCTCAAGTATTTGTTCTTGCCATCTTCGTCAATCATTGCGTAGTCGGAATATTCTTTCATAGTTGAAGGAGGAAGTTCACCCTCATCTAATAATTCATCGGCTATCTTATCATACCAAGCGTTATTCTCGTCAATTGTTTGATTCAAAACTGCTTTGTAATTCTCGGCGTTAGCGCCTTTAATAAACCATTTTAATTGGTGCAATTTAATATTTAATAGGAAATGATTGGAAACGATATGTCCAGTCATTGCTCCGGCAGTGGGTTTGTGGTGATCTGTGTCAGCTTGTTTTTGTTCAGCTTCAAATTTTTCATCAATTGTTAATTCAGTCATTATGCAAGCTCCTTAACTTTAACTTTTAATACTTCATATCCTAAATCTGTGATTACTTGAGCCAAATTATCAGCTGAAGTCTTGCTTTCATCGAAATCTGCTCTAACTTTACCGGCATTGAAAAGAACCTTGACGTTTGAAACGCCATCTTGATTTTCAACGGACTTTTGAATTTTTGTCATACATGATGGGCATGTTAATTCACCTAATTGTAAAATTGCTTTTGCCATAATTGATTCCTCCATATTTCTTAATTCTTCGCGGTGAAATTTCAACTACCCACGAGCTGTAAATGTTCCAAATTTGAATCACTTACAGTTCGCAAGTAATCCGAAAATCACTTGCTCAACTAACTTACAAATACTATCTTAACTAGTTTGCTGTTTTGAGAACTTGATTTGAATCAAGTTTTGCAGGTTTATTTTTAATTAATCTCATTGCATTAAAGATTACGACTAAAATACTGATTTCGTGGACAAACATTCCGCTACCCATATGGATAACCCCAACGATCAAGCCTAATAGTAGTAATGCGACGGTACCAACAGCGATAAAAATATTTTCTTTCGTATTAGCAACGGTCTTCTTAGCCAAAACATAAGCATGTGCTAAAGCGTCGAAACTTGATTTAACCAGGATAATATCAGCTGTTTCAATTGCAACGTCAGTTCCGGTTCCCATTCCAATTCCGATATCAGCTGTAGCGAGTGATGGACTATCATTGATACCATCACCAACGAAAGCTACGGTACTGCCTTGTTCTTGGAACTTCTTAACAAAGGTTACTTTATCTTCAGGAAGTAATTCAGCGTGAACTTCATCAATTGGCAATCTGTCAGCGACACGTTGTGCAGCCACTTTGTTATCACCAGTCAACATCACGATACGTTTCAAACCAGCATCTTTCAAAGCTTGGAGTCCTTCACGGGCATCTGGTCTGAGTTGATCATTAACACCGACAACTAATTTTAATTCTTGACCGACAGCCATCAAAACGACTGAGTCACCGTCATTCATACGACTATTGATAGCTTCTTTTTGTTCAGCGGAAATTTTAACATCGTTAGCTTTCATCAAACGTTCATTACCAACTAAAATCTTGAAATCATCTTTTTGACCAACTAATCCTTGGCCTTTAACAGTATCTAATTCAGGTAATTCTGGTGTTTCAGTAATTGATTGTTCAGTTGCGTATTTAACAATTGCTTGGCCTAGTGGGTGATCTGAAGTTTTTTCCACAGCAGCTAGTAAAGCAAGGTTCTCTGTCTTGTCACCAAAGTTATCCACATCCGTAACGCTCATCTTACCAGTGGTTAAAGTACCAGTTTTATCAAGTACCAAAGTATCCACATGTGAAAAACTATTAACGGCATTTCCACCTTTCATCAAAATACCATTTTTGGCACCATTACCAATTCCGGCAACGTTTGAAACGGGAGCACCGATAACCAAAGCACCAGGGCATCCTAGAACTAGCACGGTGATAGCCAATGGAAAGTCACGGGTGATTGCCCAAACAAGAATTCCAATAATTAAAACGGCAGGTGTGTAATATGTTGCAAATTTATCAATAAAACGTGCAGCTGGTGATTGACTATCTTGAGCTTCTTCAACAAGTTCGATAATCTTACCAAAAGTTGTATCTTCACCAACGGAAGTTGTTTCGACTGTAATTGTTCCGTTATCTGTTAAAGATCCAGCAAAAACTTTATCACCGATACCTTTTTTAACAGGAGTTGATTCACCAGTAATTGAAGATTCATTCATATATCCAGTTCCGTCAATAATCTTGCCATCGACAGGAATTTGACCACCTGGTTTAACTAAAACGTGGTCCCCTTCATCCAAGTCGTCAACGTCGACAGTTTCAGTTTTACCATCTTCGTCAACCAATTCGGCGGTTGTTGGAGCCATCTTTGTCAAGCTCTTAACTGAAGAACGAGTCTTTTCCAAAGTCTTCTGTTCCAAATAGTTACCAAAGAGAAATAGGAAAGTAACAACAGCGGATTCCTCATATTCTCCAATGATAAACGCCCCGATAACAGCGATAGTTACCAAAAGTTCAATACTGATAACTTTATTTTGCAATGCGCTGAAGGCATGTAGAGCTACCGGGATAGCTCCGAGGATACTGGCAACGATCATGAAGACCGTAGCGGCAGTTCCCATTTTCAATACGAAATCTGAAAGTAAACTTAATGCAATCAAGATTGCGATTGAAGCGGTGATTTTATTTTGATGTTTTGTAATCCATACGTTTAATTTTGTCATCTGTTCTTACCTCTCTCTTACTTACAAGACATATTCTACTGGGTAAGCTGATTTAAAAACTTGATTCTAATCAAGTTTGAAAAGAAACTGAAATTTGTTTATATATATGCCGCCTCCGGTTGTCAGTAATATAGTCCGCTGTGGGGACCGATCCGAGCCAAAGTGCGGTCTCGAACCTCGACTTGAAGCCTTGCCATAGTTCGGCAAGTCTCCAAGCTCGTCCCGTGGTGTAATGGCTAAAGCCATAACGCCACCTCCACTGCTGGACCATATTACTGACAACCTCCGGCTAGGGTATTTGCTTTTTTGATAGCATAATTAAACACAAAAATCCCTTCATTATTAATAAGAAGAATTTTGATATTTCTTCCTATTAGTAATGAAGGGATTATTTAATTTATATTCATACCAGCGATACTAGTTGATAACCTATTACAAATATTTCATAATCTAAAATTGCTTGAATATAAATATAAAGTGAATTTTTTTGAACTTTATTTTAAAAAGCTGTACCTAAATCATAGTGAGTGTTTTAGCCTTAAAGTACATATTTTTAAAAATAGACTTTATCCAATATTGTATTATATTTTTAGCCATAATAAAGTCCAAAATACAATGAATCTGACCACATAATTAATTGCCATTTGTCCTAAATAAAGTACATCTTGGGTCTTGTTACATAATCTCAATTATATTAAAAACAATTTAAAAGTTTTAGAGGAAAATACTTGTACTCAGTTTAGTGCAGGTGTGTCGGAAATTTTTCTAGACGGTACAATTGTTCATAATCCAGGGTATCGTGATCAGCTTTGAACGTGTAACCCATGTGTTGATAAAAGCCTAACGCGGTAATGGAAGCTGGAATCTCTACCCGGGTAGCTTGCTTAAAGTAGTCGTCGGCTTCAAGGGTTTCGATGATTTTGCGGCCCAGTCCGCGTCCTTGAAAGGATGGCAACGCAAAGATGTCGAATAGACTGAATTCATTTGCTTTACCCCAATAGGACCCAATGGCACCAGTGCCAACGATTTGTCCATCGCTTTCAAAAACGTAAAAGTGCGTTTGTTGCGCTTTGGCTATGAAAAAGGCGGGTGGCATTTCAGCGATTAAAGCCTCTAGGTAGTCGCTGGAATAGTCCTGACAATTAGATGTTCGTAAAGTGGTCGCAATCATGGTTGCGACCTTTTTAGCGTCGGTCGGTTTAAAGAAGCGTGTTGTGATCAAATGATTCACCTCATTTTAATTAGCGGTAGTGACTGATGACAGTCTCAAGCGCCGTGTTCAATTTAGATTTCATGGCAGTCAAGATCCTCAGGGGTGGGTGCGGTATCGTCAGCGTACATGATTTCGGGCTTGACCCACCAAATGGGACCTGGAGTCGGCGTGTCGCCATTGTGCCGGGGAATGATGTGCCAGTGTGCGTGGGAATCGCCGTTGCCTAGCATTTCAACGTTCATTTTGTCCGCGTGAAACACCTTTGCGCAGGCTTCGGCGACCCAGCTCATTTCTAACATGAACTGGGTCTTGGTGGCTGGCGACATGAGATGGAGCTCGGTAACGTGTTCCTTGGCTAAAAATAACGTATAGCCACGAAAATATTGACTGTCGGCTAACACCACGTAACCAGTTGAGAGTTCTTTAACAAAGTACGGATTCAGATTGGCTTTAATCATTGCGATACGTTGACAAATGAGACAATTATCTTCCATGGAAAGCACCCCTAATCTTGTTTTCATCAGTATACGCTTGTTTGGTCACTTTGTTTAGACAGAATAAGGATGTCCGGTGGTGATAGCTTTCGTAATCAACACTAGATATAATGATATTAGATATTTTTTACCAGCAACTAAACCGTATTGCAATACCGGTATGCTGTGAAATGGATTTGTTCAACTTGTTCTGGTGAATATTTAGATGTAATTAATAACCACATATATGGCAGTACAAATTGTCCATACTGTAATGATAGGCGAGCTTTACCGGGTTTGAACTCCTTTCAAGATAAGCACCCTGACTTGATTGAATATTGGGACTTTGTTGCGAATATTTATTTGGCTCAACCAAATGAAATATTGGATAATTCAACAACCCCAGTTTGATGGTATTGCTCAGACAACCGCGACCATAAATTCCGAATGCCTGTAAAAAGAATCCTTTATTATAAAAAACGTCATATGAAAGTTTGTCCATATTGTAAAGGAAGAAATAGAAAAAGAAGGCACTTTATTTAACATAAACAGATAAATGGCCCAAGAATTTTCGAGTAAAAAAAGCAGCGAGGTATTAGAATTTAGCCTTCGCTGCTTTTTTTAAAGTTCATTTTCTGTAGAAAATCTGTATTTAATAAAATTTACTTATAACGGATATAAAGTTCATTTTTTGCCAAAAAATCCCCCAAAATTTTTTTTACTTATTTTTTTCATCTACACGCTTTTACGTTCAACTAATACTGACTAATTAGTCGGAAGAGCTGGGAAATATTTGTGTGCCGTACTTATACCACCGGACGTGTTTGGAGACTTGACGAACTGTGTCAAAGCTTCAAACCGAGGTCCGAGACCGCTCTTTGGCTCGGACCGGTCCGCACAGCTTGTGAATATTTTCCAGCTCTGGAGACGGCATCTTTAAACCAACCATCATTTTTTACTATTTTCTCGTTGAGTTAAATACCTTTTAACTGGTGGATAAAGTTTGTTGGCTATTACTTCAGCGATGATAAACCCTATTGCTAATGACATCCCCACTGTTAAAGCTTTGACAAATCCATACGCAGCTTGGCTGTCGTTACCCAATGTGAAATTACGCATACTGTCATACAGAATTGCTCCGGGAACTAGTGAAACTAAACATGGTACATAAAAAATATTGACTGGAGCCTTTACTAATATCGCGCATAAATTTCCTAATATTCCGATTACCACGGCACCCATCAGATTGGGCATGATCAGGCCGTGATTGTACCAGCCGACCACAATGTACACGATCCACGCGATGGCTCCGACTAATCCTGCCGGTATCAACGTTCTTCTTGGATTATTCGTAATAATTCCGAATCCGACACTTGATAGAAAACCAAAAATGAATCCATAAATAATTTCTGACATAATTAGCCTCCCATCACTGTTCTAATAACGATTTGTCCGATTATAACGCCGCTTCCGATGGAGATTCCCGACATGATGGCATCGGTTGCTCTAACTAATCCAGAAATAGTATTTCGCTCAATTATTTCTCGCAAAGAGTTGGTCATTGGAACTCCCGGAACTAGTGGCATCAACGCGCTGATAATGATGTAATTTGCATCATGAGCTATGCCATAAATTCCTAAAACATGTGCCAACATACTAATTGCTAAACTGCCGACCGCCACTGGTATATAAGGAATTTTCGTATGATGTCCGATATATTGTGATGCAACATATCCGATAATCCCAACGAAAAAGGCTATTCCTAAATCGCCCCAAGTAGCTTTGAACAGTAACATTGGTGGCATGGAAACTAATCCAGCGCCGAAACATTTTGTCAGCCAAGAAAAATCACGATTTTCATTCTCAACTCGGTCGACTTCTTTTTGTAACTGATCATAAGTAATTTTGTGACTGCTAAATTCTCTTGATAAAGTATTGATGTCATCTACTTTTTGCAAATTAAAATCGCCCACTCGGACTTTAAAAATCCTAGTGGTAGCGCTTTTTTCTGAACTAACAAAAATACCAGTCATTGTCGCGTGACAAACAACCGGTAAATCTGCAGCTCTTCCTACATATTCGACTGTATTTTCAACTCGAGCCGTTTCTGCACCATTCTCTAGTAGAATCGTTCCCACTTGACCACAAAGAGTGACAATATCTCTTTCGCTGATAGCCCCCATAATGGTTCCCTCCAAATGGTAGATATTTATATTATTAGAATATTATTAACACAAACGGGGGGTAAAGTAAAAACAAAGTTGGCCGTCTCCAGAGATGAACATATTAACCTACTATGCGGACCGGGCCGAGCCACAGTGCGGTCTCGTCCCTCGATTTTGAGCTTCGCAAAGTACGCGAATCTCAAAACTCGCCCGGTGGTGTAATGGCTGAAGCCATAACGCCACACCCACAGCTGGTTAATATGTTCATCTCTTCCGACTAATTTAATTTATATTTTTGATTAATAATTAATTAAGCCAGTAAGTCTATTCCATATAAAAAGAAGATAATTTCCATAATAGGGAAATTATCTTCTTATGAATTTAGTTCTTCTTTAAATATGTACCTTTTAATAAAATCAATGTCAAAACCAAGATTAGACCACCGATTACTGCTAGAGCATCGTTTGTTTCATTACCTGTTTGAGGTAATGTATTGGTATTCTGCTTGGCTGCTGTATTTGATTTGGTAGTTGGTGTTGCTTTTACATTGCCTAAGTCACTGATACTGCCTAAGCTGGAAATCAAGTCTGACATCCCTGATGTATCAGTATTACTCATCAAGCTTGAAAGATCAGCTGGATTTAAACTATCAAAATTCAATTTGAATCCTAAATCTTTATTCAAGCCAAAATCAGGAATATTCATCGTGATATCACCGGGAATCAAATTACTCAAATCAGTTATTTTCTTAATTGGAAAGTCGAATGTTATGTAATTGCTATCGCCTTCGCTACGGAAACTGACGTTGAATGGTTTCTGACCATTAATTGCGTTGATTTCAAAGGCGTTAGTTCCAAATTTCTTTGGATACTTAATCGTGGCTTCAACGTAATAACTGCCATCAGGATTTTGCATCAATTTAGCTGTATTCGTAAAGTAAGGTGAAATCAATGAACCGTCGCCATTATTTTTAGCAATACTATAAGTCAATTCTTTCAAAATTGTTTTAGGATCAACTTTAGTGGCTGTAGTGTTGTTATTATCAGTGTTTGTTGTCGAACTAGTTGAGGAATTATCGCTTGGTGTGGAAATAATATTATCGTTGTCGTCATTAGCTTGTAAACCACTGACAATACTTTTGGCATTATTGAGACCGTTAGTAATATTATTTTCAGCATGTGTCAACTTATTCAAACTGTCCGCAAATGTGCTGTTAGCACCTTGCGAATACATTGAACTCGAATCAAATTTAAAAGTAACATTCTGGTTATCAATCGGAAGATTCAAAATTTTCGTATCAACCGTTACTTTTGCTGGAATGTCTTTGTCCAAGTCCTCTAAACTAGCGACATTAAAGCTAATATCCTTAAGATGACTGCCATTTGTTGCAACCTTTGGTGTTTGGCCGTCAATCGTTGGTACGTTCAAATCATTGAGATTAGTGGTCCTGCCGATAATAGTTACCTTATAAGTTCCGTCATCATTGGGAGTAATCGTTGCGCTTTTGGTAAACAACGTATTCATTGGTGACAGTGAATTTGAATTTTCTTTGTAAACTTCATAATTAATTGTTTTACTATTGCTGGTCGAATCTGCTTGAACTGTTTCTTCTATTACATTAGGTGTACCAGTGTTATTTCCAACTACACCAAATATTCCTAAGAGCATCCCCACAGACAATAGACTAATTAGCAATTTCTTCATCATATCGCCCCTTTTTACCATATATACCAATATTATCATAATTTTTCTATACACTTAAATATTACGACATGTTTCTCAAAATATTTATAATTTAATAGTCAAATCATTTTCATTATGTCTATAACCTAATGTACTATATCAGTGATCCTAAATTTTGGAGGAAAATGATGACAAAAATAGTCGAATATCCAGCAATTTTTGATGATACACAAAACGATCCTGGTGTTTACAGTGTTAATTTTCCCGATGTTCCAGACGCTTTAACGTATGGGTACACTCTAAATCAAGCAATCAAAAGAGCTCCTGAGGCACTGGGTATATCACTTTATGGAAATTCAGATTCAGAAATGCCTACTCCATCAGATTTAAAAGATATTCAAAAAGCTAATCCGCAAGCAATCGTCAATTTGGTCAGTGTTGACCTTGACGATCTCGACGTTGAAGAAATAAATTAAAAAAATGCAGAATCGTTTAAAAGAACGGTTCTTTTTTTCGTATTTTAAAATATAGGTCATTTCAAAGAAAGACCTAGAGCACATCAACCCATTAGCCTTCGGGTGCGAGAAATGGAGTTACGCTGTGGGGACCGGTTCGAGCCGAAGTGCGGTCTCGAACCTCGACTTGAAGCCTTGCCACAGTTCGGCAAGTCTCCAAGATCGTCCCGTGGTGTAAGAGCTAAAGCTCTAACGCCACCTGCACTGCGTACTCCATTTCTCGCACCCGAAGGCAGCCCCACAAAATAAATTTTACATTAGAATTATTAAAATAATATTATAGATTATTTGAAATAAACTAAGAGATAGATATATACTTATAATTATCATTTGCAGGAAGGTGAACTTTTTATGAAACAAGGAACAACAATCCTTACTTTAGATAACGGATACCACTTATGGACACACACTCAAGGCCATGGTGACATCAAATTACTTTGCTTACATGGCGGACCCGGCGGAAACCATGAATATTGGGAAAACTTTGGCGACAAATTAGCTGATCTCGGCGTTCAAGTAACTTTCTATGACCAATTAGGCTCATGGTACTCAGACCAACCAGATTACAGCGACCCCGAAATCGCTAAGAAATATTTAACTTACGACTATTTCTTGGAAGAAGTTGAAGAAGTTAGACAAAAGCTTGGACTAGAAAACTTCTACCTCATCGGACAATCATGGGGTGGCGCTTTAGTTCAAATGTACGCTGCTAAATATGGACAACACCTCAAGGGTGCTATCATCTCAAGTATGGTCGACGAAATCGATGACTATGTTGTAAATATTAACAAATGCCGTATGGACACATTAGGTCCTGACAAAGTTAAGTACATGGAAAAAATCGAAGCTGACAACAATCTTTCAGACCCTACATACCAAAGCTACGTTGATATTTTGAACGCTGAATACGTTGACCGTAAACAACCTACTGCTATCAGACACTTAGTTGATACAACCGGTACAGCCGTTTACAACACATTCCAAGGTGACAACGAATTCGTCATCACAGGTAAATTAAAGGACTGGCACTTCAGAAAACACCTTAAGGAAATTACAGTACCTACACTATTAACTTTCGGTGAACATGAAACAATGCCTATTCCAACAGCTAAGATTATGCAAAAGGAAATCCCACATGCACGTCTAGTAACAACACCAAACGGTGGACACCATCACATGATCGATAACGCTCCAGTTTACTTTGATCACTTGAAGACATTTATTAAAGATGTTGAATCAGGCAATTTTAAAGATTAGAGAGTGAAATTAGAGGGTGAAGACAGGGCGGTCAGCTCCCGAGCATTTTCGTAATTTAGTGAATTGCACGCTGTTTTTTGCGGGCGATTTACTAAATTATGAAAAGCGGAAGGAGTTGCCCTGTCGTAACCCGTTTTAGAGCCACTGCCTATATAACCAAGAATTAAAAATAATATCAAAAGTACGAAAAAAATCCTTCAATCTTAAAAAATTGAAGGATTTTTTTACGTACTTTTACTTTGTATGGATATATTTACGATATTGCAAACGGTCCAACCAAGTTTGTTGAGCCGAAATACCATGATGAACATGGGTTTTAACATAATTACCCTCATCATTGAGATGATAGGAGTTTTCAGTATCTCTCCAAAACATCTTAATAATCTTCAACAATTGACGTTTAGGTTTTTCTTCAATCACAGGAACAGCAATTTCCACCCGACGTTCGAGATTTCTAGTCATCATATCAGCTGATGAAATCCAAATATCAGTATGATCGCTACCATATTGGAACTTGAAGATTCGACTGTGTTCTAGCAGTTCCCCAACGATACTCTTGATACGAATATCTTCCTTAGGTCCACAAACACCAATCTTCAATGAACAAGGTCCTCTAACAATCAGTCTAAATGGTAGACCTTCTTTAGCCGCATCATAAATTGCATCGATAATGTCGACATCGGTCAAACCATTAACTTTCATGAAGACTTCACCTTGACCGTCACGTTTGTAAGCTTCAGCAGCCTTTTTAATATTGGCAATCACCATATCGTTAATACCATTTGGTGAGGCGGTCAAATATTTATATGGCAACTTTTCGCCAGTAATCAAATAATTGAAAAATTTAGTGGCGTCGTCGATATAATCTTGTTTACTTGTAAAGTAACTGACGTCAGAAAAGACATTAGCCGTTATAGCGTTATAGTTTCCTGTTCCAATTTGAACATAGCCAGTATTATCAGCATGTAAGACTAAACAGATTTTCGAGTGAACCTTATTGATCTTATCGCCGAACAAAACTTTTACGCCCGATTCTTTCAGAACTTTGGCAACTTCAATATTGTGAACTTCGTCAAAACGAGCTCGCAATTCAACCACAGCTGTAACATCAATCCCCTTTGCGGCAGCCTCTTTCAATAATCTCAATAAATCAGAATTATCTTCCGTCCGATAAATTGTGATACAAATCTTAGTTGTCTTAGGATCATTAACGGCAGTTTCCAAATAGTCGATAAAGACGTGGAATGAATCATATGGATATTGGACTAAAATTGGTGATTTATCCAAATACTGCAACATGTTGTTGGTCTTATTCCATTGCAATGCTTCGAATGGTGGGAAGACTAAATCTGGATGGTCTTTATAAAGTTTGAAAATATTACCGAGGAATTTGAGATCAACTGGTCCTGGAATTTTGTAAACACTCTTCTTACTGATATTGAGTAATTTAGCAAAGTATTCTCGACCTTTTTTATCACCATTGCAGGCAAATTCCACTCTAGTAATCTTACGAAGGTCACGAGTATCGACATAGTTAATCATCTTATTCAGATATTCTTCATCAGACAGATGTTCATCCAAAAAGTCATATGGCTTATTTTGGTCGTAAGTAACCCGGAAGACGTAGAATTTAGAAATTTTATACTTTCTAATCATATCCGAGGCGCAGTGGCGAATTACATCTTCAATTAAGATGTAGTGATTATCGACACCAGTTTCAACCAAACGGCCGAGATCTTCCGGAATTGGACATGTGTAAATATAGTTAGGCGTTTCCATCAATAAATTCAAGTTACGCCGGTATTTGAATCCCTTCATGAAACGCTGCATGTCTAATCTAGGCACGATCTTTTTGTTATAAAACTTCTTGATATACTTCTTCTCTGAATCCTTCAAATCTGCATACTTCATCAACTTAAATAGGCCGCTATCCTTGCCTTCTTTCATCAATGCGTGGTAGGCAGTATATTGTTTTTCAATATTACGAGTATTAAATTCATAGGCTAAACTGAGGATCTCTTCCCCAGACATACCAGTTCGCTTTTCTGATTTATCTTGCTTAACCATCGTATGAATATTGTGCATTCTGACACGGAAAAATTCGTCCAAATTGTTTGAGGCAATGGCCAAAAAACGCATTTTTTCCAAGTACGGAACCTTTTCATCATAGGCTTGATCAATGACTCGATTATCAAATAATATCCAACTTAAATCCCTATTATAATATTTATCCTTCATATAGCTAATTAACCTTCATTTCTATTTTTGTCTTTCATCCCTCTGTTCTTTTTTAAATGATTCGTAATCATATTCCACTTGTTTGACGTAACTATTGGTAAAGTTCATCAATGAGTTGGCAATATCTGCATACTCTTCACCAAATCCAATAATCAACGGATAGTTAGGTGAGTGTGAGTGCGCTCTGGCAAGTAGAATGACACAAACCTTTGTATAATCCTCAAATGATTCAAAATCTAGTTTATCCAGGTTAATAGATGATTTCATATCCTTAAATTGACGCATGTAAAAACTATATTTCTTCGTATCGAAGGCTCCCAAGAATGGATCTGAAGCGCTTTGCAAAATCAATTGACTGTTAACAATATTTTGACCCTGACTAATCTCATCGTCAGAGTACAATTTATCATCATTGTAAATTGGCAAAGCTTGCTTAGCCTGGAGTACCAAGTAATTACTGTCCAAATCTTGTAGCAAAATCAAGTAACAAAGAGTTCCCACGCTCCCTACACCGACACTGTGACGGACGATATCGATAATATCGAAATCCTCCAAAAACAGTCTGACATCGCTACGTTGATGCTTCTTGTAACTCTTGTATCCATCAACGACACTCTTATAGTCTTTCTCACTGATGTGCTGTGTCACCGGCTTATTTTCGACAAAACGACGTTCGCCACTGGCACTGACCTCAGTATATTTTTCAATCACTAAACGAGAATTGCTCTTTTGAGCTTTCTTAATACTTTTAGCAATCATATTATTGAATGATTCTTGGAAGTACTCCTCATTATCTTTGAGCATACCAAATATCTCGGTAATATTTTGGAGTGTATTTGGTAAAATAAAACGCTTCATTTCAGAAATTTTTGTCATGTGTTTCAAGGTGTCGAAATAAGTATCGACAACCGTTAACAAAAATTCCTGAACGTCAGTTTCAACGAAGTTATGGGCTCTAGCAACCAGCAAGGCGCTGACCAACAATCGTTTTAAATCATATTCCCAATGACCTAAATGGGCTTCATCGAAATCGTTCATATCAAAGAGTAATTGGCCTTCAGAAGAACCGTAAAAACCGAAATTACCGAGATGAGCGTCGCCACCAACTAATACTTTGATGCCACTGTTCTCATTCCGCGACATGTCATAATGCATCACATCAACGGTTCCGCGAAAGAAAGCAAAGAGCGACTTCGACATTCTCTCACGCTTAACTGCTAAAAGTTCTGGAACTAATAGTTTGTTTTTGATATTCAGAATTTTGTGGATATTTCTTTTTTCGGGTTCAAATTGATCAAATTTATCAGAAACAGTTGTCGCAAAAAAACGACCTCTGATAATTAATTGTTCCGTACTTTTAAAAGCATCAGTATCTTGATACGTATATGGTGTTCTACTCATACCGGTCATCTCCTCAAGATTATTATACAATAGCTGGCACCAATAACCGTCAGCTTTCAACATTTTTTACATTAATGTTTACTATACTAAAATATATTTCTTAAGTATGACTAAACTGTTGAGATTTAATAACTAAATATTAATATGTGGGCCGTCTCCAGGTCAGAGAAATACATACCTGCTATGCGGACCGGTCCGAGCCACAATTCGGTCTCGAACCTCGGTTTGAAGCCTTACCAAAGTTCGGTAAGGCTCCAAACTCGCCCGGTGGTGTAAGAGCTGAAGCTCTAACGCCACACCCACAGCGGGTATGTATTCTCTGACCTTCCGACTAATTTTTTCGATGAATTGATCTATATAATTCCTAGGGTTTTTAAACAATCTAAGTATTCTCAAAAAGTTATCGCCACTACTTAAAATATTTTTCAAGACACTAGACCCAACCAAATAAATATACATTCAAACTTTTAATCATACTTGCTCAATATAATGATGCTTAACTAGTCGGAAGAGATGAGAAGTATTCACCAGCTATGAAAGTGGCGTTACGGCTTTAGCCGTTACACCACCGGGCGAGTTGGAGACTTTTCGGGCTTTGAAAAGGCTTCAACCGAGGTTCGAGACCGCTCTTTGGCTCGAACCGTACCGCATAGCAGGCGAAATACTTCTCATCTCTGGAGACGGCAGAACGCAAAAAAAATCCCGAATCAAATATTCGGGATTTTTAAAACATTCATATACTATTTAGCAGCTTTAGCAGCAGCTTCGTCAGCATAAATCTTGTTTCTCTTCTTCATTTGTTGTGCGTACCAGATAAAGATCAATAGGTATGCAACAAGTGCTAATGCAGCGTAAAGAATAAATTTAATTTGACCAGTTGAAGCGTTACCAACTAAGTAAGCTAAGAATTTTTCAATAGGACCTTCCATAGTTGAGTGGGAAATCATTGTACCTGATGCAAGACCCTTAGGGAATGCGCCAAGCTTCTTGGCTGTAGCTGTAACCATAGGTGCTGATAATGTACCTGCCCATAGGAATAGAGGCAATTCAATAGCACCAATAACGATCATACGGATAATCTTACCACGTGTAACAACTAGCAAAGCTGGTGTAACACCCATGGCGATGATACCACCTAAAGGTAAGATCTTGTTTCCAGGTAATACAAGTGCTTCAAGAAGCATGATAGGTGCCAAAACGTTAGCGGCAGCCCAGATTTCAGCACGTCCGGCGATAAATGGCCAGTCAAGTCCAACGTTCATTGTACGACCTTTAAGTTTCTTGTTAGCAAAGTCTGTAATACCTTGTGACAATGGTTCAACAGCGGCGATAAACCATGAACCGATAAGTGAGAATAGTTCCAAACAGAAAGCAGCTGTAAATGATAGTGTAAAGATTTCTTTAACACCTTGGTGTGAAAGTAAACCAATAAAGATACCTAAATAAATACCAATTGCAAATTTGCTTCCCCAGAATCCAATCTTCTTGTTCAATGCGGCAGCATCGAAGTCAAATTTATCTAACCATGGGAAGATAACATCGAATAACTTATCAAATACCATGATGATTGGGTTCATCATGTAGTTCATATGTGTTGTTGTCATTGGGTTTGAAGCTGGTGCATGTAATAGATCATTAAAAGTAGGTTTCATTAAATCAGAGTTGATAATCTTCAAAACACCAATGAAAATAACTAAACATGTAGTGATTAGTAAGTTAGCACCGAAGAACATTGCTAGCAAACCAACGAAAGCTAGATGCCAAATATCAAAAATATCAACATCAAGTGTGTTTGTCTTGTTCATAACGATCATAACGATATTAACGATAACCATAACAAGCAAGAAGAACAATGTGTAAGGTGAACCCCAAGTAATAGTAGCAAGTGGAGCCCAACCTAAGTCAGTAACTGATAGTTGAATACCAGTAGACTTAACAAACGCATTCAATGCGTCTTGGAAGGCTGTTGTCAACAATCCAATAACGGCACTGATAGCGGTAAGAGCGATGGCTAATTTAATACCACCCTCCAAAGCTTTAGAGAATTTAACTCTAAAGATCAAAGCGATAATAGTCAAAACAATTAACATCATTGGTGCGGCACCAAGATCAATTAACGGTTTGAATATCGCGTTGGCAAAATCAATAATTCCTGACATATCCGTTTCCCCCTAGATGAACGTTTTTATGCTTTGCCACTTTCCTTAATAACTTCTTCTACTTGGTCATAAACTGGTTTGGCCATAGCAGGCATTCTATAAAGGATAGGGCCAGCATCAACAACTGGACAGCTTGGTGTAAATCCAAGATCTGTGGCAGCGATTGGTGTAAATAGATCGTAATCCTTCAACATATCTTCTGTAATATCCTTAACCATAACGGCATCGGCTTGAACATCATATCCACGGTTGCCCATTTCTGTTTCCAAGGCATCCTTAATTTGGTGACTTGAGTTAACTCCGGCACCACAAGCAGCTAAAATCTTAAACATAATTACACTCTCCTTTTTTATTCATTGCTCTTAGCATATTTAATAAATTTTCTATTCAAGAATGAATAGATTTCTTTAGGATTGTCACTCTTAAAGAATGGTACGAGCTCGTTTTCAGAAGTGCGAGCCATGAAGTCCATGATCTGTGCCAAAATGTTTGATTGGCCTTCTGGATCATTGTTAAGAATCATGAACAAAAACTTCACTGGAAATTCTTTCGATGGATCAATCATATTATGGAAAGAAATTTCTTTGTCTAACTTAATAGGAACAATCATTCGTGCTTTGACGAATTCGCTCTCCGTATGTGGAATAGCTATATTTGGTATCTTTGGAGATACAACTGACATATCAATTCCGGTTGGATAGTTTTGTTCACGTTCCAATAAATTATTAATGAAGTCTTCAGTTACAAGATCCTTCTTTAATAAAGAATCTGCTATTTCGCGAAACACTTCCTCTTGTGTAGAAGCTTTAGAAATATAAACTTCGTTTTCGCTAAATAGTTGATCAGCAGCTAATTCACCCATTAACACCATCACCTACCTGTTTGTTTGTTTTTGTTTACAAGAACAATAGTAAACGCTTGCACAAAATGTGTCAATACCAAATATAAAATTATAAGACCATAAATAACCTTTCCTATATATAGCAATGGACCGCCAGATTTCTTGATAGATTAATAAGGTAAATGCTTACAAAGAAATAAACACTTACTTATCAAAAATGATTGACAAGCGAACATTCCAATGCTAAATTATGTTTGTAACGAACAATAGTAAACAAAAAGAGGTGATCTTTTGTTAAAGAAAGAACGCTTTCTAAAGATACTATCGGAATTAGATAAGAACGACATCGTTACTGTTAACTATTTAACTACATTATTGAATTGTTCTGATATGACCATCCGTCGTGATCTTGAAGAGTTGTCAGAATCTGGCAAGTTAATCCGGATCCACGGTGGAGCACAAAAAATTAGCGTTTCTCCATTAGAGGAAGCTTCTCACGTAGAAAAACGCCAGGTACATATTAAGGAAAAACAAGAACTAGCTAAACTGGCAGCTAACCAAATCGACAATTTCGATACTGTCTTTATCGGTCCAGGAACAACGCTTGAATTGATTGCTCAAAACATTACTAAAGATATTAATTCTTTGAGGGTCGTAACGATTAGCATTCCTGTATTTGAAAGCTTTAAAAATTCAGATCTTAATTGTGAATTGATTTTAGCTGGTGGTATTTATCGTAGCCGTTCAGGAACTTTAATCGGTGCTTTGGCAAGCAACGCTGTGAATGGATTGAAATTCGACAAAGCATTCGTCGGGGTCAATGGGATTCAAAATTCTCAGATTATGACTGCTAACACCGAAGAAGGTCGAATCCAAAGCGTCGCTTTAAATAACTCACAGACGAAATACATTGTTGCAGATAGATATAAGTTGAATCGTAATGATTTCTATACCTTCTATAGTTTGGACGATGTAGATTATCTTGTGACTAACAAGAGCACCTCAAAAGAGACTATCGATTATTATCAACAATATGTAAGACTTATTACCAAATAATTGGAGGGAATATTTTTATGAAAATCGCATTAGCTTCAGATAAAGCAGGATTTGAATTAAAAAATTACATCAAGAGTTATCTTGAAAATGAAGGCAAAGGCTACGAAGTTGTAGACCTTTCAGAAGAACCAGCTGCTGATTTCGTAGATTCATCAGTTGCAGTTGCTCATGCCGTACTTGATGGCAAGACAGATCGTGGAATCATGTTTGATGAATATGGTACAGGTTCAGCCATGGCAAGTAACAAGATTCACGGAATGGTAACAGCTAACGTTACTGAAGAAAATACAGCTCACATGACAACACAACACAACGGTGCTAAAGCAATTGCTATTGGTGCTGGAATTGTTGGTAACAAACGTGCAGAATCAATCGTCGATGAATACTTAGGTGTTGAATACGCCGGTGGACGTCACCAAATCCGTTTGGACATGCTAGAAAAACTATATTAATAGGAGGAAATCAATTTATGATTATTGCATTAGGAAACGACCATATTGTTACAGATACTAAAATCAAAATTTCAGAAATGTTAAAAGCTATGGGTCACAAGGTTATTGATGTTGGTACATATGACCACACAAGAACTCACTACCCTATCTACGGATTACGTGTAGCTAACCTTGTACGTGATGGCAAAGCCGACTATGGTGTCGTACTTTGTGGTACTGGTGTTGGTATTTCAACAGCTGCTGACAAGAACCAAGGAGTTCGTGCTGCATTAGTTGCTGATACAACAACAGCTAAGTATGCCAAAGAACACTTGAATGCTAATGTTATCAGTTTTGGTGGTGCCGTTGTCGGTGAACATCTAGCTGAAGAAATCGTTAAGACATTCCTTGCTGCTGACTATTTAGGTGAAGATGACGATCTAGTTAAGAAGATTGATGCCGTTGAATCAAAAGACAATCCAGACCAACACGACAATCCACACTTCTACGATCACGAAATGAAGCTATGGGACGAAGGATTCTATCACGACTAAAAGATAGAGAGTGGAGCAAGCCTGGGAATTTCCGAGCATTTACGTAGCTTCACGAATTGTTCGCGCACCTTGCGGACGATTTGGGAAGGTATGTAAAGCGGAAGAAATTGGCTTGCGGAACTCGTTTTAGAGCCACTGCCTATATAAAGAAGTCTAACAACCCCTATATATATAAGGCAATCCCACCCTAACCTTCCAATCCAATCAAAAAAAATAAAAAAAGTGAGCTGCCATTGTGTAACTCATCAGGGCTATATGAAATAAAAAAGTTAGCCCGGCTTGATGCACTGAACCACACGGTACAATGCATCAAGCTGGACTAACTTTGAGAGGTTTTGTTTCATAGAACCCATTTTTAATGGTCTGAATCAGACTATTTTAAATTTAATAAAGGGGTCCGCACAATGAGTAATTCAGTTTTAACAATCACAATGAATCCTTCAGTTGATATCTCCTATCCACTAGAACATCTGAATATTGATACCGTCAATCGTGTTAAGGATGTTTCCAAGACAGCTGGTGGTAAGGGATTAAACGTTACAAGGGTTCTCAAGCAACTCGGCGTTGATGTCACAGCATCAGGAATTATTGGTGGAACAATCGGCCAATACATTACTAATCAACTTGATGAAAATGACATCGATCACGCTTTCATGAAGATCAGTCAAGAATCTCGTAATTGTATCGCTATTCTACACGACAATGGTGACCAAACTGAGATTCTTGAAGCAGGTCCTATCCTTTCAAAAGACGACGAAAACGCTTTTCTAGAGCATTTCGACGATCAAGTAAGTAGTTTCAATTTAGTAACAATCTCTGGAAGTTTACCACAAGGCCTATCAAAGGCCCTTTATTCCAAGATGGTAAATGTCGCTGCTAATCATAATGTTCCCGTTATTCTGGATAGTTCTAACGAGGCATTACGTTTAGCTCTAGAAAGCGACGTTAAGCCATTTATGATTAAACCTAATCAAGATGAAATCGCTCAATTAATTGGTAAAGAAATCAGTGATTTGAACGACTTGAAAGACAAATTAGCAACCGAAGAAATTTTCCAAGGAATTCCTTGGGTTGTGGTTTCACTAGGTTCACAGGGCGCATTCGTTAAATACCAAAATGACTTCTTCAAAGTAAACATTCCAAAAATTCACGCCGTTAACCCTGTTGGATCAGGCGATTCCACTGTAGCTGGTTTAGCCGCAGGTATAGTAAAAGATGAAAAACCAGAAGATATTATGAAAAGAGCTATGACAGTCGGTATCCTAAATACTTTACAGGAAAAGACTGGAAATATTGACATTAGTCAGTATGAGGATTATTTTGAAAAGGTAGACATAGTTAAGTACTAATGTTTAATTTATTATTCGGAGGAATGAATGTATATGACAACAGCAAAAAAGTACGCAGCACTAGAAAAAATGTCTGACAAGAACGGAGTTATTGCAGCTCTTGCTATTGACCAACGTGGTTCACTAAAGAAGATGTTAGCCGCAGCCGCAAACAAGCCAGCTAACGAAGAAGATATCGTTGAATTCAAGAAAGCTATCGCTTCTGAATTGACACCTTATGCTTCAGCTATTCTTTTGGACCCAGAATATGGTCTTCCAGCATCAAAGGTTAGAGCAGCAGGCTCAGGTCTATTAGTTTCATATGAAAAGACTGGTTACGATGCAACTGAACCAGGTAGATTACCTGATTTGATCTCAGTATGGTCAGTACGTCGTTTGAAGGAAGCCGGAGCCGACTCAATCAAGTTCTTGCTTTACATCGATCCAGATGAAGATAAATCAATCATCGACCAAAAGGAAGCCTTTGTAGAAAGAATTGGTGACGAATGTGTTGCTGAAGATATTCCTTTCTTCGTTGAATTAGTTACATACGATGACTCAATTGGTGACGTTAAGAGTGCCGAATATGCTAAGGTAAAGCCACACAAGGTTATCGAAGCTATGAAAGAATTCTCAAAGCCTAAGTACAACATCGATGTTTTGAAGGTTGAAGTTCCTATTAACCTTGACTACGTTGAAGGATTTAACGGCGACAACCCTGTTGTTTACACAAAGGATGAAGCTATCAAGTACTTCAAGGAACAAAGCGATGCTACAAACTTACCATATATCTTCTTGAGTGCCGGTGTTACAGCTAAGGCCTTCAGAGATGAACTACACCTAGCTAAAGATGCTGATGCTAAGTTCAATGGTGTTCTATGTGGACGTGCCACATGGAGAGGTGCTATCGAACCATTCGCCAAAGATGGTGAAGAAGCTGGTAAGAAGTGGATGAACGATCAAGGTAAGAAGAACATCGAAGAATTGAACGAAGTTCTTGCTGAAACTGCAACTTCATGGAAAGAAAAAGTTTCAAAAGACTAATTTAAAACTTTAAAAATTATGCACTTTGAATAAACTGGGGTTTCTTGGACAATCTTTTTGTTCAGGAATCTCCAGTTTTTTCTTTTGGGCCGTCTCCAGGGAAGAGAAATATTCACCTGCTATGCGGACCGGCGTGAGCCAAGGTCTCACACCTCGGTTTGAAGCCTTACCAAAGACCGGTAAGTCTCCACGGTGGTGTAACAGCTAAAGCTGTAACGCCACACCCACAGCGGGTGAATATTCTCTTCCCTTCCAACTAGTTGATCTGCTGCAATTTAATATAAAAATACTAATTATTCGGATATACGACTATAATTAATAACAATGTTTAAAACACATTATTACTTAACACACTATATTATTTAGAAATTTTATCTGGGGGTAAAATTATGGTACCTGCTAACTTTGAATTGGCTAGAAACGCTATTACATCAATGGTTGCTGTATTATTGATTGTCATTTACATTATCTATATGATCTCAAAATACTCACATCGTGATAAAGAGAAAGTTTGGACTGGTGATACGATTCTTTTGACTTTCATCGCTATTTACTGTGTTTATATCACACTGATGAACTTTGTTAAATTGCCTGCTAGTCTTGATTACATCAATACGATTGTCACGTTTGTCTTTATGGCTGTTGTGATTATATTTATCATTAGTTCTATTTTTAAGAAAGCTACTAATAAGTCTAAGAAATAACAAATTAGGTCTCCTGAATCCGTTTGGATTTGGGGGATTTTTTGTTTACCGCCTCCGGGTTCGAAGAAGTAAGGCTGCCTGCTGTTGGACCGGTTCGAGCGCAAGGTCTCTCACCTCGGTTTTGAACTTCAAAGTACGCGAATTTCAAAACACGTCCTGTGCTGTAAGGGCGAAACGCCCTAACACCACTACAACTGCTGGCACCTTACTTCCTCGAACCCTCCAGCCAATTTATACTTTTATTTTCACTTTATGTTTTCAGAATATATATATTCATATTTAAAGACTTACACATAAAAATCTTAGACATTATCAAATCCAGAAAACCTAGCCGAAGGTCGTCAATAATATAGTCAAGCTGTGGAGGTGGCGTTAGAGCTTTATCTCTTACACCACGGGACGAGTTTGGATACTTGCCGAACTGTGGCAAGGATTCAAATCGAGGTTCGAGACCGCGTTCTGGCTCGGACCGGTCCCCACGCGGACTATATTATTGACGACCTTCGGCGGAATATTTCAGTCCACACACCTCATTGACATTATGTAATCAGAATCGGTCGGTAAAGATGCTACCCTTGTCCTTGAAAGTTCATTTCAAAGGGTGTGATTATTCTTGAAAATTTCTGAAGTAAGTAAAACGGTCGGTCTTTCAATTCCAACTATTCGTTATTACTGTGACCTTGGTCTGGTCCCTTCCATTCAGCGTGATTTTGACGGTGAAAGAGTTTTCGACGATGAATCCATCACTTGGCTGAAAGGTATTAAGTTTCAAAGGGACTTGGGATTGTCGCTTTCTGAAATTCAAGCGTACTTACAATTGAGTCAGAAAACCGGTCCTGCAGCTTTAAAAAAACGTCACGCATTGTTGTTAGAGCAACGAAAAAAAGCCCAGTCAGACCTTGATGCGGCCACTGAGCGTTTAAATTGTTTGGATGAAAAGATTAGGTTAGAAGAAGCTATTATTAAAGGTACTAAGAAGGATAGCTTGAGTGCTGCAAGAAGATTTAGTCAGTAAAAAAGGCGGTCACATTGTGATCGTCTTTTTTGAGTTTTATCCAATTTGACTCGTTCCGTCTGCGTAATTTAGTGTGACACCTGACTGAACATTAAAAATGTAAACATTGAAGTGAACGGCGTTGTCACCAATTGATTGTGCTTCCATCTGAACACCACGTGGCAACAATTCATCCCCACGAAAGACTGGTGTAACACGATATCTAATATAATGCGAACTACTTTGTTTCAAATAATAAGCAATATCCATTTCGTGAGCTAACATTTCTGGACTATTTAACGACCGTGTTCCAGTCATCAAATTTTTAGGATTATTATTTTGACCGGTTAACTGATACCCAATTAAATGACTACGATTGTAGAGCCAGCCACCATTAATTCTTTTATTATGCCAGCCTGTTGGATTCCAGTGCAAAGGTTCACGTTTAGCTGATGGCATCAGTGAAATATTCAACAATGCATTAGCAGCAGTAACTCGGTTGAGATTATCGAGGTCGCCATATTGTTGCCAAGCACCTTTAGCTATACTCAAATCGTCTTGGTTAAAACTAGGATTATTGTTATTGACGACTATTTCCTGCGTGCCGTTGTAATTCATATTGGCCAAATCAGTATTGGCAGCTGTTTGCGTTGGCTTGTTGTTGTGATCGTCAAGAAACTTTTGATTATCCGCAATCTCTCGTTGAAGTTTAGAAATTGATTTCTTGAGTTGTTTATTTTTTGAAACTAACTTCTTAGTTTTCTTTTGGTAAGAATAATTCTTCACATATTCAGTTTTAACATTGCTCTTAGAAGCAGCCTGACTTTGAGTTGTGACCGTTGCTGTGGCCGGAACTAAAGCTAATAAAACTAAAAATCTAACTAACTTTTTCATTAGCGTTTTGCCCTCCTATAACCGGCATTGATGGCCTCTTGCTCGTTGTGAAAATAGACTGCATTAGATGAATTCATGTTGTAACCGGCTTGACCAGGGACGTGGTAGATGTGCGAATTAACATTTCCAACAATGGATCCTGAATCAGATGTATTCATATCACCTTTGGTTTGAGTTTGCGATGCAGACTGTTGCGATTGCTGTTTCTGCGTAGCTGCAGCTTGTTCTTGTTGCTGTTTTGCTTGCTCTTCTTGTTGCTTTTGAGCGGCTGCCTGTTGTTCTTGTTCTTTTTGTTTGGCAGCAGCTTCATCACTAGCAATCTTATCCTTTTGCGACTGTAGACTATCTGCTTGTTCTTGAAGTTTCTTTTTCTTAGCAAGTAAAGCTACATTCTCTTTTTTGGCAATTTGGTACTTGTCCTTACCGATATACTTCTGCTTTTTTACTACTTTAATAGTCTCGGCACTGCCTGTTTGCTTGGAATCGGTTTGTTCAGTAGTCCCACCGCCACCAAAACCAAGCGTGATTATCATGATTAAAATACTTAGTAATAAGCCATTACGATAATGCTTTCGGACTTTTTTGTTCTGAATCGTCTTAACTAACTTACGAGTCTTGAACATTTTGACTATAAAATAAATGATAAATCCAAACGCCACGACACCGACTATTCTTGTCATCCCCTGTTTCCCCCTATTCGAATTTGTTAACTCAATCTTATCCGAGAAATTTATCCGGTACAAGATGATAACTTGCCGTATACGTAAATTTCTCCAAAAAAATATCCAGAACTCATAAAAGTCCCGGATATTTTTGTACTCTTTATTTCAAACTCTTCAAAACTCTATCGCCCAAATCTCTAACTCGCTTGAAATCATCTTCATCTGGGTCTTGATCAATCTTCACAGAATCGCTAACCTGTTCTCCATTGCTGGAGTTAAGTTGCATTGTGAAATAATCGACCGCACGTCCAAAATGAATATGTTTCTTAGAACTAGAGCCTAACACTGCAAACTTAGTTCTTTCCAAATCAATGTCAGCTAAATCCTCATAGAAATCTTGAGCCTCGTCAGGAACTTCACCATCGTGATATGTATAACTTTCTACGATCACAGCGTCATAATCGGACAATCCAAAGGCATCTGTATCGATAATTTCTTCTAAATCGACGTCGGCGCCTTTTTCTTTTAAATAATCGGCCAAATAATTAGCAATTTTTTCATTACGACCGGTCATGCTTGTATACGTTAAAAGTATCTTCATTGAATTACCACCTTACACTTATACGTTCTTTGGAATGCTTATCTGCTACAATTTCATCAACCATTGCCAATGCAAAGTCAGCGTAACTTATTTCACTCTTACCATTTTCGTCAAAAGTTAATTCTTCACCAGCTAAAACATACTTTCCAGTGCGTTCTGCTTTAGCTTGAAAATCGGCTGCTGGACTGATAAATGTCCAATCAATCTTACTATCACGCAAAATATCCAATGACTTGCCCATTTCTTCACTCAAAGGTTTAATAGAATCGGGAAAATCAGCTTGTTGGTAAAGTTTAGTTGTATGAGCCTTATCAACATAAAGTGATCCTGCGCCACCAACAACCAATAATCTAGTTTTAGCATTCCCAATAATTTCAATCAAATGTTTCATTGCAGGGACGTATTCTTTAACAGCTGGTCCAAAGAATCCTAAAGCGTCAACCAATACATCAAAATCTTTAATATCCTCAGCTTTCAAACTGTAAACATCTCTTACCAAACATTTATCAGTTGGTGATTTCTTTGCATCACGTACGATTGAAGTCACATCCAAATTTCTACTTAAAGCCTCTTTGACAATCAAAGAACCTTCCTTACCATTTGCTCCAATTACTGCTATTTTCATAAATCCACTACCTCCAAATTATATCAACATATTCACTTTACATAATCATAAGCAAAATAACCAAAGATAAGCTTCTAATATAGTAAACTTATCGTGCTGGGAGGCGCTAATTATGGCATATCAAATTTATTTAGTACGACACGGTAAAACTTGGTACAACGAATATGAAAAGATGCAAGGTTGGTCCGATACTCCGCTAACTGACGAGGGCGTTGCCGTTGCACAAAAAGCTGCTGAATCTTTAAGAACCGTTGATTTTGCAGCTGCCATGACCTCTGATATGAAACGTGCAATCGATACAACACGTATCATTACAAGAAGAAATATAAATAACTTGGTTCCCCAAGAACTTTCCGAATTCAGAGAACAATTCTATGGCTATTTTGAAGGCCGCAGTATTGATGAATCTTGGTTTGCCATTGGAAAACCACATCAAGCTAGAACATTTACCGATATTGTTAAAAAATATGGCTTTGACGCCACCATGGATTTCGTTAAAGAGGCTGATCCATTACATGACGCCGAAAGCGCTGAAGAATATTGGAGCCGAATCGATCGTGGATTTAAGAAAATTGATCGAATTGCTCATGATGGAGACAAAATTCTCTTAGTAACTCACAGCATTACTATATTGGGCTTTGCCATTCGTTACAAGACGGCCAATTTGAAAGTTGATGATATTCCTGCCAACGCAAGTTTGACCATCATGGAGCGCGACAATGGCATTAATAAGGTAACCAAATACAATCAATCGTTGATAACTGATTAAACTGAGGAATCTCTAAAACAGCATTTCAGCTTGCAGACGAGTGCGTTACACTTAAATTACACATATTAATGAGGAGTTTTAATAATGGCAAAATACCAAATTTACCTTGTTCGTCACGGACGTACTTGGTTTAACAAATACAATAAAATGCAAGGCTGGTCCGATACTCCCCTTGCCCCAGAAGGAGTCGAGGTTGCTAAAAAAGCTGCACATGCTTTGAAAGACGTCGACTTTGCGGCCGCATTTTCTTCAGATGCCAGACGAGCAATCGACACTTGCAAATTAATTGTGGATGAAAATATCAACCACGATAAAATCACACCTCAAAAATTAATGGAATTTCGTGAAGAATTCTACGGTTATTACGAGGGAATGAATTCTCCCGAAGCATGGTTCATGGTTGGAGAACCCCACGGTGCCAAGAGTTTTGCCGAAATTATTGCCAAGTATGGTATGGATGCCACTAAAGACTTCATGAAAGAAGCCGATCCGTTTCACGATGCCGAAAACGCTGAAGAGTATTGGAACCGTGTAAACAAAGGATTCGAAAAACTCGACAAAATTGCTAAAGATGGCGATAAAATTCTATTAGTTTCACACGGAACAACAATCCGTTCAATCACCGACCGTTATAACGATGGTGATTTTGACGTAACGGTAAGTCCTAGAAATTCTAGTTTAACAATGATGACACGTGATAACGGTAAAAACAAAGTAACAAGTTACAATCAATTACTCTATTAAATATATATACTTATCAACTAGTCGGAAGAGCAGATAATATTAACCAGCTGTGGGTGTGGCGTTATAGCTTTAGCCATTACACCACCGGGCGAGTTTTGAGACGCGGTCTTCGGCTCAAAACCGAGGTTTGAGACCGCACTGTGGCTCGGACCGGTCCGCATAGCAGGTTAATATTCTCTGTTCTGGAGACAAAACCGCATATTAAATTTGACAAAATAAATTAATTAATATATTCTCAACACATCAATTACTTGGAGGTCAAGACAATGATTTTAATCAATGCTCAAACATCATTATGTTGTTGCGGTTCGCATTCTATGCGTGCCGTCAGTTTGAGTGCTTAAAATCAGACTAGACTACTGGTAACTTACGCGTAGGGTGCAAATCAATTTGATTTGCACCCTTTTTTTTACGCCCAAAAATCAAAGGAGAATATATCACTATGAAATTCAATACAAAATTAATCCACAGCAGTATCAGCGAAGATCCAACAACAGGAGCAGTTTCAATACCTGTCTATCGTTCATCAACATTCCACCAGCACAAACTTGGAGCTGAACCAAAATGGGAATACGCTCGAACTGGCAACCCTACTCGTCAAGCACTCGAAGTATTGATTGCTGAAATTGAAAACGGAACTGACGGTTTTGCTTTCGCCTCAGGATCAGCAGCTATTCACACCGTCTTTTCACTATTTTCTACCGGTGATCACATCATCATTGGTAATGACGTTTATGGTGGAACCTTCCGTTTAGTTAATAAGGTTCTAAAACGTTTTGGTTTAGAATTTAGTGTTGTTGATACTCGTGACCTAACAGCAGTTGAAGATGCTATTCAAACAAATACCAAAGCCATTTATTTTGAAACACCAACTAACCCACTACTCAAAATCACTGACATTCAGGCAGTAGCGGACATTGCAAAAAAACATAATCTCAAAACAATCGTCGACAACACTTTTGCGACACCATACAATCAGAATCCACTAACACTCGGCGTTGATATCGTGGTTCACAGTGCTACTAAGTATCTCGGTGGTCATAGTGACGTCGTAGCAGGCCTAGCAGTCACAAATGACAAGCAAATTGCTGCAGACTTAGCTTTCCTACAAAACTCCATTGGTAGCGTCTTAGGACCAGATGACAGTTGGCTATTAATGCGTGGTATCAAGACACTCGGCGTTAGAATGCGCATCCATCAAGAAAATGCCAACCTAGTTTACGATTATCTAAAAAATAATGACAAAGTTGCCAACGTTTACTATCCAGGGGCACCCGATTCCCCTGACTATGCCGTAGCCAAGAAACAAATGCGAGGTTTTGGTGCCATGATTTCATTCGAACTTCAACCAGGCCTTGATGCTAAGAAGTTCGTCGAAAGTTTGAAACTAATTGATTTAGCTGAAAGCCTAGGTGGAATTGAAAGTTTGATCGAAGTTCCAGCCGTGATGACACATGCCGCAATACCTAGAGAAATTCGTCTACAAAACGGCATTACAGATGAATTAATTCGTTTATCTGTCGGTATCGAAGATGAAGAAGATTTGTTAGGAGATTTGAAGCAAGCATTCGATAAAATATAAATTTGTTAAACCCAATTAGTCGGAAGAACTGAGAGTATTCATATGCAGCGAAAGTGGCGTTATGGCTTTAGCCATTACACCACCGGACGTGTTGGAGACTTTTCGGTCTTTGAAAAGGCTTCAACCGAGGTCCGAGACCGCTCTTTGGCTCGAACCGTGCCGCGCAGCAGATGAATACTCTCAGTTCTGGAGACGGACCCCATATTACAATTAATTTAATAAAATAATTTTTTTATTTGAAATCTTTTAAATATACGTCTAATTTTCCCGTAATTTCAACATTAGTACGATTTGTAATATTGACAATATTAAATTTTTTCTAATTTTTACTGTCTATTTACTGAAAAATGCTATAAACTGTCATTAATCTCATTTTTGAAAGGGGAACTTTAACATATGTCTAATTCATTACAAGCTATCGAATCAAAGGCCTTTTATATTAATCCTAATCGATCAGTTGCCGTAATTAATTACAACGAAGAATACGTCCAAGATATTTTTCAGTTAATCAACAGCAAAGGTTTTCACAATTTAGTCGACCTATACCTAGAAGAGAGTCAACTAGCTGTAACCAATAAGGTAGAAGGTTTACAAGCTGATACTTACATCAGTATCCTGAAAGCTGTCTTAATCGACGATAAACCTACATATGAAAAATATGGTAATGAGCAGATTTTAAAGAGTATTGAAGATTTCTACTCATACTACCGTTCATACTTTAGAGTTTCTCTCATCAATAAGCACAGCAGTGCCATTGTTAAAGGCAATTTCATGAACATCGACAACCGTTTCAATGAAGTCGTGCTTCACCTTTATCGTGCTATTGAAGAAAAAATCCAAGGATTTTCTAACCGTACTTATCGTCAAATCAACGCTGGTACTAATGCCTGTGTTCTAACTCAATCAATTAAATGGGCTGCTCCCAAAAACTATCAAGCTCTAGAAAGCATTCGTTTCTTGGATACAATCATGTTGCGTCCACCAATGATGATGCACACTAAGAGTAATAAACGTGAAGGTGTTTTCAGTGCCGTTAAAGACAATCCTATCGATAAATTCGACGGTGATCAAAAAGACTGGTACTGTTTCCCTGCTAAAATCGGTGAAAGTTTAGCATTCATCTACTTCCATCGCGATTACTTTGTCAGTGGTATTGCTTTAGCTAACTTGTTTGAAGTCGCTGATGCAGAAAGTATTGCCGGACAAAAGCCTGATGAAATTATTCTCTTCGGTCTCAAAAAGACTGAGGGTGACGTCAGCCACTACTATCACGATGAAGAAAATGATATTTGGGTCGGTGAAGTTCCTTATAACGATAAGACAACTTACTTCGGTTATATGAAGAAGATGTGCCTAACCGTTCACAACTTGCACATGATTTATGAAAGCCGTTTGCCAATTCATGGTTCAATGGTTAATATCAGCTTCTCAAATGGTAAAACTAAGTCAGTTGTCTTCTTCGGTGACTCTGGTGCCGGAAAGTCTGAATCAATTGAAGCGTTACAAGAAGTCGCTGATGATAAAATCATTAACATTGAAACCATTTTTGACGATATGGGTAGCTTTGCTTTCGATGAAGAAGGCAACGTTTACGCCCAAGGTACTGAAACAGGTGCATTCGTTCGTTTGGATGACTTGAGCAGTTCTGTCGCCTTCAATAATATGGATCGTGGTATCTACTTGAACCCTGAGCTCAAGAATGCCCGTGTTATCTTACCTGCCAACACTTACAAGCATGTGGTCGAACATCATTCAATCGACATGTGGGTCTACGCAAATAACTACGATTCAGAAATTGGTTTGCATCAATTCCCTGATGAAGATCACGCTAAGGCTACATTTATTGCTGGTAAGCGTAAAGCCCTTGGGACAACTGATGAAGTCGGTATGAGTACAACATTCTTTGCCAACCCATTCGGTCCTGTTCAAGAAGAAGAAAAGACTCGTCCTATTATTGATAAAGTATTCAATAAACTCTATCAAGATAAGATTTATGTCGGCGAAATTTATACTCATCTTGGGTATGATAAGTCAAAAGACAGCCTTCAAGAATCAGCTAAAGAACTACTATCTGAATTAATGAACAACTAATTAATAATGAGGCTTTGACATAACTATTTCTGCCTTAAACGTGCAACAAAGCATAGCTTTTTCCGCTTAAACAAATAGAGCAGTAATCCGATTTTGGATTACTGCTCTATTTGTTGTTGTATTTTTGATTAATTTGTTGAGTTAACTTTTGTAAATCTTGAGTTTGTTGGGCATTAGTTTGTCGACGCATCTTAGAATTATTCAGCTGATACTTGGTTGCATCAGGAGCTTTGACCCAGACGTTATAACGTGGATTTTCGATGGCATAAGAATTATTGATTGTAAAACCACTTCGTTTCAAAGCCACGTTATACTCAGTTGGTTCATCCAAATGATTTGGAATCAAACCAACAATTATCTTAGAACCAATCTTTGGCAATGGAAATTCATCATTTTTAATAAGCATCTCACGGTTCTGATTTTTTGGTCTACCGCTATGCGAATACCAACGGTCAAAGGACACTAAGCCGCCATCAAGAGCCAAATAAATCTGCTTATCCTTCAATGACGTATCACCACTGATAACTCGATTAACGTAAATCGTGGCCTTGGTATAAGACATTTCTTCCGGACTACTCATCTTCTGAAGATTATAAACAGTCCCCTCAATCACGGTTTGACTGTGATTCTGCAACTGTTCAAGTGATGTACTAATAAATGCCTTGCGTGTGCTAAATTCGTCGCTATGAATAACATCAGCTTTAGCAATATGATTCTGCCAAATCTTCTGATTTCGATTGATCAATTTTGCGGATTCTTCTCGCTTAATTTCTTGAGCATTCGAACTATTCAAAGCATTAACGCTATACGCCGACAGAGGTAAAACAAATACTAATAAGGACACAATAATCATTAGTGTTTTTTTCATCGCAATTCTCCCCACCGTCATTATCGCACGTAGTGGAATGCTGTTGTACCGCGATTATTTTATATAAAACACTAAAATTTTTGTCTTATTTTCATTAATTAATAATTAGTCAAAATTGATTTTCGATCAGTTGTTTGGTCCTTGAAATATTCATATTGCATCAGCTCTAAAAATGACCCTGAAATATTCGTAATGTTGGTATAACCAAGATTGTTCAAAGCTCGAACCATATTATAACTACGTTGACTGGACTGACAGTGAATATACACTGGCTTATCAGTTGGAATTTCGTCCAAACGTTGGCGGAATTGACTCAATGGAATATTGATTGAGGTCGTAATATGACCAGCTGCGTACTCATTAGGTTCTCTGGCATCAATAATAAAAGCACCACTTTCAACCAATCCACGTACCTTACTAATTGAAACCTGTTGATACTCACCATTGAGAACATTTTCGGCAACTAAAGCGGCAATGTTAACCGCATTTTTAGCCGTACTGAACCAAGGTGAATAAGCCAATTCCAAATGAGTTAGGTTGGAAATATTACCGTGCATCGAAATCATGGTTGCTATAACGTCAATTTGTTTGTCGACTCCAGATTTACCAATTGCTTGTGCACCAAGGACTTCACCACCTGGATAACTGAAAACTAGCTTCAAGAATATTGGTGATGTATCAGGCATAACGCCGACACGGTTCTGCGGTATAACGGTCACAGAACGGTAATCAAAATTATTTTGCTTGCAGGCCGCTTCCGTTAATCCAGTCGAAGCAACATTCAAATCGAACAAGTGAATCACTTGCGACCCAATCACACCTTGATTTTGAACTGGACGTCCATACATGTGATCAACCGCATCACGTGCTTCCATTTGAGCTGGAAAAGCCAATGCCAAACGAGTTTTCTGACGCGTAATCATATTGGTAACTTCAATCGCATCACCGACCGCATAGATATCTGGCACCGAAGTTTCAAATTGTTGATTAACTTCAATACCACCTGTAACGCCAATCTTGCAGCCAGCATTCTTTGCCAAAGCCGTATCAGGACTGACTCCAATCGCCATAACGACTGCTTGAGCCTTGATTTCTTTACCAGAAGTCAGCGTAATATGTTGGTCGCTTATTTCAGCCAAACCATCATTCAAAATAACTTGAACACCATTGTCATAAAGATTCTTGTGTACCAATTGAGCGAAGTCATCATCAATCGTTCCTAAAACATGATCAGCCGCTTCAACTAATGTTAGTTTTTTACCAGTTTGGGCAATATTTTCGACAACTTCCAAACCGATAAAACCACCACCAATAACGGCGACATCAGTAACGTTGTCATCCGTCAAATATGCTTGCAGTGACTTAATATCGACTACATTTCGAATTGAAAAGACATTTGATTTATCAATACCTTTAATAGATTTTGGCATGATGGGATTAGCTCCTGGCGACAATACCAATTCATCATAAGCAGCCGTTCTAATTTCGCCAGTATTAACATCCTTAACTTGAACCGTCTTTTGTTGAGCATCAATATCAACCACTTCTGAGTTAACTTCCGCATTGATATTATATTGCTTATGAAATTGCTCCGGAGTCTTCATAACGATACTATCAGCATCAGGAATCAGACCACTCAAATGGTATGGCAAAGAACAGTTAGAAAACGAAACATTAGGTCCCTTTTCATACATCGTAATCTCAGCCGATTCATCCAAACGACGAGCTCTGGCAGCAGCTGAGGCACCGCCGCCGACACCACCAACAATCACAATTTTCTTATTAACCATTCGCTTAAATCCCCCTATTTTATTTAATTTATCATAACATTTTGCCGCTTCCGGTTGCGAGGGATTCCACCTAATGTGGGACCGGTGCGAGCCAAGGTCTCACGCCTCGATTTTGAGCTTCGCAAAAAACGCGAATCTCAAAATACGTCCGTGCTGTAAGAACGGAAAACCACCGTTCTAACACCACATCCACAACGGGTAGAATCTCTCGCAACCTCCAGCTAATATTATTGATATTTCATAAATAGACAGTTAAATCTCTCTTTTTGTGACTATAGTTTATATACCAAAAAAGACTTTCCTTAAACTGCGATTTCCAGCTCAAGAAAAGTCTCTATAATTCAATTACGTTATATTCAAATCCTAAATCATTTAAAAATTTAACCAAATCGTCCATTTTAACAAAAATCGTTTTCGTATTGTCATTCGGATGGAATGTTAATGGAATATCACCAACTATGTCCTTTTCAAAGTAAACTTGAACATCTTTTTCCTTATTATTCAACAAACCAAAGATTGAAACAACTCCTGGTTTCAAGCCAAGTTTTTCCATCAAACTAGCTTCTGAAGCAAATTTGATATGTTTCTCTCCAACGATTTCAGCAAAGTGATTCATATCCAAACGTTTGTCGTCATCCATAAAAACTAAATAAAAAGCTTTTTTCTTCTTATTAGTTAGAAACAGCGACTTAGTTCTAACACCAACTTTACCTTTGATATATTCATCTGCAACATCAGTGGTAAAAACAGCCGGATGTTCAACAATATCATAAGAAATATTCAGTTTAGCTAATTCAGCTTTAACCCGCTCAAATGGACTCATAACATTTCCCCCAAAGAACCTTTTAGACCCATTCTATCAGAGAAGTGAACGTTATTTGGCCACATTCTTAAACTATGCAGGATTTATGAAACCCATTTAATATTAATCAAGTTTTAACCAATCAACAAAATATTAATGAACTAGCCGGAGGGTGACAGTGATTTTCACCAGCAGTGAAGGTGTCGTTATGGCTTTAGCCATTACAACACAGGACGACTTTTGAGACGTGGTTTTCGGCTCAAAAGCGAGACTTGAGACCTTGGCTCAAGTCGGTCCTCACAGCAGGCGAAAAATCACTGTCACCCGGAGGCGGCATCTTAGAACAATGTCAAAATAAACCAAATTGCAGTTAAAACGCTGATTTTAATCTTATCTGACTGTGATACTTCCAAAAACTTCCAGTTCAAACCAGCCATACTACCAAAACCAATAACACCAACAATTCCCTTGATCCAAATATTAGTTTTGCCAGCAATCAAAAATACGATAATCATCAAGCAAGCTTCAATTGTTAAACCAATTGCCATATTAATAGCTAATTTAGCTTTGTAATTATCATTATTTTTCAATAACAAGTTGAACAACCAATAAGCAATCGCAAAGGCAAGTACGGCACCAATTACATAGATCAACAACTTCAACCATTTACCCATTTGTGGCATTTCTGAAACGTTAGGATCAGTTAAAATCATTTGAATAACTTGTATCAAAATACTAATCAAGACTGTCCCCAAAACAGAAAGTCTATCTAATTTATATAAATTCTTCATATTTTCCCCTACTCTTCTTTCAATAATCCAACTAGTTCTGATTTAGCCGCTTTGTTTGATGGAATAAATCCGAAAATCAAACCAACTGCGGTCGAAACTGACAACGATAGGATTATTGCGTATACCGTTATAACGGCTTTGAATGGTAAGAATGCATTTATTATTGAAACAAAGATATATCCAAAGATAATCCCAATGATTCCACCGATAACACAGAGAACAACACTTTCAATCAAAAATTGATTTCTAATATCACTAGATGTGGCACCGAAAGCACGACGAATCCCGATTTCTTTGCGACGTTCGGAAACAGTAATATACATAACGTTCATAACGCCGATACCCGCAATTAATAGAGAAATTCCGGCGATAAAGGCAATAAAGTACGTAATATCATTTAAGACACGAGTGAATTGTTTACTGATAGCGTCTGGATTAGAAACAGAATAGTCACCTGTATGCTTCTGTTCACCCATCTTCTTCATACGCTTAACAGCTGTCTTACCAACTTGTTTCTTATTAGCATCTGGTTGAACGTACAATTTAGCTTGATCCTTAGAAATCTGATTAGCAAACAAATCCTTGAAAATTTGTTTAGAAACGTAAGCATCTGGGCGGTAATTCATATCGCTGATATGATAAATTCCTTGGACAACGAAAACTGTTCCATCAATTGAAATTAAACGGTTGATGGCATTCTCTTTGAATAATCTGTGCGCTAAATCTTCAGAAATATAAACACCGTTTGAAGCACCTGTCATATTGAAATAAGTCCCCTTGACTAACTTCAAATGTTTAGGCTGCTTATTCAAACCGATCGAAATATTCTTCGTCTTATATTGAACTTTGGCACCAGCTTCAACGATGCTACTAGTCAATTTCACATGGTCAACGCCTGGAACTTTGGCCAAGACTGAAGCGTCATTTGGTGTGAAACCACCGTCAGTATTGTAATCAGACGTTGATTGCCACTGTAAAGTAACTTTATTACGAGTATCGTGGCTGCCCATACCTTTGGTAACAGTATGTGTAAAGCCATCCCCAATTGCCAAAATACAAATAACACTGGCGATACCAATAATAATTCCCAACATTGTTAGAAAATTACGATTTTTATTCTTACCAATTGATTTGAGAGCAATCATAATTTTATCAGTCATGATTTTTCACACTCTTTTCATCATTATATAGACGGCCATCACGAATATAGACTGTACGCATCGCATAATCAGCCACTTCGCTATCATGAGTAACCATGATAATAGTTGTTCCAGCTTGATTCAATTTCGTAAAGATTTCCATAATCTCTTTACTAGTCTTGGAATCCAAAGCACCAGTTGGTTCATCCGCGATAATCAACTTGGGACGGTTAACAATAGCTCGAGCAATCGCAACACGTTGTTGTTGGCCACCAGATAGTTCAGCTGGACGATTTTTCTCTTTTCCAGTCAAACCAACCTTTTTGATGACATCTTCAACCATTTCGTGTTTCTTGCTTTGCTTTTTCTTACTATAAATAAGTGGAATTTCAATATTTTCATAAACGTTATATGTCGTTAATAATTTAAAATTTTGGAAAACAAATCCCAATTGATCGCCACGGATTTGTGACAACTCATTATCGTTAACTTCTTTGTAGCTTTTATTTTCAAGCAGATATTCACCAGTATAACTTTGATCCAATAATCCCAAGATATTGATCAAAGTCGACTTACCTGATCCAGAAGGTCCCATAATTGCTAAAAATTCCCCATCAGCAACCTCTAAATCGATATTCTGTAACACAGTGAATTTGCCATAAGTTTTACCTATATCAGTAACTTTAAGCATCATTTCACCGCCTTATTTTAAGACTAGCTTGTCGCCAGCCTTAAGCCCATCGATCACATAGTAATCTTGATCTTTTTTCATCATTGTTACATGTTTCTTGTGCTTCTTGTCATTCTTCAAAAGATAGACTGTGTTCTTACTCCAAACAGCTTTAGAAGGAATCTTGTAACCGTCAGATTCAGTCTTGATTTGGACATGCATGCCGTATGGGAGCTTGTCTTCAGTCGCAACACGGAAGTGATAGTAAGAAACGTTGTGAGTACTGTAAGGAATGGCATCTTTTTGTTCATAATTACCAGAAATCTTTGTACCATCATTCTTGATGATTGTAACGTCAGCACCAAGTTTGATTTTATCAAGACTGTACTCATTCACATTACCTTGGATAACTGGAGCGCCGTAAATATAACTTCTTCCAGCATCATCCTTGTAGTAAACACCACTGATTGGTGCCAAAACAGTTCTATTTTGAGCCTTAGTAATCTTGTTAATTTTAGCTTGAGTTTCAGCTAACATTTCTTGATTCTTACTCAATTCAATCTTGTCAGCCGTTGTTTTGTCGGTTGAATTATATGCTTGGATTGCAAGTTGGGCTTGTTGAATCTCAGCGTTGGCACTGGCCAAGTCACTGCTCATATCACGATAAAAGCTGAATAATACTTGTCCTTTGGTAACTTTTTGACCATTAATAACGTGAGTTGAAGTCAAAGTTTCATCTTCACTCTTGGGTTGGTCACTGACCGCTTGCTTATCTGTTTCTTGAACAATACCGTTGAAATAATTAGTATTGTCGCGCTGCACAGTATAAGTTTTGTAATCTATTTTATTAGTATCATTCTTAAAGCCGTTTCCTAAAACTAAAAACAAAATAACGGCAATTAGGACAACATTAATACCCCAAATAGCAATCTTGATTTTCTTCATAAATAATCTCCCTAAATTTGCTTATCTTAAATAGCATAACAGTCTTAAACTAGACAAAAATTGGCGTACTGTCAATGTTTGATGGCAAAAAAATAGAGCATTTCTGCCCTGATTTTTTTAAAAGTTTAATGGTACCAGTAAAGTTAGCGGTTACACTTTTCTGACAAATTTTCAATTAAACAATTCTGATCAGAATCTCATTTTATTTAATACCTTTCAATTTATATTGTGTCCTACAAACTATCATCAAACAAAGCATAAGAATATATCCATTTCAAAACAAAAAGCCGGAGGGTGTCAATAATGTAGTCCGCTATGCAGGTGGCGTTATGGCTTTAGCCATTACACCACGGGACGAGTTTTGAAACTTGCGAACTGTGCAAGGTTCAAAATCGAGGTTCGAGACCGCACTCTGGCTCGAACCGGTCCCCATAGCGGAACTACATTATTGACGCCCTCCGGCGTCCAAAGACACCTAAGCAGTCACAACTTTTTTAGATGTCTTATCCTGACGTTTTAAACCAATTCCGGTAAATCCACTAATAATGGAAAGAACTGGTGATAATAGACTAAAGAAACAGAATGGTAAGAAGGTTAATGTTGGTACTCCTAAGGTATTGGCAGCGAAAGCTCCGGCAACGCCCCATGGAATCAAGTAATTGATTACTGTACCACCATCTTCAAGTACACGACTCAAGGCCAAGTTATCCAAACCATGTTCATTGAATGTTTGTTTAAATGCTTTACCAGGTAGGATAACTGATAAGTATTGTTCACCAACGAAGATGTTAACGCCGATTCCTGAAAGGATTGTTGCTGTAACGACGGCGCCTGGTGTTTTAAGCTTCTTAGCTAGTGGTGTCATGGCTGTTTGAATGACGTCAAACTTCATTAACAAGCCACCTAACGAAAGAGTTAGGAAAATCAATGAGACTGTACCCATCATGGAAGAAATTCCACCACGAGTTAACAAAGCGTCAACACTGGCAGTACCAGTTTTTGAAACGAAACCATTTTCAATAAATCCAGCAATAGCTTTTACCGGTGTACCAGGCTTTTCAATAAAAATCATGCCGACTGTTACGGTGATATTTAAAATCAATGTCGCAATGGCAGGAACTTTCATAATGGAACAAGCGAACAATAAAGCAATTGGTAAAATTGACCACCATGTGATGATGAAATTAGAATTCAAAACGTTTAAAGTTGTATCGATTTTAGATAAACTAGCGCCTGAACCGGCGTTGCCTAGAATTGCGTAAAGAATCAATGAAATGATGAATGCGGGAATTGTTGTCCACATCAAGTTTTTAATGTGATCGAACAAGTCATCTTCGGCAATTGCTGAAGCCAAGTTTGTTGAATCTGAAAGTGGTGAAGTCTTATCGCCAAAAATGGCACCAGAGATAATTGCACCAGCAACCAAAGCTGGATTCATTCCCAAAGTTTGACCCATTCCGAATAGTGCGATTCCGATTGTTGAAATAATAGTAAAGGCACTACCGATTGATGTTCCAATCAAGGCACAAACTAGGAAAACTGATGGCACAAACCATTGTGCTGAAATTAAGTGGAAACCGGCAACCATCATTGATGGAATAATTCCGGCTGCGATCCATGTTCCAATCAAAGCTCCGATTAAAATAAAAATGAAGATGGGAATAATTCCGTTTTTAACGCCATCGGTAATACCATCAAAAATTTCATCCCATTCAGAACCACGAACCTTAGCCCATAAAATCAATAGGCCGATAACTACTAAGACTGGTGTTTGAGGTGACAAGCCAAACTTGATAACTCCAAATCCTAAAACAATCAACATCACTACCAAAATTGCGATTGCTTCTCTAAAACTGACATTCTTTTTACCCTTATTCATTTTGAATCCTCCAAATTGTTTTTTAACTGTGAATGTTAGAAAAAACTAATATCGAGGATTACCACCACATGTATTGATCATCATTTTCCGTACCCCTTTGTATAAAAAAAGTCCCCGCTGCAAAAATATGCAACAGGGACGATTTACCGTGGTACCACCCAGCTTGAGCATAGTTCAAAAAAACTATTGCTCCACTCTTGAGAATAACGGCTCTCTTATTCCGCTTGGAAAAACCAAGTCATGTCTGGTATTTCATAATTGCACCCTGACCGGTTCGCATCAACCACCGGCTTTCTTACGCCCAGATACATTACTAATTAATTCAGACACTTATATATGTTTATTTGATTGCCTTAAACAATAACAGGCTGATTCATTTCTGTCAACTTTAAATATTTTTTTATGCCATTCGACGATCGATAAATTTTGACAACAGTGACAACGCGTAACAAACGATAAAGTACATAACCGCCATAGCCACGAAGACTGGAATGATGAAGTTAGGGTCTTGTCCATAAACAACTTGACCGTGTTGCATCAATTCTGGCACAACAATGATTGTTGCCAAAGATGTATCCTTAATCAATGAAATAAATTGACTAACCATTGCTGGAATCATCTTTTTATATGCTTGTGGTAAAACGATATGCCACATTGCTTGCGACATCTTCATCCCCATTGCCCGTGATGCTTCCATTTGTCCGGGATCAACTGCCAAAATACCTGAACGGATAATCTCGGCAATCATCATCGACTCGAAGACTGTCATCGCTAAAATGGCTGCGGGAATCGTATCCGGTTTGAAACCAAATGCTGGCAAGCCAAAGTAAACGAAGAAGATAATCAGTAGCAATGGTAAATTACGAATAACATCGATGATAAAACCAACTATTTTTGATAAATAAGGAATCTTAGCGTAACGAATGATTCCCAAAATTGATCCAATAATAAAACTCAAAATCACTGATATAACGGAGATCAAAATCGTGATCCATAAGCCTTGGAGAAGGAATCTGATATTGATCCATGAATAAGCGTCAATCCAATTTTGCATTATTTTTCTCCTCCTAAGCTAATTTTCTTTCTAGATGTTGCATGTAGTAACTAATTGGCAACGTTATGATCAAGTAGAATACACCAACAATAATGTAAGTATTAACTGTATCAAACGTTTGTGAAGCAATCGCATTACCTTGGTACATCAAGTCAAATCCAGCAATGAAGGCTAGAACTGAAGAGTTTTTGACCAAGTTAACGAATTGATTACCCAATGGTGGAATAACGTATTTGAAGGCTTGTGGTAAAACGATATAACGCATCGCTTGCCAGAAAGTCATCCCTTGTCCACGAGAGGCTTCCATTTGTCCTGGATCAACTGAATTGATACCAGCACGAACAGTTTCAGCGATAAAGGCTGATGTATAAATCGTCAAACCAATTGTTCCGGCTGTAAATCCGTTGATTTTGACAACGTACAACGGAATTACCAAGTAGAAAAACATTGTAATAACTAGTAGCGGAATATTACGGAAAACTTCCACATAGATATTACCGATGATACGTAAAAATTTATTTGGTACTACTTCGAGAATTGCGAACAGTGATCCAATAATTAAACTAAAGAACAGTGCCAAAATACTTGATAGCAACGTCCAACCAAAACCACTGATAAATGCACTCCAGTTACTTGTTAGTAGATGAATCATTTGCGTAGCACCTCCTTGTAGTTAAATCCAGGTACATTACCAAACCACTTAATGATTAATTTATTGTATGTACCATCAGCCTCAACTTCACCCAAAGCCTTGTTAATACCAGCCTTTAAGTCAGTTTGACCTTTGTTGATACCAATACCATAAGGTTCAGTGGTAAAGGCCTTACCTTGTAGCTTGTAGCCAGGGTTCTTAACTGCCATACCAGCTAAAATAACGTTATCAGTTGTCAAAGCATCGCCCTGACCTGACTTTAAAGCTGTTAGAGCTTGAGCATAATCAGGCAATTGGAGAACTCGAGCTTTTGGAGCAAATTTTTTAACATTTTGAACTGAGTTAGAACCGACAACCCCAATGATTGTCTTATTGTTAAGATCTTGAACTTTCTTAATTGGCGAACTGTCTTTAACTAAAATTGATTGACCAGCATCAAAGTATGAGTTAGAAAAATCAATTGTCTTTTGACGTTCCGGCGTTATGGTCATTGTAGCGATGATAGCATCGATATTACCATTCTTTAACAAAGGGATACGTGACTGTGATGTAACGGTAACGAATTTAGCTTTGGCATCTTTACCATACATTTTCTTAGTAATAGCTTTGGCTAAATCAATTTCAAATCCCTTCTCTTGTCCGTCTTTAACATCCACCAAACCAAGCAACTTAGTATCGGCTTTAACACCCCAAGTTACTGTTTTGGATTTTTTGTCATTTTCATAAAGATTTTGTGACGACAGTGATTGTGAACCACAGCCGGCTAATGTAAAGACTAGAAGTAAAGAAGTGACAATTACTGCAAAATATTTCCAGCGTTTCATATTCTTACCCCCTAGTGTTTAATAATCTTGCTCAAGAACTGTGTAGCACGTTCATTAGTTGGATGATTGAAGAAAGTATCCTTGTCGTCATCTTCCAAAATTTCACCGTCAGCCATAAAGATAACTCGGTTAGCAACTTCTTGAGCGAAGCCCATTTCGTGAGTAACGATTAGAGAAGTCATATCGCTTTGACTAGTAACGTACTTGATAACTTTCAAAACATCATCGATCATTTCAGGATCCAAAGCACTGGTAGGTTCGTCAAATAGCATGCAACGAGGTTTCATGGCTAAAGATCTAGCGATGGCGACACGTTGTTTTTGTCCACCAGAGATTTGTGAAGGCATATTATGAGCTTTATCAGCTAAACCGACTTGATCAAGCAAAGCCATGGCCTGCTTTTTATTTTCTTCTTCATTCATTTTTAAAACGATTCTAGGTGCTAACATGATATTCTCGAGAACATCCTTGTTGGCGTACAAGTTAAAGTGTTGGAAAACCATTCCGACATCACGTCTAATACGGTTGATATCAGTTGATTTCTCAGCAATATCACGTCCGTTAACAATTAATTGCCCCTCTTGAATTGTTTCCAAACCATTGACAGTTCTGGATAAAGTACTCTTACCTGATCCAGATGGTCCGATTAAAACAACTGTTTCACCCTTGTCAATTTCCAAGTTAATATCCTTTAAAGCATGGAAATCTCCGTAATACTTTTGCACATTGCGGAATTCAATCATTGATGACATAGCTAAATGCTCCCTTCTTACTTCGTGAAAAATAATTCTAAAAAATTATATTAAGAAAATTTTAATGTTTAATTTATGTTTTGGCAACAAAAAAACATTTTGTGAAAGAAATGTTCGTCTTTTTAACGAATGACCATTGACCCAGAAAAACTATAACACCAATGTTATAGGGATTATAATCTTAACGCTTTTTAAATTAAAAAAAATTTTACGAACAAATAAAAAAGTTCACTTTATTAAAACTAAAGTGAACTTTTTTAATGTTTTCGAAAAATTGTTGAGGATTTCGAAATCTAAAAAGATTAATTATTAAGGGGGGAAGTGCTTCTCGTTTCCGAGAAGCTGCGCACAAAAGGTTTTTCGTATTCTGTCTCCAGAACTGAGAGTACCCGTTGTGCGCAGTTTCTCGGAAGAAACTGCTGGAACCTGTTACATTATGCGTGGTGCTTATTGATAACCTATTTCAAATTCAACTAATACCAATCAATTAGTCGGAAGAGCTGGGAAATATTTGTGTGCCGTGGTAGTGGTATAAGTACGGAAGGAATCTTCCGTACTTATACCACCGGACGTGTTTGGAGACTTGACGAACCGTGTCAAGGCTTCAAACCGAGGTTCGAGACCGCATTTTGGCTCGGACCGTTCCGCACAGCTCGAGAATATTTCCCAGCTCTGGATACGGCAGCACTGCATGTTACTTTAGAACAATCTTCTTGTATAGATATCTAGTTAGGAAGTAATAACCAAGGTATAGAACGATGAAGATTGCGAATGGAATTTCGATATGTGCATATGGTTTATAAAGAATTGCACTAAACATTTGTAAACCAAGCAATACGTGAACCACTCCAAGGATTGCGGGAACTGAGAAAAATACGGCAATTTCCTTGTTGATTGTTGCACGTAAAACTTTTGATCTTGTACCAATCTTGTAGAGCATGTTGTAACGCTTAACATCCCCATTGGCACCAGATAAAATCTTGAACATTAAACAACTAGCTAACATGGCTAGAAAGGCAATTCCAAGGAAGAATCCCATGAATTCTAGTCCAGAGAAGAATCCGTTGATCAATGTATAAGCACTGTATTTATCGCCACCAGCATTTTTCAAAACCGGGTAACGTTTGACTTCAGCTTTTGAGATGGCCTTAATTTCAGATAAATTGTTCTTGAATGAGTTAGTTTTAACCAAGACAGTTGTTGTTTCGGGAGCATTGATTGCCTTATATTCTTGGTCACTGACAAATTTAGCAACATGACCACGTTGATCAGGCATTCTTGTATTCATCAATTCATATTTGGCATTATCGTTTTTACTTGGATTGGTTGAAGTCCGAAGTTTTGAAACCATTGTCTTCGTATCAATTTGTGAATAGCCGATTGGTTGTTTTTCGAATTCACTTGCTTGATAGTAGACATTTGTCTTATCAGATTTAAAGTGATAAGTATTTTTCTTTTCAATATTCAAACTCTTCAAACGCTTTTGTTGTGCAGCATCTGGGTTAGTTAATTGCACATCATAATAGTTTTGACCGTTAACTACGTTGTCGATTTGATTATTGAAGCCTAGTCCAACTGTAATAGCACCAAGGGCTAAGGCGAACATGATCGATACCATTGAGAGAATCTTAGTATAGTCGTTCATTCTAAAGCTCAATTGTGACAAGGTGAAATTGTTCAAACCTTTTTGAGAATACTTTGTGTTGCGTTTCAACATTCCGATAACTGTTGTAACGAAGGAATTGATCATGAAGTAAGTTCCACCAACGATTGTAACTAAAGCAATTGGAATCCCAATCATGATGAAACCAGCATTTTGACCGATATACCACATTGTTAAATAACCGAGAATTAGTAGTACTAGACCAAGTAGAGCTTGGACAGCTTTTAAAACGCCGTTACGCTTAATTTTGACTGGTTGACTGTCACGGTTTAAGAGCGTTAAAACCTTACTACGACGGAGTGAAATTGAATTTCTAATTGCTGAGAACATGAAGATAATGATGAAAAATGCGAACGTCCATAATAAAGCAGGTAGATAGAAACTGTTGAAGTGTTTAACTTGCATATCTAGGGCGTTGATAATCCACTTACTGACAAAACCAGTTGCCAAAATACCAATGGCTGAGCCAATCAAGGTTGAAATAGCACCAATAGCAAATGTTTCAACAAAAATCATGCGGGAAATCTTGCTACTCTTGGCACCGAGCATCATGAACATCCCATATTCCTTTTGACGCATGCTCAACAGAAAAGTGTTGGCATAATTGACGTAAACTATCGTTATGATGGCTAACAGTACAATCCCGAATCCGAAGATAAAACTAGTTGCTGCGGCCGGAGAATTGGACTTTAGAAAATTTTGATTAGTTGCCAGTGACATAAACATGTAGAAAATGGCTGAAGCAATCGTCAAGCCAGAAAACAGCACGCTGTAATCACGCATTCGATGTTTAATACCACTCAAGGCTAATTTGTTTAACATAATGTCCTCCTCTCCTATTCAGCGAATGTTCCTAGTGAATCCAAGATTTCTTGATAGTATTCAGCACGGCTATCGTCTTCTTTTTTCAACTCTTGGCCGATTTCACCATCTTTGATGAATAAAATGCGATCACAGAAACTAGCTGAGAATGGATCATGCGTTACAAGTAAAATTGAAACATTATCTTCGCGATTAATTTTTGTTAGTGTGTCCATCAAAGCACGAGCACTCTTAGAATCAAGCGCACCAGTTGGTTCATCACCGAAGACAATTGATGGTTCGTGAACTAAGGCACGAGCAGCGGCGACACGTTGTTTTTGACCACCAGACAATTCAGTTGGATAGTGATTCAAAATTTCAGTTAAGCCAAGCTTTTCAGCGATGCTCATAACGGCTGGCTTGATTGATTTAGCAGGTTTATTTTGTAATGCCAAAGGTAAAGCAATGTTTTCGTAAGCAGTTAAATTTTCTAGTAAGTTGAAATCTTGGAAAATGAAACCAATTTTATTAGCTCGGAAATCAGCCATTTGATTGTTCTTTAATTTAGTAATATCTTGTCCGGCAATCTCAACACGACCACTAGTTGGTGTATCCAAAGTAGATAGAATATTTAGAAGTGTTGTCTTACCTGAACCTGAAGCACCCATAATTCCTACGAATTCGCCGGGTTTTACTTCAAAATTAACATCTGACAAAGCCTTAAATTGTTTCTCACCGGCCTTACCATAAATTTTTTCAATATTTTGTACATCGACGATTTTTTGCATTTGTACTTCCCTCCATTTGATATATCTATCATAACTGGATAGCCATTTTGGGTCGTGCGATTCTTCTTACATTTCCTTACATTTTTGTAAGTCAATCTTTCATTGTGAGATATAATATTTTTGGACTATCAATTCGCAAAGATGGCCTAAAAAAATTGATTAACATGTTGCTCTAGTTCCGTTTCCAGAGCTGAGAGTATTCATCTGCTGCGCGGCACGGTTCGAGCCAAAGAACGGTCTCGAGCCTCGGTTGAATCCTTCCCAAAGACCGGGAAGTCTCCAACACGTCCGGTGGTGTAAGAGCTAAAGCTCTAACGCCACTTTCGCTGCTGATGAATACTCTCAGCTCTTCCAACTAATTTATTTTTTATGAATAGATATTTTAACGGGTATTTCTGAATGCTTAAACAAATCAGCCTTTTGATTATTACAGCAACAGTTAGTCGAAAAGAGCTGAAGATATTCGTAAAAACCTTCGTACTAAATAGGAAATCAATTAGTCGCAAGGACTGTGAATATTTACCCGCTGTGGGTGTGGCGTTATGGCTTTAGCCATTACATCACCGGGCGAATTTGGAGACTCGCGGGTTGTGCGAGGCTTCAAACAATCGAGGTTCGAGACCGCACTTTGGCTCGAACCGGTCCGCATAGCGGGTAGAATATTCTCAGTCCTGTAGACGGCAAACAATACGTTAATCTACAAAACAAAGGGGTGTATTTCCGATGGGGAAAAATCTGCCAAATATCGACGCTGGTTCTAAGAAGTCGTTTATTAGTTGGCCTGTCGTTGCTTTAATGGATTTCGTTACCGTTATTGGCTTCGATGATATTGTCTACAATTTCCATAACCAAGGTTTGGGAATCGTATTTACATGGATTATTATGCTATTTGTATTCGTTGTACCTTATGAGATGATGGTTGGTCATCTCGGTTCAACATTTGATGAAGAAGGTGGTGGCGTTACTTCTTGGGTACGTGCCACTGGTGGTAATGTCTGGGGCTATATTTGTGCTTGGACTGTTTGGGTTTCTAGTTTGCCTTATATTGTCGATGTTGCTAACTCAACGTTGGTATCATTTGGCTGGTTGATCAATGGTAACAGTTCAATGTCAGATAAGATGAGCAATTCAATGTTTGCCCTTTTGACAGCCGTTATTTTTACAGTCTTTATTTTTATCCAACATTATTTGAGAAACTCATTACAAATTTTGAGTATTCTCGGTGGTGGTGCGATGTTTATCATCTCAATTTTGTATGTCATCATGACTTTTGTTTACTTGAGCAAAGGTAACATGCCACATACCCAACCATTTACTATAAAATCATTTATTCCTAAGTTCGATATGCATTATCTTTCAACATTTGGACTCGTCATCTTTGCGATGAACGGATCAGAATTCGCTGCACCATACGTTACAGAAATGAAGAACGGTAAACGTGACTTTCCAAAAGCTATGTGGATGCTAGCCATTATGACTGGTTTTCTAACTGTGCTTGGTTCATTTGCCTTGGGAGTATTCTTCAATGCCCACCATTTGCCAAATGACTTGAAGATGAACGGTTCTTACTATGCTTTCCAATACATGGGACAAGAATTCGGCATGGGTCGTTTCTTCCTATACTTATTCGCTATAACGCAGGCACTCTACATGATGGCGCAATTGGCTGTCCTCTTGGATGCCGGAACGAGAATGTTCCTATCTGATACCGCGAAAGAATATTTACCAAAAGGTCTTACTAAAACTGATAAGCGTGGCTTGCCAATCAATGGTTACTGGCTAACGACTGGTATTTGTACACTTATCATGGTCATGAGTGCAACGTTGCCAAATATGAATTCAATCTTCAACCAACTCTTGAATCTAAACGGTATCGTTTCACCATATACAACCTGTTTCCTGTTCAGTTCCTTTATCCTAGTTAGATTACACGATGATAAATTCAAATCTGACTTCGTTTATATTAAAAATAAATATTTTGCTATTTTAGTTGGTATTTGGTGTTTTGCAATCACCTTCGGAGCCGCCACATTGGGTATCTTCCCAACCGATGAAACTCCTGGTACTTCAGCATGGACACACGTTTTAACGTTGAACATTTTGGAACCTGTGTTAATGATTTTAATTGGGATTATTTTACCTTTGATTGCATACTTCCAAAGATCACACGAAACTAACTAGCTGTTTTACAGTCATTTAATGTTAAGCTAATTAGAGATTATTATTAAAGTAATTAATTACGTTTAAACATTGATATTATATTTACATAACCGTCTTTTTTAGTAATATATAAATAAATCAATAAAAGCTGAGGGGTCTTCATATGATTGATGAAATTTTAAAAGACATTGAACAGTACCAAAAAATTATTATTCTCAGACATCAAAATCCTGATCCTGATGCCATTGGTTCACAAATTGGTTTGAAAACCATCTTGCAAGAATCTTTTCCGACCAAGGACATTTATGTGACAGGAATCGACTTAACCGTGCTCGATTGGATTGGCAAAATGGACCAAATTTCTAGTGACGTCTATCAGGATGCCCTAGTTATTGCGGTCGATACTGCCAATTCTCCACGACTCGACAATGATGGTACCTATCAAAAGGCAGCCAAAATTATTAAAATTGACCATCATCCCAATGTTGACCCATTCGGCGATATTAATTGGGTGGATGAATCATATTCAAGTTGTGCCGAAATGATTTACACGTTGGCTGACAAATTGGAACCACTCAAAGTTTCGAAAAAATCGGCATTCAGCCTCTATTCTGGTATCGTCGGTGATACAAACCGTTTCTTATACGGAGAAACTGATTATCGAACTTTGAGAATTTCCGCTGAATTGGCTAAAACTGGAATCGATATTTCTCAGATTGCTTTGCATGAAGATGAGATGTCATTGCAAGTAGCACGTTTGGAAGCCTATATTTTGAATAACTTTCAAATTACTGATTCTGGGTTTGGCTACATCATCATCAGAAAGCCAACATTTGATAAATTCAATTTAAATGATGGTGAGTTGGATCACGTGGTGCCATTGATTGGTCGCATTAACACCATCAATAATTGGATTGTTGTCAGTGAAAAAGATACGAATCATTTCCGTGTTAACTTACGTTCAAAGAATGTTGCTATCAATGGCGTTGCTGAAAAATTCGGTGGCGGTGGTCATCCATTAGCTAGTGGTGTTTACGTTGGTAGTATGGATGAAGTTGAAGCTTTAATTAAAGATATGGATAATTTGAATAAATAAAATGTTTAGACTTTAAAAGGGTCGTCAATCCGCGGATTGACGACCCTTCTTTTATTTTTTATCCCGTAATTCATATAGTTCTTTAGTCAAACTGATACTTCTATCTCGAACCATTTCTGCAATGTTTTGCTTATCGACAAATTCAATATTCTTCCGTCTCAAGAAAGAAATAATTGTCGCCAACATTTGACGTTCCTTTGACCGTGGCCAATAATACTGCCGCAAATCCAAATAGATTGTTTGATCATCTTTAGTCGTAATAATCAGATGAAAAGCCTCGTGCATATACTGTCCTTCGGTTGGTGCATAGCCACCTTTAGGTGCAATCGCTGAATTAGGACTGACCTTGAATAAGTCCAATTTAACTTCAATACTCTTCATTTGTTGATAGGAAATAAATTTAGTTTTCCGTGCATGAAATAATGTTTTAATTGGAATAATTATTTCATCTAAGCTGTTATAAACATCTTTATCATTAGCCACATAGGTAATTCCTGACTTATCCAGTGTCCAATACGTGTAGTAGCGTTTGAAATCATATGGGTAAAATAATATTGCCATCACATAAGCAACGAACGCTCCAAAAATAGGCGCATAGAAAAGATGGAACCCTGAGAAAACTAACCCCCCCAGAATAACCACCAATACTAAAAAAAATACCGACCATCGATTCTGGGGCTTACCATAATTGAATGGGAAGTGTAGATATGGTTCACCGGTAATTAGCTCATCCAAAGAAATATCCAACAAGCCACTCAACGAAATCAAATTATCAATACTAGGTAGATTTTCTCCAGTCTCCCACTTGGAAATTGATTGTCGTGAAATGCTCAATGCTTCAGCCAATTGCTCTTGTGTCAATTGATTCTTTTTTCGATATTTAACAATATTATCTGCTAATGACATCGTTTTCACTTCCCTATACCTAAATTATAGGTTCTTAATCAAGGAAAATGCACGCACTTTCTGCTTGCAGCGTTATATAACGCTTATTTAATCATGAAAGCACCGACCACTAGACAGATGACTCCAATAATAAGTGACGAGTAAACGCCCATAAACACGTATGGCTGAGGATTTTTAACATTCTTTTTGATATTGAAATACATTTTTCGACCGACATATATTTGGTAGATTCCCATTAGAATAACGACAATCCCAATTAACTCAATTCCCAAGAAATCATCCCCCTTTTTCCTAACTGCTATGATTAATTTAAATATTCTCCATCATAAAAAAATAAACTAGTTGGAATAGCTGAGAGTATTCATCAGCAGCGAAAGTGGCGTTAGAGCTTTAGCTCTTACACCACCGGGCGTGTTGGAGACTTTTCGGTCTTTGAAAAGGCTTCAACCGAGGTTCGAGACCGCACTTTGGCTCGAACCGTACCGCGCAGCAGATGAATACTCTCAGCTCTGGAAACGGCATACACCTTAAGCATAAGTCTTTTAACAAAATGATTAAATCCATTTGAAGATAATATCAAAACTAAGAAATATTAAAATCATTCCAAAAGTAGATCCAAAAACCAATAACAATCGTTCAATTTTAGGAAACTTATTCTTTGGCTCTCTCCTAATTTGATTAAATGATTTTATTACTAGAAAAATTTGTGTACCGCCCATAATCAGGGCTAGTAAAGCAATTAGATCAGACATTTTGGTCACTTCTTTCCTATGAGTTACCCATATGATAAGGTCCAACCAAAAAAAAGGAGGATTTCAATGCTAGACAAGCTGTCTAGTATTGAAATCCTCTGTTTATTTTATGAAAAATACTTCGAAAAGTTAAAAATTGAACCAATCAATGAAACCGTACCAATAACAACCATTGTCAGAGAAAGAATTCCTTCAACCGTACAGATGCTATTCCACGGGAAATCAACTAAAAATAGTAATCCCACAATGCCTATCCAAAAGTATTTTCCTTTATAAAAATCACTATTGAATCTCACAACGGTTCCCTTCTTTGCTTAGTTTTTAACCGATAAAACAGTCTTCAATAAAAGTATTGGCTTTTCCTGGCCCAACCTTTAGATAGATAATACTCTCTATTAATAATTTTGTGCCAAGTTAATCATCAACGTGCGTTTTTCCATCATGAACGTAAAATTATCTGTCCGTTTCAGCTTGATTTTTCAAGAGATATAGACCAACTACGATTGAAATTAATATTCCGACAATGTCTATCACACTTACTATCAAAAATTCATTATTGTGCATGCCAGTATAACGATACATCCCTAGAACTGACATCCGCGTTAATGTCCAATAGATATTTGCACCACCAAAAGTTACTATCAAAATATAAAACGCCAAAGGAATAATACCTTGATTTTTAATTGGTAAGAAGTTGCTGAAATACCCCATAGATAGGTGAATCAACGTGCTACCAGTCAAAATCAACAGTACTGCTAATATCCCGATTGCTAAGTCTTTGATCAATAATTCCAGTTGCATATCACTGATAACAATCAGATGATGGATGACATCTTTTTTCATAAAATAGTACAGTGAACTGATAAAAATAATTGATTCGACTAATCCAAAATACAAATAAATCAGACAAGTTGTTAGTAAATTACTAAAGTACAACTTATTATCTGATATCGGTACTAACCGATAACGATTACTCGATAATATATTCTCATTAGCTCGAACCAATAAGGTGATACTAATTACACAAACTGCTGCAGCAATCTTAACCATCAAGCCGACGGGATACTGCGAATCCAGTTTGGCGTGAAAATTATTCATTCCAATGAAAACTAAAACTCCAATAACATCAATGAGCAAAATTAAATTGATGAGTTTAAATTTGCTCCAAATTAAATCTTTACTTACACCCAGTAAGCTACTCATAATAACGGACCATCCCATAGTCTTTATTTTGTAGTTGTTTTAACGAACTGTTTCCGTCCATCTCTTCAAGAGATAGATATTTAACGCTGTAAAAATTACTCCCCAAACTACAACAATTCCGATTCCAAGCCAGATAACATTGTTGATTTGGCCTAATGTTGTAATTCCTTGTGATCCACTGTAAATAACTCTAAACACATTGCCTGACGTATAGTTAAAAATCATAACTCCAACTACCGTTACAACGATATATAGAATGAAATTAACAAATTTTTGGCGAGCGAATGGTAAGAATCCGCCGATCCAATTAATTAGAAAATGAACCGAAGTAATACCCATCCAAATTAGAATCATTGTTAAAAGCATTAAAAGAAGCACTAACACAGCTGTTCCAACTGGACCTTTTACTTCGCCAGCGGCTAAATTAAAATCACTCTGACCACTTATAAAGTAAAGAATAGTTCCAATCACGCATTCTAGAACTTGAAGATACATGAATCCCAAAAAAGTTGTTAAAAGATTACTGAAATATAATTTAGTCTCTGAAACAGGAAGCAGACGGTAATTATTACTCGTATAAACTCTTTCGTTTTTACGTGCTAACAAGATAAATCCAACAAAATTAGCAAAACTCATACTAACCATGAATGTTGCAAAGAAATAATCTGGAATGATTTGGCCATCCCAACCGCCTGTGAAGATTCTCAACACATCGACAGCAACTAGAAAAATTAGGTCAACAATAATGATCCAATTCATCATTCGCCATTTCTCACTCATTAAATTACTAGTCAAACCCATAAATTTGGTCATTTTGTAACACTTCCTTCATAAACCTGTTCGTAATACTCTTCGACACCCAAGTGATATTTCTCCTGAATATCTTCAACTGAACTAACTTGATAAATTGTTTCATCCTTAATAATAATTACATCGTCCAAAAGACTAGCAATCTCTGTAACGTAATGATCACTGATGACAATTGTTGAATCATCAGTCTTCCAGCGGATAATACTGCTGATAATCTTCTTACGTGACATACTATCAATACCGCTCAGAGGTTCATCTAATAAGTAGAGTTTAGTATCACGAGATAGTGTCAAAGCAATAATCAGCTTGCCTCTTGTACCAGTTGAAAGTGAAGAAATTCTTTTATCTTCTTCTAATCCTAGATATTCAGCGATTTCCATGTATTTTTCTGACACAAAATCAGGATAAACTTTCTCGTAAAATTTAACGATATCGCCAATCTTGGTATTCTTCGAGAAACCACCAAGTTGATCGCTAAAACTGACATTTTGTTTGATTTCACGTTTCTTACTAGTACCATTGACCGTTATAACGCCTTCAGGCAATGAATTCACCCCAGCAATCAAACGCATCAAAGTGGTTTTACCAGCACCATTTTCACCAAGTAAGCCAACAATCTTGCCACTGGCTAAGTTCAAATTGACGTCTTTTAAAATGGCTTTATTATTCTTCTTATAATTCAAATTCTTAATTCTTAACAAATTTGTCATAATGACGCCCCTTTCCTAATTAATTGTTTCTGACTTCTTATTTAATAAATAAAGATCAATAACTGTGAATATTACAATCCAGATAACCATCATTGCCATGCCCGAGTACAACACTCGTGAAACGGCACCGAAACTGCTATCTAAATCATTGATTCCCATGATTCTCAAAACATTACTTGTAATAAAGTTGAAAGGTATCATAAACAACCAGACAATGATTACTGCAACGATAGCTTTGACAAAACTTTGACTTCTAAATGGCAGAAAATCATTAACCCAATCGATCAATAAATGTAACGCCGTTATGCCAGTCCAAATGACGATGATTCCTAATATAAATGCCACTACAACTTCTGCTTTGAAATAATACTGTTGGACTGAATTGAAACTTCTGACCATAAAGCGATCATAGTCGTTAGGGAAAAATGCGACAGAAGCTACATAAACAACAAATTCCCCAACCATCAAATAGATTAATCCTAAAAATGACGTCAACATGTTGCTTGAATAAAGCGTTGCATCACTGATTGGTATCAAACGATACTTGTCGTTAACGTAAACCAGCTCATTTGCTCTTGCCATTGCAAAGATTCCAATGGCAAGAGCAATAAAGACACCACCAGTAAAACTAGTTATTCCAGGATTTGTTCGGAAGGAATTCCAGATTTGAGTAACTAATATGATAAGTATGTGAATTCCTAAAATCCAGCTGATTATTTTAAATTTATTTTTAAGTAATCCTTTACTAACACGACCTAAGCTACTCATCTTCCAGACCCCCTTCATAAACTTTTTCATAATACTCTTCAATTCCCAAGTGATATTTAGCTTGAATATCTTCCACAGGACTAACTTGATAAACTGTTTGGTCCTTTAAAATTACGACATCGTCTAAAAGGCTCGAGATTTCTTTCACATAGTGCGAACTGATAATGATTGTTGAATCGTCACCCTTCCACTGAATGATACTTTTGATAATTTTCTTACGAGCCATAATATCGACCCCATTCAACGGTTCATCCAACAAGTAAAGTGGTACTTGGCGAGCCAAGGTTAAGGCAATCTCTAGTTTTTCAGCAGTACCAGTTGAAAGATTGACCAACTTGTCATCACAAGAAATTTCTAGAAATTTAGCCATTGCCTGGTACTTTTCAAATGAGAAATCAGGATAAATGTCGATATAAAATTTCACGACATCTTTAACTTTAGTATTTTTTTCGCCAGCGCCTTTGTTAAAACTGGTTAATGGATAAGTCGCACTAACGCATGATTTGCGGGCAGCCTTACCATCAACCCCAGCAACCGTGATTTGACCGGAAGTCTTAGCATTAACACCGGAGATCAAACGCATGAGTGTCGTTTTACCAGCCCCATTTGCACCAAGCAAACCGATAATTTTGCCATTATCAAGACTAAGGTTAATGTCTTTTAAAATTAACTTATTATTCTTTTTATAATTTAAAGCGTTAATTTCCAATACTTTACTCATGACTTGCCTCCCGCTTTTTGACGTAGGTGTTGAAGCTATTCATAATTTCAGTGTCATCCATATTCAATGAATGCAATTTATCGTATGTTGCATCAAACATTTCACTGACAATATGTGCTTTTAATTTTTCCACAATACTGGTATCCTCTGTCACAAAATTACCTTTACCACGCTGCGGTATAATGACTTCTTCTTCAGTCATTTCCTTGAGCGATTTCTGAACGGTATTTGAATTAGCAGAAAATTGGACGGCCAACTGTCTTACTGAAGGCAGTTGTGATCCTAATTCATACTGATTGCTAATAATTTTGCGATACAAGATATCCTTGATTTGGAGGTAAATAGGTATGTTATCAATATATTCCATCATTTCACCCTCTTACTGTTCTAGTACACTAATACAGTACAACGGGCACTAAAAAAAAGCAATCAATTAACAACGATTTTTAAATTTTCTTTTGCCAATATGTCAATCACCTTTAGCAGCAACGTTTCCGGCGTGATGTTATATTTAGATCAAAATTGGGAGCCAATCGAAAGAACTGATGTATCATGCTCAAATTTGGAAAAAAGGTCAATTATCGACCGTTTCTAGTTAGTGGAGCCATCGCTACAGCCATCGGACTAATCTTTGGAATTAATATCGCAACTATGTTGGGAATTAAAATCGCCGTTATACTTTTTCTATTGATGTTCTTGGGACATTATCTATTTGTACTGCCAGTAATCTTCAATTATTGGGATTCCGACAGTAAATTTATCCGTTATAACGATATCAAACCGTTCAATAAACGCGTACTGGCTATTCTTTTACCTAAGTTTTCACCAGTTACCGTCATTGACAGGAAAAATATTCGTCAAATATCAATATTAGGATTACCGCAACACGATTTATCATTCGCATCCGAACTGGTCTTATCAGAAGAAGGTGGCTTAATGTACAACTTATTTCTGATGATAAATGAACCTGTCAAAGTCCGTCTGACCATGAAAAATCGGGAAACAATCGACCTAGATCTATCACGCGATTATGTAAGACGAACGCATGAAACGTTAGGTAAATTACGGATTTTTCTCAAAGGTTTTAATCCTAGAATTTTGGAATTATCAGATGAAACTGAAAATTTACTCCAGTTAAGCAAAAAAGAAGAAGATTACGATGATACTAATTCACCGTAATCTTCTTATTTTTAAGTTCAAATACATTTAATTTACGCATGTTGCTAATTGATAACCTACGACAAATACTTCACAGTTCAAAATTTTTTAAATACTTTTACACTCAACTAACAACGATTTACTAGTCGGAAGAGCTGGGAAATATTTGTGTGCCGTGGTTCGAGACCGCTCTCTGGCTAAGGCCGTTCCGCACAGCTTGAGAATATTTCCCAGCTCTGGAGACGGCATATTTAAATTACCTTTGTGGTATTTGTTCCGAGAAACTATAGAACTGTGACTTATCGTTAAAGTCACCCATGTTCATGCCATTCCAACTAGCATCTTTTGACAAGTTTCCTAATTCCATCAAGGCTTTCTCCTCATCCTTTGACAAAACTACTCGACTAAAACCTTCAACATAAATATATTTAGCTAGTCGACTGAGCAAAACATATGGATCTTTAGCTGTATCAATTTTTACATAAACTTGTTTTAAAACATCAGTAATATTTAATAAATGAGCTGATTTTTCAGGTCGATCCATGAGTGAATCATACAATACCTTAATATTCTCCTTGGCTTTTTCTCTAACCTCAATATCTTTTTTCATCGTGCTTGCTCCTTAAAATAATGGACTTTTTACTACAAACAAGACCACGCCACCAATTATGAAACATGCTCCAAAGAGAAAACTATACCAAACGGTTAAGGCAGAAAAATTTGATGTCGTCTTATTACCGTGATGTTGAATCACTTTAACGTATTTAATTGAATTTAACATCTGATACATTCCAAATGCGATTGCTAAAATACCAAAGACATAATTCCAAATCATTTTAGACGCTTCCCTTCTTGCTTCTTGACTACAAGATAGCATCTCGTGAATTGCCTTGAATCAAAACATCTTGAATACCTTATTTTTTGTTCTTGAACGACTTCAGGAATAAATTTCCCCATTTCACGATATCTTTATTTTTAGCGATTAATTATATGTGATAATTAATCTATCAATATAGGTAGGGGGGCAAACGATGATTTATATAAATCCAACGATTGACGTCATTGGTCGAGCGCTGTCGGGAATAGTCTTTTTCTATGTCTTTAACAGTTTGTATCGGCAACAAAAAAATTATCTTTTCGTAATATCAGCCATATCCATCGTTATAACGGCTGTTTTTATTCCTGATTACGCCTATTTCATCGATGCCATCATCTTGTACTTAGCCTTTTGTTGGCACCAGAAATCTAAACTACTGTTGATCAATACAATTCTCTTGAGTTCCCTGATTCAATTACTTGGCGAAACGTTGATCAATACGACTGCCTTTTTCTTCAATAGTCAAAATATCTCAACTAAAACGCTCTGGGGCAGTACTCTATTCGTCTTCATCACACTTTTAATCCAAATCGTTATTTCAGCAATTTTTATTATTTCATATAGATATTTTAATATTGAAGAGGAATGGAATATCACCCACTCATCCTTGTTTGGTTTATTAATTGGCTATTTATTCATCGTTATCTTCTTTTTCATGCAGATAATTCAGCACTATCAAGCTTACTCAGATTTAATGTCTGGTATCATGCTTTTTATTCTGATTCAATGTTTCTTCATCGTCATTGTCTTTCTAAAGAGCAACCAAACTCAAGCTGAAACTTATACCCGTGAACTTATGAAGGAACAACTGAAGAATCTCAAAATGTACACTGACCAATTGGAAACCGACCAAATTAAGCTCCGTGGCTTTGAAAGAAACTATAAGAGCACAATTTCTGGTCTACGAGATATTGCTAAAACTGGCGACTATCAAGAAATGAAGCACTCTTTAGGAACTTTGGAAGATTACTCCAACAGCTATTTCGACAATATTTCAATGCAACTATTTAAGGACCTCAATAACGTTCAGAATCCATATTTGAAGAGCCTTTTAATCAGTAAGCTCACTTTGATTCATCAAAATAACATCACCTGTCACTTTGAATGTCGTGATACGGTCAATGACGTTTTGATAAATATTTTTGACCTCGTGCGACTACTGGGGATTTCGATTGACAACGCAACTGAAGCCACGAAAAATCAAAAGAATGGTGAAATTCAAATTGCGATTATTGAGGAAGCCGCACAATTATCCTTTGTCATCAACAACACCACCGCCGAACAAACCGATATTTCTGACATGATGCAAGAAGGCTTTACCACCAAACAGCATCACTCGGGATTAGGCATGGTCAATGTTCAAGACATCAAAAAGAAGTATCCTAATCTATTTGTTCAATATCGGAAAAATAATCAATGGTTTAATCTTAGTATTGTAATTATTAAATAATTTGGGGAGTATTTATGACGTTATTTATTACCGGACCGCATCTAATGCGAATCTGCTTTGCCTGGGCAATTTTCTACTACACGTTCAGCTTAATTTATCATTCTAAATTTTCTATTCAACGCAAAACACTCAGTTACTGGGCACTTTGGTTAATTTCTATTACTCTAAATATCTTCTTATCTGGTTATGCTAACTTGCTTATTGCGATAATTATTTATTTTGTTCTCTGGTCCAACAAGAAAATCGATTATTACCTCATAAATATTATTCTGTTGAGCTTTCTCGTTAAATTTCTTGCCATTATCATTCCCAGTCCAGTTCTGATACACTTTTTACCTAATCCAGATGTCGTTTCATATGGCTTTAATCTGACAATAAACTTGATAGAATTCATCTTTTCAATCACCTTTGTTTATTTCTACAATTACTTCAAACTAAACAATTTCTTTCAATCACGCCAAAATCCAATGACTAGTATCGTACTCAGTTACGTCTACATTATCTTTTTCATGTTTCTAAAACTCACCCAACATTTCAAAGCATATGCTGGATTAATTACTGGTATGTTTATTTTTATCCTCATTCAATGTATTTTTATTATTTTAATATTCAGTTTTACCAGAAGACGGCAGAGAAAAGTTTATCGCGACCGTTTTTCTGAAGAACAAGTTAAAAATCTGAAGCTTTATACCGACCAATTGGAACACGATCAATTAAAATTACGTCATTTTAAACACGATTATAAGAACCTACTATTCAGCTTAAAGTCCGTAGCCGAACAACAAAATTACGAGTTGATGAATCAAGCACTGGATAACCTCGAAAATTATTCTGATGATTATCTAAACAATTTATCAATGGATTTATATCAAGACTTAAATAATGTGAAGAACCCTTACCTAAAGAGTCTGCTCATCAGCAAATTAAATACCATTAATCAGAAGAATATTGTCTGTTTTTTCAATTGTACCGATGAGTTGAATAATTTACCGATTAATATTTTTGACCTCATACGCCTGTTAGACCGGGCTATCGACAACGCAATTCATTTCACTGAACGTCAAGAACATGGCAAAATTCAACTCGCTATCACTCAAGAGAATAATCAGTTGGCGTTTTTGGTCAATAATACCTTGGCCAATTTACCCACGACTGAACGGGAACAAGATTACCTGGACTTGCTTCATATCAAGGAATTAAAGAAGAAATATTCCAATATCTTTATTCAATATAGTAAAAATGCTAAGTGGTTCCGATTCCACATCACATTAATAACCAAGGAGGACAAAAAATGAGTTACCCAATTATCATGTGTGAGGATAATCAAATCCAATTACAACAACTGGACAAGTTGGTCGAGAATTATATTCTCTTTCACAGCGACCTCTTCAAGGTTGAACTAGAAGCTTCTAACCCGCAGCAAGTTATCGACTATTTAGACCAATCTGAGCCCCAAAACGGTATCTACTTTCTGGATATCGACTTAAAAGCTGAAATTGACGGCATTCAATTAGCAGCCATCATTCGTAAAAAGGACGTCCAAGCCGAAATTATTTTCGTTACAACTCACGATGAACTTGCTCCTTTAACCTTAAAACGCAAAGTTGCCGCCTTAGACTTCATCGAAAAAGACCAACCTTTAGATGATTATCGTCAAGAAATCTACGATACGCTCGATTATGCCAAACAAATTATTGATGAAACTCGAACTGTTCAAAAGAAAGGTTTCTCCTTTGAAGTTGGCAGCCAAGTCTACAATTTGGATAAGTCTGAGGTTATTTTCCTCGAAGCCTCAGACATCCCACACCGTTTGAACCTCGACTCAACTAACGGCAAATTTGAATTCTACGGTAAACTAACTGAATTGGAAAAGAAGTATCCCTTCCTATTCCGAATTAGCCGTTCTTGTCTGATCAACCCTGAGAACATTCATCACGTTGATTTTTCAATTCGGGAAATCGGTTTTAGTGACGGCACAACACAGAAATTTTCTATCGGAAAATCTAAGAAACTGAAAAATATCATTCAAGAAACGCTCTAATTTCATTCAAGAACAAATCTACCCTATTTCAAGATATCTTGATTCCAGTGACCTCACCTAATGCTAAATTAAGGGTGTAATAAGAACAATTCAATTTAAAGAAGGTCATCATCATGTTGGAATTTGGTAAAAAAATCAATTACAGACCATTGTTAATTAGCCTTTTAATTGCCGCAATCCCCGGTCTCGAAGCCGGAGATTCTTACAACTCATTTTTCTTAGGATTATTAATCGGATTGCCATTCTTCTTATATGTTTTCTTTGCTTATTATTTTCCAAATATACCTACGCTATTCGTCTATTGGACAGCAGATACTGATGAAATTAAATATTGTGACATCCAGACGTGGAAATATCGTCTCTTAGGAATGGTGGTTCCTTCCAAAGCTAAAATGGTAACTATCAAAAAGAGTGACATTATATCGGCACGAGTTATTGGTGATTTGAGCACCAACTACGCAATGCCAATGGCTATTCCTTTCGGACCTGGACCAGCAGTTGTTTCACCAGTTCTATCAATGATTCACCATCCAGATGACGTAATTTTGACTCTCAAAGATGGATCTACAATTGACCTAAGTGTTGCCCGTGACTACGCGTATAGCCGTGACAATACCCTCGATAAACTTGATACTTTCTTCAAAGGTCTGGGAGATATTCCCATCAGCACAAATATCCCCACGGATAGAAAGCACATTTCAAATAAAATAGCCTAATTCTTTTATCGTTATAACGGTGTATAGATACTTGCAACCGATAAGTGCGTGCATTCTAGCCCTCCTAATTCCTATAATCTAGTTGTAATCAAAAGGAATCATTCATGAATAAATATTTTCAAAGGAAGGTAATTATCATGTTAAAATTCGGTAAAAAGATAACCTATAGAGCACTCTTGATTAGTTTGTTAATTGGCTTTCTACCAGGAAGTGCAGCTGGCGATATTCTTAAATCAGTTCCCCTAGGACTACTAGTCGGCCTAGCATTTTCCCTATACGTATTCTTTGCTTATTATTTTCCTAATGTGCCAACACTATTCGTTTATTGGACAGCAGATCCTGACGAAATCAGATATTGTGACATTAAATCTTGGAAAAATCGGCTATTAGGTATGGTGGCTCCTTTCGCTGCTAAAATGGTGACGATTAAAAAGAGTGATATTAAATCGGTCACGGTTGTTGGTGATTTGAGCGGCAACTACGCTATGCCAATGGCAATTCCTTTCGGCCCTGGAGTAGCAGTTCTTTCACCAGTTCTTTCAATGATCCATCATCCAGACCTCGTTGTTTTAACGCTCAAAAACGGCTCTACAGTCGACTTGGACGTTTCCCGTGACTACGCATATAGTCGTAATAATACCCTCGATAAACTCGATGTTTTCTTCAAAGGTTTGGGAGATGTTCCTATCAAAACTGATATTCCTAAAGATAGAAAGCATACTTCCACAAAAACAGCTTAATTTTCACCGTTATAACTACATGCACAAAATCGACAGTCTCGATGATGCACAGATTAAAATTATCAATTACCCTAACCATAAAATAAGTTTTAACTAAAAAAATGCACCTCTTATAATTTAAGAGATGCATTTTTTGTACTTAGGATATCTATCAAAGAATAAGCAGTTTCAAAGCTAGTTGTCCGTTGTTTTATTTGTAAGATTTGGTCCCATAAGCGACCAGTATAATCGTTGAAAACCAATTCATTCGCGTTACGTTCATGATTAACCTTACTAATGAGTTGATCGATTTTCTTGTCAAAAAGCGAACCGCGATATTGTTTCTCCGAGAGTTCTTGGACAGATAGCTTAATAAATTGCCCCATCTCTTGATTAACCGCTGATTCATTAATCTGATTGTTAAATGATTCATCGAAATTCATCAATATCGAAAGCAATAACTTCTGTTTAGAATATTCCATTTGTCTTTTCACCCGTATATAAATATAACTGATTTCCTTAATAATAGATATGCTTTAGCTCATTTTTCTATTTAAACTTGTTAAATCTGTGAAACCTGCCGCCTCCGGTTGCGAGAAAAAATTCACCTGCTATGAGGACCGACTTGAGCCAAGGTCTCAAGTCTCGCTTTGAAGCCTTACCACAGACCGGTAAGTCTCCAAAGTCGCCCTGTGGTGTAATGGCTGAAGCCATAACGCCACCTCCATAGCATGTGAATTTTTCTCGCTACCTCCGGCTAGTGTCTTTTAATGACTAGATATTTTTTTGTTACGATTAATTATATTCAATGTCGATAAATTAAAGTTTTTTAAATATCTAGGACTTTATACTAAAAGCCCCAAACCAATACATAAATAAAAATGGTTGGAAGAGTTGAGAAGTATTCACCCGCTGTGGGTGTGGAGTTACGGCTTCAGCCGTTACACCACCGGGCGTGTTTGGAGACTCACCGATTTGTGGTGAGGCTTCAAACCGAGATTCGAGACAGCTCTTTGGCTCGGACCGGTCCGCATAGCAGGTGAATACTTCTCAGCTCTGGAGACGGTTAACCTCTATCAGGTGTATAATAAAACGTATACATTTTTACTACTTTGGAGATATTACATATGAATAAATTGTTTTATAAGACCATTAACTTTTGGTATGCAGTCGCTATGTTCGTTGTTGGTATCATATTTACTGCTCATTCAACTGAATCAACTTGGATCTTAGTTGATGCCATTTTCTTCATTTCCGCTATTGTTTTCTTATTACTTAGCCTCTTCCGCAAACCTAAGCCTAAAAAAGACGACGATCAGAATCCTATTTTATAGGGCTTTGGTCGCTTTTTTATTTGGCACATCAATACTAAACATGAAGATAGAAAGTATCAATAAAATAGTTCCTGTGATTCCAAAAAGTATAATCGGTGAAACTTTGTTGAATAGTAATCCAAATACTGCTGTTCCAACTGGTGTCAGCACGCTTACGGCAGAATTGAAAAAAGCATTTACTCTTCCTTGAATTTCAAATGGAATTTTCGTTCTGATATAAATCGAAACCGGCATATTTATTGAAGTAACTGATAAACCTAGGATTAACATTGAAATTGCATATACAATAAACATATTTAATTTTGTGAATAGTGGCAAACAGAATAGTACGAAGCTGAATGTTGTTATTAATCCAAATATACCGGTCATTTTAGTTAAACTGGCATTAACATGTTTTACACTCCATAAAATACTGGCTGTTAACATTCCCACTGCAATCAAGGCTTGAATTATTCCGAAAAGCAGCGACTTCATCTTAAATAATGTAACTAGAACATAAGGTATACCAACGTTAATCGATGCCATACTGAAGTTAGCGATGATACCGAAAGTGGCCATTGATGCCAATATCTTGTCACTTTTAATAAATGACAAAGCTTCTTTAGAATCCAAAAGTATCGATTGTTCCTTAGGTTTCTCATCAATTTTGGCAACCTCAGCAAAATTAAAGTTGAGAAATAATATCAAAATCAAAGCAACAATTTCCCCAATGATATCCAAAATAAAGAAGGAAACTACAGGAATTATGGCGAATAACCCTCCACCAAGAATTGGACTCAACAAACTAGCAATAATACTTACACCTTGCTCAAGCGCAATTAATTTCTGCTGATCAGCTGTTGGCACAACTCCAGTAGTAGAAGCCTTATAAGCCGTGGATTGAAACGCATCACATAATTCCAGTAGCCCTGCGAGGACAACGATAATCGTCGGAAAATATATTTTATTCCCAACAACAAATAGAAAGTAAGCAACAATCGAGAGCACTAAAGTACTAGCAACCTGCGCCATAACAACAATTCTTTTATGATTGAAGTGGTCAACCAAGTGCCCAATAAAAGGACTAAATATAAATGATAAAAATGGCCCAATAAAAATTATTAGTGAAAATAGAATACTCGATTTATAAACTTTGAGCACATACATCCCTAAAGCAAACGTAAACAGCTCACTGGCAAAGGATCCTATAAATAAACTACTAATAGCTAAAGATATCTGAACTCCAGACTTCCTTTTTCTTTCCATAATAAGATCCCTTTTCATTTAGATTTTGTGCTATCTGACGTGTGGTGCTAGTTAAATATGCCGTCTCCAGAGCTAGTAAATATTCACCAGCTGTGCGGAACGGTCCGAGCCAAAGTATGGAACCTCGGCACACAAATATTTCCCAGCTCTTCCGACTAATTAATCGTTATTATTCGAACGCAAAATTATTCAAACAATTTTAGACCATGAAATATTTGTAATAGGTTATCAACTAGTACCATGCGTATCATCTGATAAAAAAAATATCGACAAATAATATGTTTTCTAATCTTTTTCTAATTTTATAATTTGATGTATATTCCCAGCTAATTAACGTTAATCACAAATTCATCTATGGATGAATTATAATATAGCGAATAAAAAAAGCAATTCTTTAATCAAATTAGAATATTAATAATATTAAAATCCTTTTTGGCATACGTTTCAAGGTACATTACTATTTCAGAACTTAAAATCTCTAACTTTAGCAAAACAAAAAGCAGTTAATCTCAGACAATTCCAAGACTAACTGCTTTTTTTACCAGAATAAATGACTAATTCCAGTGCCCTTCCAAAACTTCTGATCATCGACCTGTACAGCCTTGGCCAATGCCATAAGACTATCAGAAGCCTTGTATTGATGTGTCATCAAGTAAGTAGAAACAACTCCACCCAGTTTTCTAACAACGCCCCTAACTTCCTTACCATTATCCAAATCCTTGTAAGCTAATAACAAAGCATCAAACAAACCTTTATCACTCTTAACAGTTTCATCCCGAGCTGCGTTATCAATCAATTTCATCAATTCATTTTTATCCATATTAAAATTGCCTCATATCATTTATTGTTTCAATACTACTAAATCTAACTCTTAAACGAACCAAATTATCTTGAACACACTATTTTTAAGTCCTGAACTAATATAATAAAGAAACAATTGAATTAAACAGACAATCTAGCCTCCAACTGGGAGTGATTTTCACCCGCTGTGGAAGTGGCGTTATGGCTTTAGCCATTACACCACAGGACGTATTTTGAGACGCGGGTTTCGGCTCAAAATCGAGGGTCGAGACCGCTGTGGCTCGAGCCGGTCCCATAGCAGGGCGAAAAATCACTCCCAGTCGGAGGCGGTATATTTCAATACCCCAAAACCCAAGAAACCGTTTTCTACCTATTATATAGCGCAAAAAGGACATCCATGGTATTATTTATACAGCTTATCGAAAGGATGGTATTCGCAATCATGCGCTTAAAGACTGATATCATTTCAACCAATAAATAATAAATTGGCATTGTTACCCTGGGGTAATTAGTGCCACCAGGAGGATTTATGACTGAATCTAAATTAACATATGAAAAAACACGCGTAATCGTTGCCGGAGTTAGCCACCTACAGCCTGACTTTGAATATACGATGCAAGAATTAGCCGCTTTAGTTGAAGCTAATAACATGGAAGTAGCTGATACAATCGTTCAAAACGTTAACAGTGTCAGTGGTAAAACTTACTTCGGTGCTGGTAAAGTTACCGAAATCAAAGAAATTGCCAACGCTGACGATGTTCAAATTATCGTTTTAAATGATGAATTGACACCTTCACAAATCAGAAATTTGGAAAAAGAAACTAAATTGAGTTTCATGGATCGAACAGAATTGATTCTCCAAGTTTTCTCAAATCGTGCTCAAACTAAGCAAGCCAAATTACAAGTTGAAATTGCTAAAATGCAATATCAACTACCAAGAATTCACCCATCTGGGAATCCACTTGACCAACAATCAGCTTCAGGTGGTCTCGCTAACCGTGGTGCCGGTGAATCAAAATTGGAATTGGATAGACGTGTAATTAGAAAACGTATCACCGCTTTACGTAACGAACTTAAAACGGTCGACCGTACAATTGATGTTCAAAGCAGACGTCGGACTAATACATCCCTTCCACTAGTTTCATTAGTCGGCTATACCAACGCTGGTAAGTCAACGACAATGAACGGTATCTTGAATTTTAATAAGGACAATTCGCAAGACCGTAAGGTTTTTGAAAAGGATATGCTCTTCGCTACCCTAGACACCAGCGTTCGTCGCATCGATCTTGAAGACAACTCAAGTTTCCTACTTTCCGATACAGTCGGGTTTGTTAGCAAACTACCACATAACTTAGTCGAATCATTTAAGACAACGTTACAGGAAGCAGAAAACGCCGACTTATTAATCCAAGTCATTGATGTTTCAGATGAACATTGGCGCAACATGATTGAAGTTACTGAGAAAACTTTAAAAGAAGTTGGTGTCGTTGATAAGCCAATGATTTATGCTTTCAACAAAGCTGACCTCAAACCAGGCCAACAATTCCCTGTTATCGAAGGCGATAATATTTATTATTCAGCCATTGATAAGGAATCGATCGAAAAATTAGTTGATCTGATTAAAATAAAAGTTTTCAATCACTACAAGCAAGCTGAATTACTGGTTCCTTACAGTGATCAGAAAGTTGCGGAAGAAATATTGAAAAACTCCCAAGTAATCAAAAAAGAGTTTACTAATGACGGTTCCTTGATCAGTGCTAATTTAAGCCCTGAAGAATTAGAAAGATTTAATAAATACATCCAAACAGAGGTATCTGATTAAGCAGATATCTCTGTTTTTCTTTGCAATTTAGTCCATATTGTATTATTATTTTATAAACATTAGAATTTTTCTAATTAAGGGTATTCACTTTTAATATTCATTAGTGTATTCTAAGAATAATTATTTTAGGGAGGATGAACAATGAATTTCAAGAAGAAGTATTTCCTTGCATTGTTACCGATATTTCTATTTGCATTAGTTCTGAGCGGGTGTGGTAACTCGACAGAAAAAGATAATAAAAATACACTTTCAATCAGTTCCAGTGATGTTATCGCTACAATGGATTCATCAATGAACACTGATGTTATCGGTGCTCAAGGTTTAACAGATACTATGGAGGGGTTATATCGTTTCGATGGTAAGACTTTAAAGCCTGCTATCGCTAAGAGTGTTGTTAAACCAACCAACAACGGTAAAACTTACACTTATCATTTAAAGAAGACTGTTTGGTCAAATGGTAAACCCGTTCGTGCCCAAGATTTCGTTTACGCATGGCGCAGAACCGTTGATCCAAAGACAGCTTCACAATATGCATATATTTACTCAGGTATCAAAAATGCCGATGCTATCAACTCTGGTAAGAAACCAGTTAATACCTTAGGTATTAAGGCATTGGACGACTATACATTACAAATTACGCTAGAAAACGCCATTCCATACTTCAATACATTGATGGCCAGTTCAACATTCTTCCCACAATACAAACCAGCAGTTGAGAAAGCTGGTAAGCAATATGGTTTGAAGAGTAAAGGAATGGTCTTCAACGGACCATTCAAGCTAGTTAACTGGACTGTTTCAAACAACAGTTGGACTGAAGTTAAGAACGACAAGTATTGGAATGCTAAGATTGTTAAACTTGATAAAGTTAAATACTACGTTGTTAAGGATAACAATACTGGTTTGAACTTATACGATGCTAACCGTATCAACCGTCTACAAAAGATCAGTGGTGATACAGCTCGTCAAGTTTCAAATTACAAGACTTTCTCCAACGATAAACTTGCTGCAACGTTCTACTTCGAATTGAATCAAAAGAAATATCCTTTCTTCAGAAACAAAAAGATTAGACAAGCTATTTCAATGTCAATTAACCGTAAACAATTAACTGATAACGTTCTTGGTAAGACTGCCGGTGTTGATAATACCGTTGTCCCAGCTGGAATGTCATTCAATCCAGAAACTAAGAAAGACTTTACTAAAGAAGCAGCTTTGAAAGCTCCCGGTAAATATTCAGAATACAATCCTAAACTTGCTAGAAAACTCTGGAAAGAAGGATTGAAAGAAACTGGTCAAAAGAACCTTAACTTCACTATTTTAGGTGACGATACTGATGGTGCTAAGAAACAAAACGAGTACCTACAAGGTCAACTTGAAAAGAACTTGCCTGGATTAAACATTTCCTTACAAAACGTTCCATTCAAATCACGTCTTAACAAATCTATGACTGGTGACTTTGATATCGTTGTTACAGCTTGGAATGCCGATTTCCCAGACCCTGTTACATTCCTTGACTTGTTTACAACAAATAACCCTCAAAATGATGGTAAGTATTCAAATAAAGAATACGATGCTTTAATCAAGAAGAGTAAGACAACTGACGCTACTGATCCTGAAGCTAGATGGCAAGATATGTTACAAGCGACCGCAATTTTGACCGAAGATCAAGGTGCCGTTCCGCTATACCAAACTTACCAAGCTAACTTAACTAGAGAAAACGTTAAGAACTACAGAATTACACCAAATGGTAGTTACAACCTTGCCACTGTTTACAAAAAATAATTAGGAGTTAGGGAGATTAAATATGGCTAAATATATTCTCAAAAGAATTTTCTACCTGTTTTTGACCCTTTTCATTATTGCAACTTTGACATTCTTCTTAATGAAGATGCTTCCTGGTACACCGTTCTCTAACCAGAACCGTATGTCGCCAGATCAACTGAAAATTGTTAAAGCTCAATATGGTTTGGATCAATCAGTCTTTGTCCAATATCTACGTTATATGGGTGGTTTGCTTCAAGGTAACCTTGGAACATCATTCCAATTCAACAATGAACCTGTTACAGCCTTAATCGGCCAACGTCTTGCTCCATCAATGCAAATTGGTGCTCAAGCTATGATTCTTGGTACAGTTCTTGGTATTTTACTAGGTGCTGTTGCTGCTATTCGTAAAAACACATGGGTTGATACACTTGCTACATTTATTTCAATCTTAGGTCTATCAATTCCATCATTCGTTTTAGCCGTACTACTACAATTCTACTTAGCCTACAAATGGCACATCTACCCAGTTGCTCTTTGGGATAACTTCCAATCAAGTGTGTTACCAACACTAGCTCTGGCGGCCTTACCATTAGGTAACGTTGCCAGATTTATGAGAACTGAAATGGTCGATGTTATGAGTAGTGATTATATTGAATTAGCCAAATCAAAAGGTAATTCAGCCTGGAAAGTTGTTACAAAGCATGCGCTTCGTAATTCTTTAATCCCAGTTGTTACAATCATCGGACCTATGGCCGTATCTGTTATGACTGGTTCAATGGTTGTTGAGAACATTTTCTCAATCCCTGGTATCGGTGAACAATTCGTTAAATCAATTACAACAAATGACTACCCTACAATCATGGGACTTACAATTTTCTATTCATTCCTATTGGTTGTTATCATCTTGATTGTCGATATTCTTTACGGATTTATCGATCCAAGAATTAGATTAGGAAACGGAGGTAAAGAATAATATGGAACAAATTCCAGACATTCCAAAGGAAAAATTCAAATTAGTTCATGACGAGAATAATAATGAACAAGAAAAGATCGGTACACCTTCTCTAACATACTTACAAGATGTTCGTCGTCGCTTGTTCTCAAACAAAGTCGCTGTTGTTTGTTTAACACTACTTTCAATTATCGTCTTGATTTCAATCTTTGCCCCACTAGTTGCACCTCACAATCCTAATGCTCAAGAAGTTACTTTATCTAACTTGCCTCCTAAGTTGGGAAACTTAAACATCCCTGGATTCAACGGTTACCAAAACATGGGTGGTAAGATGGTCGATGCTTACAAACAAGCAGGCGCACCTAAGAACGCTTTCTATCTATTAGGTACTGACTATCTTGGTCGTGACTTATTATCAAGAATCATCTATGGTACTCGTCTTTCACTTGTTGTTGCTATCTTGGCTACACTAGTTGATTTAATCATCGGTGTTCCTTATGGTATCGTTTCCGGTTGGAAAGGCGGCAGAACTGATACAATCATGCAACGTATCGTTGAAATCGTATCTTCTGTTCCTAACTTGATTGTTGTTATCTTGATGATGATCATCTTAAAACCAGGTCTAGGTTCAATCGTTATTGCGATTGCCATCACTGGTTGGGTTACAATGGCGCGTCTGATTCGTGCTCAAACATTCCAATTGAAGGAACAAGAATATATCTTAGCTGCCAGAACACTTGGCGAGTCATCAACTAAGATTGCTACTAAGCACTTGATTCCTAACTTGTCTTCAACAATTATTATTCAAACAATGTTTACAATTCCGAATGCCATTTTCTTCGAAGCTTTCTTAAGTTTCATTGGTATTGGTATTCCCGCACCAAACGCATCATTAGGTACACTTTTATCAGATGGTCAAAAAGCCTTCAGATTCTTGCCATACCAAATGTGGGCTCCAGCTATTATCTTGAGTATTATCATGATTGCCACTAACTTACTTGGTGATGGTCTACGTGATGCCTTTGACCCACAATCATCTGAGCATTAACTAAGGAGAAATCGAAATGGATAAAATTCTAGAAGTAAAAGATTTACATGTCGACTTTGATACCTATAACGGTACCGTCCATGCAATTCGTGGTGTTAACTTCCATTTAAACGCCGGTGAAACCTTAGCTATTGTTGGTGAATCTGGTTCTGGTAAGTCCATCACAGTTCGTTCAATCTTACAATTGTTGGCTTCAAATGCCACTATTTCTAAAGGTGAAATCCTCTATCATGGGGACGACCTTTTACAAAAGAGTGAAAAGGAAATGGATAAACTTCGTGGAAACAAAATTTCCATGATTTTCCAAGATCCTATGACTTCACTTGATCCTACAATGACAATTGGAAAACAAGTTGCTGAACCACTTTTGATTCACAACAACGTTTCTAAAAAGGATGCCATGAAGCGTGCTGAAGAAGTACTTCGTTTAGTTGGTATTCCTAATCCAGCTGCCAGAATGAAAGACTACCCTCACCAATTCTCTGGTGGTCAACGTCAACGTATCGTTATTGCGATTGCTATCGTTGATTACCCAGAAATTCTAATCGCCGATGAACCTACAACTGCCTTGGATGTTACTGTTCAAGCTGAAATCATCGACCTTTTGAGAGAGTTACAACAAAAAATTGGTACTGCCATCATCTTTATCACCCATGATTTAGGTGTCGTTGCTGGTATCGCTGACCGTGTAGCCGTTATGTACGCTGGTCGTTTCGTTGAATATGGTTCTGTTGAAGATATTTTCTACAATCCTCAACATCCATACACATGGGGACTATTGGATTCAATGCCTACCCTTGATACCAACGAAAATGCCCGTTTGAATTCAATTCCTGGTACACCACCAAACCTATTGAATCCACCAAAGGGTGATGCCTTTGCGCCACGTAACACATATGCTATGCAAATTGATGAAGAACAACAACCACCATTCTTTAAGGTTTCAAAGAATCACTACGCCGCTACTTGGTTGCTTCACCCCAATGCACCAAAAGTTACACCACCTGCAGCGATTCTCAATCGTTACAAGAAATTTGAAAAGTTAGGAGGCAATGCTAAATAATGGCAGATGAAAGAGAAGTAATCGTATCCGTAAAAAATCTCAAACAATATTTCAACATTGGTAAACCTAACGAAGTCAAAGCTGTCGATGATGTTTCCTTCGATATTTATAAGGGCGAAACTTTTGGACTAGTTGGTGAATCTGGCTCTGGTAAGAGTACTACTGGACGTAGTATTATCAGACTTTACAACCCAACTGATGGTCACATTTTCTTCAATGGCCAAGATATTAGTAAAATCAAAGCGCATGGACCTAAGATGAAAGAATTCCGTCGTGAAATGCAAATGATTTTCCAAGATCCATATGCTTCATTGAACCCCAGAATGAAGGTTAAGGATATTATTGCTGAAGGCCTTGATGTCCACGGTTTAGTTAAAAACGAACAAGAGCGTGACGCTAGAGTCCGTGAATTGCTCGACATGGTAAACTTGAACCCTGAACATATGACACGTTACCCTTATGAGTTCTCTGGTGGTCAACGTCAACGTATCGGTATTGCCCGTGCTTTGGCAGTTGACCCACAATTTATTATCGCTGATGAACCTATCTCAGCCCTTGATGTTTCTATTCAAGCGCAAGTTGTCAACTTGATGCAAGATATCCAAAAGAAACAAGGTTTGACTTACCTATTCATCGCCCATGACCTTTCCATGGTTAAATATATCAGTGACCGTATCGCCGTTATGTATCGTGGTAAGATTGTTGAGTTGGCAGATTCCAATGAGATTTACAACAATCCATTGCATGCCTATACTCAAAGTCTCCTATCTGCTATTCCCGTCCCTGATCCAGAGATTGAGAAGAAGCGTACAAGAATCGACTTTGATCACAAGAGTCCCTTCAAGGATGATCAGAGATTGCAAGAAGTATTACCTGGCCACTTCCTTTATTGCAGCAATGAAGAAGCAGCCACATATAAGAAATAGAACCATGGCGATGCGTGCAGACATTGCCTGATCCTATTACGTCTGACAAAATCCAAATCCTATACCAAACAAATATTATTTTACATAAGAAAAGAGCTAGCCTTGCGGCTAGCTCTTTTTGTATTTGTCTCTTTCATAAGCTATTCTTCCTTTTATTTTCATTTTGAAATTCTTCTATATATCAGGGGGGGAGGAGATATATTTGAAAAAATCTATTGGTTTTTAAATTTTAATTATCCTTTTAAAATGGTGCTTTCATAGTCATCTGAGTCACCTCTTCGTTTCTTGACTATGGTTATATAATAGCTGGAAAATATGAATAAACCGTTAGTTATTTGCGAACAATTTACTAATTAAATGTGAAGAAAAAACGCGACTAAACAAGGATTTCCCTTATTTAACCGCGTTTTTTTAATTTAAAATAATATCATCATTTGCTATAACAAACTCATTTTCAGCGACACGATAGTAAGCTTGACCGTTATTTACCACTACTCGATCAATCTTATATGTTGCATTCACTGGTAATTCATTAGACAACTTTTGACCACGTTCATTGTATAAACTTACAACTGATTTAGTTGTTAAAGTTTCATTAACATTCTTATACTCATAAACTTGATCTGCACTAACAAATTCATTTGTGGCTACACGATAATACTTTGCACCATTGATATAAGCATATCGATCTGACTTCCAATCAGTCCCTGACTTCAATTCTCGGTCAGTTACTGGATTACCTTCAGCTTTAACCAAGCCACCAAAGACATCTTGATAAACTCTAACTAACGTTGGTTCAGCTACATAAACGTAGGCATCATCAGCCTTAAGCCATTGGTCAGTTGCTACACGATAATACTTTTGACCATTCAGGGTCAAGATTTCATCACTAAACCAACCGGTGTCTGCTGATATAACTCTGTTAGTTAATTCATTACCATCTGTATCATAAATTTTGACATTTGATTTATCAGCATAAGTAGCGATGGTTTGTTCTTTATCCTCTATATTTGATTCAGGAATTGATTCATTACCACTGGAACTACTGCTTGAACCACTATTGGAACCACCCGAATGAGTTTTCTCAGGTTCATAATATGTATGAATCACATAAGTCCAATTAGATTGACTAGGATCAGCTCCATTTGAGAAACTATTCTTCAAAAAGAAATTAGTAAGATCTTGTGCATTATCACTGCCTATTACATCAGCAGTCTTCTTATCTATCGGTATTGGTTCTTCTGACTTACCTTCATCATCAATTATTTCAATATAACTATATTTATCGCCAGAATCATCTGTCTTCAAAATAAATGGTTTACTAGAAATTTTATCTACTTGACTAGTATCTTGTAATGGTTTACCAACAGGAATTTTCAAATCTATTTCATTAATTAATTTATCATTAGTATCCTTTTCTATTATATTAAAGTTCATAGGAGCATATACAGGAGCAACGTATACCGGAATTGTTACATCAATAGTTTGACCGTTCGTACTTGAATCTACTTGTATAGGAGCTGGTTGGAAATCCTTAAGATAACCTTCAGCAGAAACACCTAAACTGGAGAGTGACCTTAAGGTGAATGGTCCTTGTTTCACTCTCGTTTCTGGAATACTCGTCAATTCTTTAGAAGTACCTTCACCAATATATCTAACAGTAAAATCAATATAGTCTTTAAACATTAATTGCCATGTCGTCTTAGTACCATTATTAGTTACGCCATTGTATATAGTGTCTAATAAGTAAGTCTCTTTCTCAGTCCCCAAAGGAATTACACCATCATCGGTTTTCACTACTTTCCAACCTGAGGCGTACTGTTTTCTATCATCGCTATCTCGCAAAGAAGTTGATAAATCCGACGAGACTAAATTATTGATAGAAGAAAGCGATAATTCCGTCAGACTTCCTGTAATATTGGCATAATCTGTATTTGCCACAGTATTTAACATTCCTTGCGCAGTAATATTAGAAAAATCCATATTAAGGTTCGATAAATCCAAAGATTTTAAAGCAGTACAGTAAGTAAACATATAATCAAAATCCATTTTTGAATCCGATTTCACTTTAGTTGAAGTAATGCTATCTGGTAACTCAACACTTTCCATTAATTCATCGGAATCAAACATTCTTTCAAAATCGGTAGCCTGTGCCATATTCCAATTAGAAATATTTATATCTTTAAGATGGTTACAATAGGAAAACATTTGACTGAAATCGGTAACATTTGACACATCATATCCGGAAACATCTAATGATGTTAATGCCTTATCACCATAAAACAACCCACTAAGAGACGTAGCACTACTGGTGTTAAATTGGCTAGGATCCATTTTTTCTAGTTTAGCATCCCCCTGAAACATACTGGAAAATACCGTAGTGTCAGAAGTATCTAGGAAAGGTAAGTTATCAATTTCAGTTAAATTAGAAAATCGAGAAAATAATTCGTTAAGACTATTGCCTGCTTTAACTTGACCATCAAAAACTATTTTTGTAATGTTTTTCCTCAGTTTTACAGAGCTTTCAGACCCGTCAGACCATGGTCCACCTTCATAAGGAGCACTGGCCAACGTACCACTGCCCAGATGAAGAGTTCCTTTATCTGTATACCAATGAACCCCAAAGTCACCTGATTGCTCTGGATCCAACGTCGAAACAGTATCATCTGATTGTACTTGAACTGGACTGGCAGCTGTATTGATCATAGCTTTTTTAGAAACATCAAGAGAGTTTGCTAGTTTTTCTTCCTGATCTGCATCACTTTGAGAATCATTTATATCAAACTTTTGATAGCTTTCTTCAATATTCTCCTTTGGTCTCACAATTGGTTGCTTTTCTTGAACAGGATTTACAGGTAATTGCTGAGGATTATCAGAAGTAATTGTACTTTTTCCACCACTATTTGTAGGTAGTTCGGGAGACCCAGATGTATTTTCAGTTACAGAATCATCCGTCAATGTTTTATCAGAAACTACTTGTCCACCAGGAACGGTATTCGCTTTGACATTATTAGCAGTATTCTCTTGCCCAACTGGAACAGTATCCGCTTTGACATTAATTGTCTGAGAAACACCAAACAAGGTTAACCCACTAATAATAGCCAAACTAGATTTTATAACCCAGTTTTTCCCGCTTTTATACATTTTTCTTTTCAAAACAACATTAGATTTTTTCTGTAACTGTCTAAACCTCATCTTACCCTCACCCCAATAATTATTATCTTCTTATGTTGTTTATTGTATACCTTTTCATTTGCTTTTTTTTCAAAAAATAAACTAGAAAAGTATAATTTTTAATAATATAAATATTATTTTACATAAGAATAAAGCTAGTTTCATAGGTAAAAATCACGTGCACCCGAAAGCGGCAGCCCAACAAAAAAAGCCTACATACAGTAGACTTTTTATTTTTTGGATATTTACGGGGAATAAATATCGAATTGTTTTTAGGAAATTAACTTTATATCTATAGGGGGGGAGATATGAAAGTTTCATTTATGTGTTTATAAGGGGATTAAACTTTTTAAAAAATAGATTATTTATATAGGGGTTTATTTCTATTCATGTTGTGTGAGTTATTTAAGAAAATAATTTTTACGGGGTTTTCCAATTTCATCAGGTCACTTCTTTCAAAGTAAATTCTTCTATATCTTTTTAAGGGGGGAGATATAATTTTTAATTTTAGTTTATAAGGGATTTCAATATTTTAAGGGGATTAAATTAATTCATGTTATTCAATTTGGAAATGGATTGTTTGTTCATCCGGTCACCTCTTTGTTCCTTTGTTATTTGACTATGGTTATATAATAACGGGAAATTATGAACATATAGTTTCCAAAGTACGAAGTAATTGATAACAATGTATGAAGAATTTATGACCTTCCCGTCTCCGGAGCAGAGATAGTATTCACCTGCTATGCGGACCGGCCCGAGCCAAAGTGCGGTCTCAGACCTCGGTTTGAAGCCTTTCCACAAACCGGAAAGTCTCCAAACACGCCCGGTGGTGTAATGGCTAAAGCCATAACGCCACACCCACAGCGGGTGAATACTATCTCTGCTCCTCCGACTCTTTTATATCTATATACTCGTGGTGCTAGTTGATTTGTTTTAAAGTATCTACTAATAAACATTGTTCAATTCTTGTTTGAAAACCATCTAGGGAACGAGCCCTGTTTCTTTCCAGATCGAAAATATTTCCCCAACGAGAAA
>NZ_BTTQ01000006.1:0-193990 GCF_036246245.1 Companilactobacillus muriivasis
AATACTCCCTTATATATTGGTTTCAGCGACTTAATTATAAGGATATGAGTAAGCTCATGTCTATTTTTGTACAATAAAACCCCGGCATGCCGGGGTTATTGTATAATATTCAACTTTCAACCTTTAGTTATAAAATAAAAACCACTACACGAGTAGTGGTTTTTAGAAGCTATTCAAACTTATTCATTGCAACTATAAATTAAGCACCTGTTGCAGCTGATTTTGCTGTTAATGTCCATGTAATAGGAGCGTTCAATGATAAAACTTCTCCCTTAGCGGATGCTTTGATATCATTAGGAATTTCCAATGTTGCGCCGGCTTTAGCACCAGTAGTACTATCAGCAGCCTTGAATGATGCTGAATATTCACCATCTTTATATGAATCTTTGTTAGCTTCTGAAGAAACGCTCATAACTGATTTAGCTGCGGTTGCTGATGTATCACTTGCATCCAATGCAGCTGATGATGTCTTTAGACCAGTAATAACATTTTGACCATCAGTAACACTTTGAGGTAATAGGTTCAATACAAAGTTACCTTTGGTTGAAATTGTTTGTGCTTTACCTGTTGAAGCATCTACGAATGCACCTAATTGTGCAGTCAAATCAAATCCTGTAGCACCATTAGTAGATCCATCTGCAGAAATTTGACGTGATTCAAGAACTGATAGGTTACCTGAAGCATTACCATCTTGACCTTGAGCATTTGAATCTCTTGTGTTATCTACTAAGTCTTTTGTTTGACCTGCTACTGCTGATCCAAAGTTAAAGTCAGGAACTTCATTAAGTACTAAGACACCATTTACAACTTTAACAGCTGCGTTTGATGTAGCTGTTGCAACACCATCTCCAGCACCGTTAGCACTTTCATAAGCAATTGCTAATTGACCATTGTCTGGCTTTGATAATTGACCGATTTGTGTCTCATCAACATGTGAAACTGAACCGTCTGTACCGATGCTACCTGTTGTTGTAGCAGCTTGTGCTGTCATTGCTGGGGCAATTGCTCCTAAAACCATTCCTGATACTGCTAGTGATCCTACTAGAACATTTCTTGATAATTTCATGATATATCCTCCCTGATATAGAAAATTATTTTTTTGTTTTTGTCTTTCTTGATTACAATTAGATAATAACAAATTTTACAAGCTGTACATTTCATTATTTGTAAAAGTTATTTATCAGAATTGAATCATTTTGAAACTTGTAAGAACTTCAAGCTTTTCCGGAGCTTGTAACCATAAAAAGCGAATAGACCAATCAGAATCGTAAAACCAGTTATGATTAATCCGGTGTCATGCGCATCACCTGTTTGTGGGTAAGTCGACATGTTATTGATACTAACTGAAGGGGTGTAACCCGTCTCAGCTAACTTTGACTCGTTACTCCCTGTGCTCGTTCCGGTATTATCACTATTAAGTAATACCGAACCGTTAGATCCACCGCCACCATCAAGGCCTGAATTATCAGAAGCCTTAGAGGCGACAACTGCAACCGGTGCTGAACGATCAGCGCCACCTCCAGTCGAACTGTTAGATTCAGCAATTACATGTGTAAAGCTAAATCCTCCAATCACACCCAACAATATAACGGCAATTGCGAAGAAACCGACTACTCGCTTTTTGACTGTGAGACTTTTTCTAGTTCTCATTTTTCTCTTCATATAAAAAACCTCTCATCAAAAGTCTTGTCTGTTTTCTCCTTACGCTTTGTATAATACCATCTGTCTACCCCCTAACTAATCCGAAATAATTAAGAATTTTTTACGAGAAGTGAATCACTTCTTGAGCAAGTAGTATTTGACCAAATTGTGTTGTCCCGTGTATGGAAGCGCTTGATAAGCTTCATACATATACTTGAAATCAAGATTTTCCAGCAAATTTTGTGGTATGGGGTTTTCTTTCTCCGTTGAAGCCCAGATTTCAGTTAACTGTAAGTCCGTAAACCCATAGTTAATCATCATCTCAACGGCTTCTTTGGCATATCCCTGGTGACGAAACTTCCTATCTACTACAAACCCCATCTCACGTGTAGGCAACAGTTCCGTTGACTCACCGCGTTTATTCAACTCAATTATTCCTATCATCTTGTTGTTACCGGACAAAGCAATGGCGTAGGATCCATCTCTTCTGCGGTACATATCAAGGAGATCACGACCAAAGTCTACATCCTCGGTATATTCCAGTCCAGCCAATTTATGGTTATTCTTGTCCTGTACCAATTCCAAAAATTGTTCTAAATCTGACATTTCAAAATTACGAATTACAATGTTTTTTCCAATTAACTTCATGACATTTCCTCAAATTAACTTATTTTCCAATCTAATTTCTGGGGTTTTATTTTGCGGTACTTTATAATATATGCATAATGCATTTAGTTCAACTATGAAAGGGTGATTTTGTATGGATTTAGATTTTAAAGGTGACACAATTACAACCTATGGCGACCCATTGACTGTTGGTGAAACATTCCCCGACTTTACCGTGCTTGATAAGGATAACAACACAGTCAAATTGAGCAGTCTACTCGACAAGCCAGTTTTGATCAGTGTCGTGCCTGACATCAACACTCGTGTCTGCAGCATTCAAACCAAGCACTTCAATGAAGAAGTTGCTGGTCATGCTGAAATCAATTTCGTAACTATCTCAACTAATACACCAGAAGAACAAGCTAACTGGTGTGCAGCTGAAGGTGTCGAAAATATGCAAATGCTATCTGACATGGATCATGACTTTGGTAAGAAGTCTAAAATTTGGATCAGAGACCGCAATATCTTGGCTCGTTCAGTTTGGGTAGTCGATAAAAATGGCGAAATCATTTATTCCGAAATCGTCCCAGTTCAATCAGATGAACCAAGCTATGACCGTGTACTTGGTCAATTGAACGAATTAATCAAATAGGTGGCCGTAAGTAAAAAGACAAGAAATTTTTCTTGTCTTTTTTATTTTGTCTTAATTATCATATTACTATTGATTAATCGTAGCCACTTAGATATTGAAATTCTCAAATTACCTTCTACGATGCTTTACAAAGGTCATGAAATGCAAAATACATGCTAATAATACGAAGAAAATTATCGTAAAGCTGCCATAGTTCAGCCAAAAGTTACCCGCAATCCAAGTTTTCAGAGGAATCTGAATCCCCATCGTAATCAATGCCATCACAGCAATCATCAAGAATAATTGAATATATCTTTTCACAGTTGAATCATCCTTTCTCTTCCGAACTGAGATCTTTTTAGCATATTTTTGACACAGTTTCTTCTTATTATTAGGGATAGTTTTCATGCCAAAAGTATTCGGTAGCACAATTTCTCCAACTTTTATCACACCGGCAGCTGACATGACCCGATCAATCGTCTTCAAAGACTCATCTGTGACACCGGTTAGAAAGTTTTCCATCGTCGAAACATAACAAGAAGTGATGCTGAGATAATGCTTATTTTTAAACTGCCCCGGAATCGTATCGCCATTTTCCTTAAAGTAAACTAACTTCGGACGTATGCAATCAAAAAAGTTCTTCATAACTCCAGATAATTCCCGAAAATAAGTCGGTGCAGCCAAAATCCAAACATCACTCTCAGCCATCTTTTCAGCCAATTCATCCAGAACCAAGTTCTTCTCGTGATATTTGTGTGGCGTAATACCGTAATTTTCCAAATAGATTGTTTCAGTCTCAACACCAGCATCAACATTTTTCAAAACTTCATCCAGCATTTGAGCGTTAAGCCCGTGTTCCTGGTGCGAACCAAGTATCCCTAAAATTTTCATATTGTAATCCACCCCTATCTAAATATGCCGTCTCCAGAGCTGAGAACATTCACCTGCTATGCGGACCGGTCCGAGCCACAGTGCGGTCTCGAACCTCGATTTGAAGCCTTGCAAAAACCGCAAGTCTCCAAACTCGTCCGGTTGTATTATGGCTCACGCCATAACACTACTTTCACAGCCGGTGAATGTTCTCGCTCTTCCGACTGGATTATTTATTAAATCAATGTATCAATAAACTTGATTACGATGATACTAAATCTATTATTTCATTAAAAATCTGTTTACACTTCTAGGATACATCTAGATTAACTATTAAACATTGATTTATACGACTAAAAATCAAATCCTCAGATATATCCAAACTATAAGATATAAGAGCTGGAGGTTGCCAGTGATTGGGGTTCAGCAGTGAAGGTGGCGTCACGGCTTTAGCCGTTACACCACGGACGACTTTTGAGACGTGGTTTCCGGCTCAAAAACGAGGCGCGAGACCTTGGCTCGCACCGGTCCTCACAGCGAACCCCAATCACTGGCAACCGGAAGCAGCATATTTCAAAATACACAATATAATTAAAGTTTAATATAGAAAAATATAAGATTCAAAACACTAGCTTTATTAAAAAATTGTTGCTACAGTATGGTTAACTAAGGAGGTTTCGTATCTATGAAAGTTCTTATTATTGGTGCCCACGGTAAAGTTGGTCACCTACTAATCGGAGAGTTACAATCAAGAAACATCGATTTTGTTGCTGGATTGCGCAGTCAAGAACAGATCAAGGCCTACAACGATAACAACATTGAAACTCAATTTATTGATTTAACAGCATCCCTCGACAGTATCAAAGATTCAATTGAAGCTTCAGGAGCGGATGTAATTGTCTTTTCAGCTGGTGCTGGTGGTGCCGGTTCAGATTTGACTTTGCAAATTGATCTCGACGGTGCCATTAAAACAATGATGGTTGCCGAAGCTATTGGTATCAAACGTTACATTATGGTTAGTTCAGTCTTTAGCGATAACCGTAGCAAGTGGGACGCTTCAGGTATCAAGCCATACATGATTGCCAAGCATTACGCTGACGATCATTTGCGTGGCACTAACCTCGATTACACTATCATTCACCCAGGTGGTTTGACGGATGAAGATGGTACAGGCAAAATTAAATTGCTTGGAAATAACGAAATCGGCAATATCCCTCGAGTTGACGTTGCACGTGCCTTGGCATTGATTATTCAAAATCCTACAACAATTGGAAAAGAATATACCTTTGCTAGTGGCGAAACAGTGGAAGAAGATATTTTCAGATAAAACAGAATTAATTGAACCTTGAAAAGAGGCCCTTCACAGCATTAGACCGTGAAGGACCTCTTTTTCTTCGGAATTTTAGGTATTGAATTGATATTTTGATTCATTCTTCCATTTCCGTCACTCGTTTCCGAATTATATTGTATACATTTTATATAATTATTCGTATTTTATTTGTAATTTGGCATAAAATCTGTAATACTAATGAAGTAATCAATCAAAGGCTGAACGATTAACTGAGTTATATAAATAAACGTTAATAATTATATTCAAGCAATCATCACAGAAATAACTCAGTTATCGAAAAATACTATCCGGAGGGTGAACGTGATTTTGTACGCTGTGAAGGTGGAGTTAGGGATTTATCCCTTACTCCACAGGACGAGTTTTGAGACTTGCTGGTTTTGCAAGGCTCAAAATCGAGGGTCGAGACCGCACTGTGGCTCGAGCCGGTCCCATAGCGTACAAAAATCACGTTCACCCTCCGGCGGCAGTCTTTAGATAAAACTAGGGGGTTATTATCGTGCAATCTGATGCAAATCTCAGCTTTATTGAAAAAGTATTTCATCTCAAAGAAGCCAATACAACAATTCGACGTGAAGTCTTAGCTGGTCTAACAACTTTCGTATCCATGGCTTACATCCTCTTCGTCAACCCGCAGGTATTAGGGGCTGCTGGTATGGACAAAGGTGCTGTTTTCACGGCAACTGCCCTTTCGGCAATTCTAGGATCCGTCTTGATGGCATTTCTAGCCAACTATCCCATTGCGATTGCGCCAGGACTTGGTGACAACGCGTTCTTCACCTACTCAGTTGTTTTAGCCATGGGAATTCCTTGGCAAACTGCGATGGCTGGAGTTTTTGCTTCCAGTATTTTATTCCTGTTAATCTCCGTCTTGAAATTACGTGAATTAGTTATTGATTCAATCCCTCACGATTTAAAACTTGCGATGGCCGCTGGTATCGGGCTATTTATTGCATTCGTTGGTTTACAAGGCGGTGGCTTAGTTGTCGCCAGCAAATCAACTTTAGTCGAAATGGGTTCATTGACCGTTCCCACAACTTGGCTAACAATTTTCGGATTAATCGTTACTGGCCTCTTGATGGCTAAAAAAGTCCCTGGCTCAATTTTCATCGGTATGGTATTAACAACCATCTTGGGACTATTCACCAAATTAATTCCTTTGCCAAAACAAATTATTTCCACGATTCCCAGCATGAAACCAACCTTTGGAGTCGGAGTTGCCCACCTGCCTGATCTCGCTAATCCACAACTTTGGGCTGTCGTGCTAGTCTTTTTACTAGTAGCATTCTTCGATACTGCCGGAACCTTGATTGGCTTGGCTGAACAAGCTGGATTTATGAAAGACAACAAAATGCCTCGTATCGGTCGCGCATTGATGGCAGATTCAATTTCCATGGTCGGTGGTGCGGTCATGGGAACAACACCTACATCAGCTTACGTGGAATCATCCGCAGGTATCGCAATTGGTGGTCGAACAGGTTTAACATCATTGGTCGTCAGTATCATGTTTGCTTTAGCAATGTTCTTCTCACCACTTTTGAGCGTCGTTACTTCCAACGTTACCGCACCAGTCTTGATCATCGTCGGAATCTTAATGGCTCAAGCGATGAAAGAAATTAATTGGAGTAAATTTGAAATTGCTATGCCAGCATTCTTAACAATCGTTGGTATGCCGCTAACTTATAACATTTCTTATGGATTCGCATTCGGGATTCTCTTCTACCCTCTAACAATGTGGGCCGCAGGTCGTAGAAAAGAAATTACGCCAATTATGTATATTCTCTTCTTTGTCTTTATTATCTTGCTATATACAATCAATATTTTGCCAGCTAAATAATGGCAACTAAAAACGCTGAAATCCTTAATTGGACTTCAGCGTTTTTGTTATTCTTCAAAATTAATAAATTGCAATCTAATCGCATTTAACACGGCAATGATTGTCACACCAACGTCCGCAAACACTGCCTGCCACATATTGACCATTCCCAAGGCTCCCAAGAGTAAGAATAAAATCTTAATCGTCAAAGCGAAGGAAATATTTTGCGTAACAATTTGGCGAGTTCTTTTGGCAATCTTCATTGCACGGGCAACTTTGGAAGGTTCATCACCCATAATAACAATGTCGGCTGCTTCAACTGCGGCATCTGATCCTAGGCCACCCATGGCAAATCCGACATCAGCTGTAGCTAAAACGGGCGTATCGTTGATACCATCACCTACGAAAGCTACACTCTTATTATTTTTATGCGAAGTCTTCAAAAGGTCATTGACGATTTCAACTTTATTTTCAGGCAATAAATTCGTATATACGGCACTCATCTTCAACCTGTCCGCAATTGCTGTCCCAACTTTTTCATTGTCACCCGTCAACATAACTGTCTTTTTAATGCCACGATTATTCAACAATCGAATAGCCTCGGCAGCGTCTTTCTTAGGTTCGTCCGCAATCACGATATCGCCCCAGAATTTACCAGCCACAGCAACATAAACAATCGTTCCAACAGCTTGGGCCTCATTGAATTCAACGTTATTGGCTTTCATAGCCTTGGCATTACCCACGACCACAGTCTGACCATCAACTTCCGCGCTCAACCCGTGACCAGCTTGTTCATTGGATGATTCAATCGCTAAAATTTTACCTGTATAAGCATTCAAAATTGATGCAGCAATCGGATGAGTTGAATTCTTTTCGACACTAGCTGCCATCTGTAATAACTCATCTTTGGTAACATCGGCTACCGGTGTAACTTGAATGACCGAGAATTTACCTTTAGTCAAAGTCCCAGTTTTGTCAAAAGCCACCGTATCAACATTATTCAAAGCTTCTAAATAATTACTACCTTTGACCAAAATACCTTGCTTCGATGCCGCCCCAATTCCACCGAAGAAACTCAATGGCACCGAGATAACCAATGCACATGGACATGAAATCACTAGGAAAATCAGTGAACGGTAAACCCAAACATCCCAAGCACCATGCATGACAAGAGGTGGTAAAATTGCCAACGTTGCTGCTAAACCGACCACAATTGGCGTGTAAATCTTGGCAAATTTAGTAATAAATTTTTCTGTATCAGTTTTCTTACTGCTAGCATTTTGAACAAGATCCAAAATCTTAGCAACTGTCGAATCACTGTAAACTTTGCTTACTTTGATTTGAAGCGTTCCATTTTGGTTGATTGAACCACTCAATGCTTGGTCGCCCACTTTAATATTTTGTGGCATTGATTCGCCGGTCAAAGCTGACGTATCAACTGATGATTGGCCTAAGACAACTGTCCCATCAAGTGGAATCTTCTCACCTGGTCTAACGAGAATAATTTGTCCAATTTGTACTTCATTGGGATTGACTACTTTAGTTTTGCCATCCAACTTTAATGTGGCAAAAACTGGTTTAACCTCTAATAATGCCGAAATTGATTTTTTCGAACGGTTAACGGCAACATCTTCAAAGACGTTTCCCAACTCATAAAACAACATTACCGCAATTGCTTCCGGATACTCACCCAGAATAATTGCCCCAACCGTAGCGATACTCATTAAAAAATTCTCATCAAAAATTTCACCATGAAAAATATTTTTAACAGCTGTGTAGACGATTCTGGCGCCAATTACTAGATATGCCAAAATAAAAAATCCCGCATTAAATGATGCTGGCAACAGCCTACTGGAGCCAACTAGTAGTAGAATGAAAGAAATTAACAAACGAATAATGGTTAACTTAGTTTCTTTGCTTAATTCATTTTTAATACGTTTGCGTATTTTTTTAACTTTATAATCAGTTTGGACATCGTATAATTTCATCGAGCTGTCCTCCTTGAAAGGGTTTACATGTTCATCTGAATATATGAGCAATCATTCATATATAAATTATAATATAATAGGTCGTAAAGAATTTCAACCTAATCTAACCTTATTTGACAAGAGGACAATTTATGCCAGAACAAAATTTTGAAGCAGAACATCAAGCAGCTTTGCATAATTTAAAAGAAAATCTTCCCAATGACGATGACCTAGATGCCATGGTCAGTATTTTTAAAGCCTTCGGCGATATGACACGGGTAAAAATAATTCTTGCCTTAGCAAAAACACCATTAAGCGTTGGTGAAATTGCAGACACTCTTGATATGAGCCAATCTTCAATCTCCCACCAATTGAGTATTTTAAAACAACTCAATCTTGTTTCTAACGCGAGACGAGGACGTAACATTCACTATCGTTTGAGTGATCAGCACATCATCACTATTTTTAAGCAGACGCAAGAACATATTATTGAAGACGAGAATGACTTTTAGACTGCCAAGAGATTGGTAGTTTTTTTTTGCGCAAAAAAAGGTAGGTTCCCCTACCCTAAGCAACAACTTCCACATTGCGAACATCCCCCAAATGGAATGTTTTGCCATTGTCCAAATAAAACAAATCGTCATTATAACCGCTAATTTCTCCGGTTAAATCTGCTTCGACTTGATTATCTGTGTCACAAACGTTGAGTTGTACTTTAACTATTTGATTGTATGTAAATGATTGCATCAAAAACTTGGTTATTTCTGTATCCGATTGTTCTTGTCGTAATTTATTATGATGCTGTATTTGTTTCATTTGTCGATTCAAAGCCGCTGTGTGGTCTGATAAATAAAACCCTTGCCACTTCATTTTGCCGCGATCGTGATAATAATTATCAAAAAACGATTGGACAGTTTCAGAATCGTATTCGTACTTACTATTCATCTTTGTGCCGTCTTTTCTGTATTAGTTCTTGTTTCTCGGGCCATTTCTGCCCTACAAATCCATCATACGTGATTGAAAACTTATATTGTTCCATAATTTTATCAATTATTTTTTCCAAATATGACAACCGATAATTCTCAACTGTGTGTAAAGGAATCGAGTGAAGTCTTTTGCCATGTGGTCGAATGTTGATAAAGAAGTTAAAAGTCTGATCATAGTAGTCGTTAACCACCTGCAAATAATACTCGGTATCTCTTTTTCGCGTAAAGTTTTGTTTTATACGTTCCAAAATGATTCTTAAATCTCTATTCATAGGCATTGCCACCGTTGTGACCGCCAACTAAGGTAGCCCGATGGATTGCAGTGCCCCCTTTCAATAAACTATTCGCATATACTATCGACTCAAAGCCATACCTAGCTCGAATCTCATCGACGATAGACATTTTGTCTTCTGCTTGGCATTGCTGCTTAACAGGCGTGAAGAAATTCAGTTGTTGGGCTTCTTTATTGACCAGTTTAGACGTATACACTGCCAAATTACGGACTGGTTGTCCTTGCCAATAGTTCTCAAATAAAGCAATCAAAACTTCTGCTATATCACGATCATTATCGGTATGATTTAAATTACTGGCAACGCTGAAACCGCCACGTTCACCCTCAACACGTGCTGCATAGGCATATGTCACGCTCAAATATAAACAGCCCGTCTGCTTGTGATGATGTCGCAAGCGTGAAGCCACCTGTTGGCCCATCTCCTTGATGACCGTTTCAATCTCAGATTTTTGGAAATAGTCTCTTGGCAAAACTTGTGAATTACCAATACTGTGATTCTTCGGGGCAATATTGTCTGACAAGCGTGTTCGATCAATTCCCCAGGCAATCGCAAAAATTTGTTCACCAATTAAACCTAATTCTTGCTTCAGATAAAAGGGATTGGCTAGAGCTAATTCTTTCATAGTATGGATTCCTAAACGATTGAGTCGTTTCTCAGTTCGACTAGCAATACTCCAGACATCTGTCATATTTTTGATAGTCCAAATTTTTTCAGGAACTGTTTCGTAATGAATTTCACCCATTAATTCAGGGTCATGCTTGGCATAAATATCTAGGGCAATCTTTGCTTGAACTGGGTTGTCACCGATACCCACCGTGGTATACAAGCCCAAACGTTTGCGAATGGTCTTTTGAATTAGCCGTGCTACTTCTCTAGGACTGTTGCCGAATAAGTGCCAAGACTTCGTCATATCCAGAATTGACTCATCGATTGAGTATGGCCAAACATCACATTCAGCCGCAAATTCTCGAAAGATATTATTTATCTGTAAGTTACGTTTGATATAGAGATTCATCCGCGGTGGAACAACAATTAACCGAGGATCTTGTGGTAGGTTACGTTGACGGGAAACATTAGCTTGAAGATGAAAGATTTTCTTAGCCATCGGTGAAGTAGCAAGTACCAAGCCGCCATTGGTGTTGTCAGCTTCACTCATTACAACTAATAATTCTTTCAGAGGATTGAGACCCCTCATAGTCGCCTCAACACTGGCATAAAACGATTTATTATCAATCAAGAAGAAAACACCATGTGGTTCTTTGCTGTAATCCATCGCTTTATGCCTCCTGTTTTGCTTGCAAGTTCATTATACGAACATGTGTTCTATTTTGTCAATAACTAATTTTAGGGTATTAAAAAAAGGACACATGCAGTGTCCCCTGATTAATTATTTTCCAATGCTGCTACTTGCCAAGAGTGTTGCCATTTGAATTGTTGCAGGATAGTAGTCCTTGGTCGACATCTTCCCCGTCAATATTTGAGCATAACGTGCTTTTAACTCTGGATTAGCAACCACTTGACCCGCATAAGCTACTGGTGTTGTGAAAGCATCATTCGTATATTTTTCAACTGGTTCGCCATTTAATTTATAAATAGCTGTAATTTTTTTCTGATCAGCGAAAAATCTACACATCTTCTTAACAATTCTCTTGCTACTTTGACTGTGGTATATCTGATAATCATATGCCACACGCCAAGGAACACGACAGGCATTGAATCCATATTGATTGTCATGTTCTGAAGCCACTTCTTTGGTGCCAATCTTACCAGTCTTCAGCTTTGTACCGGTGATTGTTACAAAATCAGCCATCAAGCCAGTCGCCTGTTGATCACTTAATTTCTTCAAAACTATCTGACTATTTTGAGCCACCTTCGTCCAACTACCGTCATTGGTATAGCTGGCAAATTTACGGAAATACGCGGTCATTAAATCTGACGTCCGGACTAAAGTTGCAGATTTTTGACCAGTTGCCCAGTCGCCAACTTTTGGCAATTTGGTTGTGGGATTGATTTCTTTTTTCTTAATTGCAGCCAATAACTTATCAGCTAAACGATTGTACTTAACTTCACCCTTACTGCCCCAACGCTCATCTGCCAAAATCAAAGCATAAGCAATATCTAAATCACCATCAGTAGCACTAGTTTTCTCTTCCTTCGTGCTAGTCATAACAATTCCCTTATGATTTTGACGCCAAGCCATCAATGGATTATCAGAACTAATTTGATGACGTACATAGTAGCGAGTCAACTGGTTAAATGTTTTCTGACTGCCAAAACCTTGTTGAGCCGCCATAACTGTAATTAACATCCCATAACCCTGAGCTTCAGAAAGTGTCTGGTCTTTGGAACCCTTATTATTAGTTTTGACAAATTTTTGCTGCTGATTGCCTCGTAAATAGGCTTTCTTCCAAATCTTATAGTGGCTTTTAACGACTGCGGTACTAACGCTGGAAGTGCTTCTAGGCGAATAAGTATTATAAACTGCTATACCAATCGCAAACGCGACCAAAAGAATTAGACCACTAATCATCCATTGATACTTATGACGTTTCATTTTGCCAGTCTCCCATCAGAATCTCTGAGTCTTATACCACTTAGTCTGCTTTTTCCCAGTAAGTTTGTCCCGCAACATGTCATAAATTGCCACAATTGAGACGAATACAAAGAGTTGCGCATACGTAAAGTACGAAATTAATGTGTAGAAAAAGTTTGTTACCGTTGCCTGACCATAATCGCTGGCCAAAGCAATGTTCATTTGCAACAAATACAAGAAGAACATCAACAACCAATTAATCATGAATAATACTGACAATGGTGCCCCAAGTGAGACTAATTGATGCATCTGTGGAAAAATTGTCCGAATGCCACCCAAGCCAATATTGATCAAGAAAATCACATTTGAAATTATGATAGCCGCATTGAACCAAAAGAAGGTACACAGATAGTACCCAACTTCCAATTTAATCCGCCAAGGTGTTTTATCAAATAAATGTTTCATATTATCCAAAATAACTTCGTAATTCCCACGAGCCCAACGTTTCCGCTGATTATAGTAAGCAAATAACGTTTCCGGTTCCTGTTGAAAAGCTTCTGCTCTGTGAGCTAATGCAATCAACTTACCCTCACGCATCAAACTAAAGGAAATCGCAGTATCCTCAGTCAAAGCACCATTATTCCAGCCACCGATCGACTGAACAATTTTTTTGTTAATAATAAAGTTGGTACCAGGAATTCGACCAATCTTGAATAACTGCCATAAACCGGTATGTTGAATTCTTTGCGTATTAACAATTTCCAAGTTGATACAACGCGACAAAAAGTTCTGTTGATAGTTTCGGGTCTTATTACGACCAAAGGCCGCCGCATAACGCTCAGGATTTTCCAAAACTTTTTGAATTAAGAAATACAACGCATTCTTTTCCGGCGCCGCATCAGCATCATAGACGCCTAAATATTCACCGGTTGAGACTTTCAGCGCATCATTTAAAACTCCAGCTTTACCACCGCTACCAGTCCGTTCAATCACCCGAAAATTATTGTTGAAATATACCGACATTGCCATTAACTCTCGGACTCGGTTCGCCGTTTCATCGTTACAATTATCGGCATAAACCAACAATTCAACTCTATCTTTGGGATAGTTCAAATTTAAAATAGCTTTAACAGTATCTTGAATAACCAGTTCCTCATTGTGAGCAGGTACGACAAGTGTTACTTTCGGATAGCGTTTCAAAGGTGGCAAATTATCAATATCAGTGTGTTGCAAGTGTTTAAAAATAAAGATAACACCGCCGCTAAGAGTCACGATGGTCATAACAATCGACAGCCAAATCGTAATAATTGCAATAACATATAACCAATCAATCATGACGTTTGTCCTCCGTATTGAAGCAGCGGATAGTCTTCTTGAAGATTATCCACCAACAGATTGACAATACCAAAACGACGATGCCAAACACAATTGTCACGATCAAACTAACTGGAAAGAGCCATGCAAAACTTCCTAATGCCATTTGATCACTTCCTATAAGTATTCTTTAACAATATCGGTCTCAGCGCTACGCTCCAATTGTGCCAGCGTATCTTCAACGTTACGGTTCTTAACCCTATCTTGTGATGAGTACGTAATTTGTCCCATCCGTAATACCAAGGCATTACGGGCTAAACCAAACTTTTCAGCAATGTCATCAATGTGGTCCTTAATTTTTTTCTTCATGATTGGGGCGTTATCTGTCCCCAACATTGGCGAGAGAATTACAAACCTACCTGTTCCAATATAATAAAGACTGTCCGTTGTAAATAACATCCCCATTAAATGTTCTGCCGTTGTCCGCAACAACTCGTTGAATCGTTGTTTACCCAAGAAATTAATAATACTTTCCAAGAAATCAACTTTAACCATTGTCAAAGTAAAACGATAATCGTCTTCATGGTAGAAAACTAACTTCAATTCTCGAGCCACAGCAATATTCAAGGCACGTTCATTCAAAGCCCCAGTTACAAACTCCAAATCAGGCTTATTTTGCTGCAGCTGTTCCAACTCTTGCGATAAAGCTTTACGCTTCAAAAGCTGATGGTACAACAGATACATCCAATAAGTCGTCATCGGTGTAATCGTCAATAAGGCAATAGCTGGCCAAAAGTACAGTGCCCGAGTATATGGCAATACCAGCATAAATCCGCCAGCACACATACTAACAAACGACAAAACACTCCCCAAAATAATGTAGGTACTTCGCCCAAGTGCCAATCCCAGGATAAATACTCCTGATACTATTAGAAAATTTATCCACGATCCATCAATTACGCTCAAATAAAGCAACGTATACTGATAGACCAAGATTAAAACCATACCGATAAAAATTAGATTATCAACAGTTTTTTCTTTCATTTACTTTCCCCAATATGTTCATGATAAGCTTTCCTTATCATTCTACTTATTAATTAACATAATTGTACGTATTTTTTGTAATTCTTTTCAAAAATGTTTTTATGTTCTCCAATTACGGTTACATGTAAAAAAATAATTATATAAAACAAAAGGGATGTGAAATTATCACATCTCTTTTTTAACGGTATTCAATATTTCCGGTTGGAGCTGGATCAAGTCCTAAGTTGTCGCGAATTTGATCAGTTACTCGTTGCAATTCGTATTGATCCACAACTTCCATCGACTGCTCATCAATTTCAGTACTCTCGCCTTGCAAATGAGTTTGGCTGATTTCCTTACGAGCTAGATGGTATTTCTGAGTAATATTCTTGAAGTCTTCAAACGTCATATCTGTTTGTGTTTGGTCCGATAATGAATCCACAAAGTCCTGATTCAACAGTGTTGCCATTGATGTACTCTTCAAAACTAAAGCTGTTAGCACAGCGCGTTGACGTGATTGACGACCGTAATCCAAGTTAGGGTCATCATGTCGCATTCGTGTATAAGCTAAAGCTTTTTTCCCGTCCATCAACGTCTTGTGGTCTTTCTTGAAACTGTAACCTTCGTATTCAAAATCTAGGGTTGGTGTAACCTGTACCCCATTTACTTCATCAATAACTTTTTCCATACCGCCCATATTGATTAAAATATAGAAATCAATTGGAATATTCAAAAGTCTCTGCACAGCTGTGATAGCCATTTTCGTCTGCCCCATTGAATAGGCGGCGTTAATTTTTGATGGTCGACCATAACCGGGAATATTCACGGCAGTATCACGAGGGATACTTGTAATTGTTGTCTTATGTTTGTTCGGTTGTAGCGTTATAACCATCATACTATCTGTCCGACCACGATCATTACGTCCCAAAGCACCGGTATCAGTACCCATTAGGAGAATTGAAATTGGTCGTTTATTTTTTAACTGATCTGCACCATTACGTTGCTTTACCACACCTGAGTCGTGATAAGTGCTGTCAATCGCCTTCTTCACACCACGATATCGAGTCATACCATAGGCTGTTCCACCAAAAACTAGAAACAGAATGAAAATAATCAAGGTATATCCCAAAACGTGTTTTTTAGCTTTCTTTTGCATGTCTCAATTTTTCCCTCAACTTATTCAATAATTCAACTTTCAAAACTACTAATAAAACTATGTAAAATACTATCCCTATCAGGATTTCTACCACTAAGGCAAACCAATTTTCTGCCCAAATTATATCTAAGCAATAAACTAATCCAAACATCCCTACTCCCGCCAACAGATACTTGTGAATATCGGTGAAAAGCTTGCGATAACTGATTTGTTTACGCACACTCCACAACTGATAACCTGTAACGGCCACCTCTGAAATAACTGTGGCAATGGCTGCTCCGACTGCTCCGTACACCATAATTAGCGGAATATTGACAATCAAGTTGACCACGGCACCAGCAACTACTGAGATGGTAAAAGCCTTGTTCTGCTTCGTCGGCAATAAATACTGCAATCCCAAAGCATTGCTCCAAGCAATCAATAGAATAACTACCGACTCAATCATCATAATTGGCACAACGCTGATGAACTGTTGGGTAAAGAATAGTGGAACGAACTTGGCAGTTACCGCCGCTAATCCAAACGTCATCGGTACGGATAACGCCGTTACAAAGGCAAAACTTTGATATAGACATTCACGTGTTTTCTCATGTTCACCTTTGGCAAAGGCATGGGCAACATGCGGCAACATCACTGTCCCGGTCGCTGTAACAATTGCTAAAACTACCTTGATCATCTTATCCGATTGGTCAAAATAACCAGCTGCCTGAATTGAAGTCATCGCACCCAACATAGTTTTATTCAAAACAAGATAAATCTGGGTCGCAATTTGGGGAATGAACAGGACTGCTGCCGGCCAGAAGTGTTTTCCTAACCGCAACGTCTTGAGCGATACTTTTCCTAAATATTTGGATAAACTCGGGAACAACAGGAGATTTCCCAATAACAATGACAGCGACAAAATCAGAATATAGATTGCCAAATCATGTTCTGTTTTGACAAACATAAAGATACTTATCAATGTCAGAATTCTGATAACTAAGCTTCTGAGGACTGTCACCGCAAAGTTTTCCACACCCATGAAGAACCACGAAATATCAAACGCTGCCGCCAATAATGACACAGCTTGTGCTAGGTAAAACACTTTATACTCCGGAGTCCAAAGAATAAACAATCCAAAAGCCAAGCAAGCCAACAAGATCATCCCTAATCTCAAGAAGAAAATTTCATAGAATGTTTTGGTCAATTTGGCCTGATTATCTCTAACAAAAGCGATTTGGCGGTTACCATACAAGCTGACACCGATACTGCCAAACAAGATGAAGTATTGAACGATGGAATTGGTATACGCGTTGATTCCAATTCCTTTAGGACCCAAAACTCGAGCTAAATATGGAGTCGTTATTAAAGGTACTATCAGAATAAACACTTGATAAAAAGCATTGTAAAGATAGTTTTTAACAACACGCATATAATTTATTCTCCAAATTCATCTTTAACGACTTGCAAAGCAGCCGCAATTGTTTGATCCATATTGTAATAACGATACTGCCCCAAACGCCCACCGAATAACACTTGTGGATAATCAGCTTGTGCCAATTGAACGTATTCAGCATATAATTCCTTGTTACGCTGGTTGTTAACTGGATAATAAGGGTCATCACCACGTTGCCAATCTTTCGGATATTCACGTGTGATAACTGTCTTATCTGGATCACCTTTGCCAAATTCGAAATGCTTGTGTTCAATAATTCTTGTAAATGGAGTTTCAGCATCGGTATAGTTAACTACCGCATTGCCCTGATAATTATCCTGATTCAAAATCTCAGTTTCAAAACGAAGGCTCCGATATTCCAACTCCCCTAATTGATAATTGAAGAACTGATCAATCATACCCGTGTAGATGACTTTGGCACCCGATTTCAAATACTCTTCACGATGACTGAAGAAATCGGAATTAGTTTCAACTTCAATCAATTCGTGATCCAACAGTTTTTCAATAATCTGTGTATAACCACCGATTGGAATCCCTTGGTATGGGTCGTTGAAATAATTGTTATCGTAAGTAAAACGAACAGGCAAACGACGAATGATAAAGGCCGGTAAATCTTTAGCTGACTTACCCCATTGCTTTTCGGTATAGCTCTTAACCAACTTCTGATAAACATCTGGTCCAATCAACGAAATAGCTTGTTCTTCCAAGTTCTTTGGTTCACCGTCCAAGTTAAGCAGCCGCTTTTGTTCAGCAATCTTTGCCTGAGCTTCAGCCGGAGTAATCACACCCCAGAGCTTGTTGAAAGTATTCATATTAAAAGGTAAATTGTAAATTTCACCATTATAATTGGCGATTGGACTATTAATATAATTGTTAAAGTCAGCGAATTGGTTCACGTAATCCCAAATTTCTTTCATACTTGTATGGAAAATGTGGGCACCATATTCGTGAACCTGAATCCCAGCAACTTCTTTGGTATAAATATTGCCACCAATGTGGGATCTCTTTTCGATAACTTTAACTGAATGACCTTTTTGGGCGGCTTCATGTGCGAAAACAGCTCCAAAAAGTCCTGAGCCAACTACTAAATAATTCATTACACACTTCCTTGGGTTAAATTTTTTCTTTTAAAACATTCGGTGAACAAGATTAGGAAAAACGGATTATAGGCTAATTCGAGCATGTGATTTTCAATTGCCCCGGAAATAAAAATGACTAAGAGAATCACTAGCAAATAGCGGTCGGTCGTCTTTTTGACCATCTTTGAAATAATCACAATCGTGACAGTCAAACTGACCACGCCGTACATCAATAGCAGTCGTAAATACGAAGAATCGATAAAAACATACTTGCTGAAGAGTGTGTTAAAGTTCAAACCACTCGGTCCACCCAAGCCATTTTGGAGAATGTTGCTACCAAAGGCGTGGATTCCATATTCGTGGATAACCTCGTTCACAATTGAAAAACGTCCCGACAACAGCTGATTCAAAAGATTTAAGAGCTGACTGCCAGGATTGTAAATATATGTTAGAAAAATCATCATCGTGGCACCGATAATTGGCGCTAACCACGTAATTTTTTGTAGACGATTCTTTCTATCCCATTTTGCTAAATACATGCCAATTGCTAACAACAAACTACAGATAAAATTCAAACGGGCGTTGGTCTGAAGGTAAACCCAGTAACTAATTCCCACCATGAAAAGAAAATCTTTCCAATTGAATTTATCCTTACGTAGATACGCTAAACTGGCGAGAATATAAAACACGTGCGCTGCAAAGTCGGTTGGATAAATGATTCCCAATGATGATCGAGATAATCCATCGCGGAAATAGACATAATTGGGAATCAATCCTTTGAGCGCCGAGAAGATTATCAAAATCATCAAGCCAACTGAGATAAATAAATAAATTTTATTGATCAGACGTCCGTCCACATTGCGACTGGAAATCATGAAGATGAACATCGAAACTAGTGACGTGCTTTGCGACTGCCGCCACGAAAGAACTAAAATCACCAATATCACTACGTAAAGTCCCAGTTCTTTGACACGGTATTCATTCAAGAAAACTTTTAAAATGAACAGCCCGAGGGCAAACGCCACCGCTATTTTGTTCATAGCATCAGTTGGCAATAATTCATTAAACGCAGATGAATTGACAATTCCAGTTATCAAAACTAGGACGTAACCGAAAATAAAGAGCCAACCATCAAATTTTTGTAATTGTTTTTTCGTTAACATTGTTCAATTTTCGGATTAAACGTTAAGCCTGCTAGGGTTCCTTTGCATAAAACGCTTAGTTTCAAACGCTTAAATTCATTCTTTGAAAACATGATGCGAAAGCCCCAAACAATACGTCCGCACAATGCTCGTATAACTGGTACAATCCCTTTTTGGCGATTCAAATACAGACGATTGCGGTAGTTGTAAAAGTAACGTTGAATCCGTCCCTGATTGGAATTTTCCCCGAGAATATTGATACCGACGTTTTCACCCATCTTGTGTAAAATCCGTGCATCCATAACTTGAATACCCAGAAAACCTTGTTGGATAACACGATTGGTATACTCGACATCGTCACCCCAGATGAAAAAGTCTTTAATTGGATAACCAGTTTTTTTGATAGCCTGACGTGAGAACATCACCGCCACAAATGAAGCCTCTTCAACACAACGAATATTTGAATCAACAGGTTGATTTCTAGCTAAAACTGGCAAATTCATCTTCGCCAAAGTCCCGTCAGTCCAGTAAACTTGCCCGATAGCAAAACCGATTTTACTGTTGTCAGCCATCGTCTTTCCGAGTAATTCGAGCGCACCAGGTTCTGGAATCGTATCGTCGTCCATGATCCAAACGTAATCACTTTCACTATTCTCGATAAACTGCTTCATACCAACGTTAAAACCACCAGCGCCACCAACGTTTTCTTCCAAATTAATCGGTTGAATATTTGGCAACTTTTTAAGATATTCTTTAGTGCCGTCGGTACTCGCATTGTTGATTACAAAGATATTGTTTAAATCAAAGGTGCTTAGGGCCTCCAAACATTCTTTCAACTTATCAAGTCGATTAAACGTGACCACTACAGCATCGATTTTCAAAGGCAGTTCCTCCTAGTTCTCTATTGATTTCATAAAAGTAAGAAAATAATTTTCACTGTAAAACTTTTTAATTGAATCCTTAATTTCAGTAAGTCGATTAAAGTCATAATGGCAATCAATGAACTTTTGCAATTCATCCACATAGGCAGCTGAATTATCGGTTGGTACCAATATTCCATTTTGAGAATTAACAATATCAGCTGGTCCAGTTGGACAATCAAATGCCAGAACAGGAATCCCGACCGAAATTGCCTCATTCAAAACCATGGGTAATCCTTCATATTTGGAAGATAGCAGCAAGCCGTCAACGGCGGTTAAGTCACTCCAAACATCTGTCTTAAAACCAGTAAACTTAACACGTGATTTGATACCTAGCTCAGTCAAAAGCGTTTTGATTTCTCGACTGTAACCATTACCGATAACATCTAACTGCCAGTCGCCATGCACTCTACTCAAAGCTTCAAACGTTGCACGGAGATTCTTCTGACCATCCAGCATCACCCGTCCAACATAGATAAAGCGACATTTTTCGTTAACCTGTGTCCGAGGAATGCTAGTTGATTTCTTCAGAATGGGATTAAAAACTGTTTTGACCTTATCCTCGGAAATCCCTGTTGCAACGATTTGTTCAGCGATACCGGTACTGATAGCTAGATAACCGTCAGCACTCTTCAACAGCGGATTAGTCACCTTTTTGGAACTAAGTGAATAGTGATACCAACTCATAACTCGATAATTCTTACGGGTTATTTTTTTGATCCAAAACAGTAAGAACCACATGATAGGATTGGTAGAAATTACCACATCTACTTCTTTTGACTTGATTTGACGATACAAAATCAGCGGTAAAAATAATGCATATTGAATTTTTCGGAGCCACTTATTTTTACTCAGCCAGATAATTTGTTTATCTTTGACATCTTCCAACCAAGCACCATTTTCAAAGCCACCGATATTAACTAAACTCATCTCATCATTCGATTGGCTACGGTTATACTCGGCAAACAGATTAGTGATAACTGTTTCTGTACCGCCAAAGCCCGTCATATAGGGAATAAATAGACAGATTTTTTTCATATTATTGCCCTCACTTAAAAATGTGTCTGACTGGAATCAACGTTTGTTTTCACAAATTTCCGATGTAAAAAGTTATAGGCTTTCTTGACAGTCTGCTTTTTACCCGTCATCGACCATTTCATTTCGACATAATTAATTTGATTCGTTTCAATCCAGACATCCATCATCAACTCCGCCACATAACCGAAAACTCGTGCTTCTTGAACAGAATAATTAGAAATATCAATTCGATTCTCCAACTGTTCCAAGACATCGAATAGCCATGTTGCATACGCATTGAACTGAGCTTTTTTCATGATGAACATATTGAACATATGGGCTTGATTTCGATTCATCACCGTATCAAATGATTCGACATATTCCGGATATGCTTCGATCAAAATATTACGTACTTCTAGCAAAGGTTCTTCATGATGGGCATGAATGTAATGAGAATAGTTAGTTTCAATGTAGTAATTGCGCTTTTTAGGCAAGATAACATCATATTTTGTCAGCAACTTTTCTGCATCGTTTTGATCAATCAAATGCTCGAACTTATTCTTACGACCCGATTTGAAAAAGAAGCGGCGGTAGTGAACTAGCCCCACTGCATCAACGGAGGATAAGTTTTTCCATGCCCAATATATTGCTGTTAATTCGTTGTAATTAGCATTTTTATGAGAAATATTTTCGTCAACATCATCCCTTTGATAATCGAGGTCGATACCCACTTGATAATTGCGCTTGGCATTAACTAAAATTGGCAGATATAAATCGCGATTGGTGGGCATTGGCGCCTGTTTATGCGTTGCTACCAAAATTTTTAACTTGCTCAATAGGCTCCCTTTCCTTTGAAGACACTGACAAAGTTTCCGATAATTATTTTTATATCGAATAACATGCAGGCCTGATCGATGTAACGCATTTCAATTCGGGCGCGCTCAGGATAACCGATATGACTTCGACCAGATGCTTGCCATAATCCCATTGCACCGGGCTTAACGGACAAAAGTTTTTCATGATCGTACTCTTTTAACTCTGCTTCAATTACCGGGCGAGGACCGACTAAACTCATTTCACCTTTTAAAACATTGATAAATTGGGGAATCTCATCGATTGAAGATTTTCTCAAGAAACGACCAACTCGAGTCACTCGGGGATCATCTTCTGGCTTCAATTTGTAGTTATTAGCTACATATTTGGCATACAATTCCTTATCCTGTTGCAATCTTTCTTCGGCTTTCACAATCATGGAACGGAACTTGTACATCCCAAACTTTTCACCCTTTAAACCAACACGGATATGGCGGTAGAACAGTGGCCCACGATTTGATTTACAGATAAGGTTCATCATTAGAACGAATAGGAAAATGGGACTCAAGCACAAAAGCGCTAACAGAGACATAACAATATCAAAAATTCTTTTCATGATTGGATAAATAAAAGATGGCTTATGAATAGCTATCCTTTTTTCATCACCGTCAAAATATTCCATAGCTTTTCTCCTGTTTTAAAATAGCCAAAATTTTTTCTTGGCTGGGGGTAATGTGGAAATATCTTTAATTTCAAGTTCGGCAATATCTTCACCGTTGATAATATTTCTGGCGTTCTGTTGAAAACGTTCTACGACATCTAGGCCTTCTTCGGCAGTCAGACGTTCAAAAGCCTCTTTCATCAAGAATCTTCGTCCCTCAAAATTGTGCGCATCGGAAGCAAAGACAAAGCCTTGATTCGACCTGATGATTTTTTCAGTCAGCGCCTGAACTTGCTTTCCAAAATTGCCTAGATAACTGCTACAAGTCAGCTGTGTCAAGCACCCTAGCGCAATCAGTTCGTACAACTTTGATGGATTTTTTTGGATAGCGTGATTGCGTTCTGGATGAGCGATGACTGGTCTGATATTGCGAGCAACTAACTCAAAAATAATTTGTTCGATATACTTCGGTACATCGTCATGAGGTAGTTCTAATAAGAGGTATCGATCAGTTTCATCCATGAATAGCACGTCATCCGTAGCAATTTTTTCTAATAATTCACCATTCAAGTGCACTTCCTGACTCGGAAAAATTTGCAGCGGCAGTTCCAGCTTGTTCAACTCATCTTGCAAATGAGCTGCCTTTTGAATGACATCAAGTTTGTGGTTAACGTACTTGCCATCTAAATGATGAGGCGTTAACAAAAGATGACTAATACCCTGCTCGACCGCTACCTTTGCCAAACTCATAGCGTTATAAATATCCTTTGCTCCATCGTCAACAGCAGGTAAAAGATGGCAGTGTAAATCGATTAAAGTCATTTTGGAACAGCTCCGTAATATCCGCTGTATTCGCCGCCGTAGTAGCCTTCCATCTTCTCTTTTGACATGCGATTCATAATGAATCCGAGGATATGGGCATGAACGATTTCCAGAGACTTTTTAGCCTGAGTAACACCAACTTTATTAGCAATTCCACAAGGAACTACTAAAATAACGCCATCCACTTTAGTTGCTAAAACTTGCGCATCGGTCACGGAATTAATCGGTGGAGCATCGAAAATCAGGCAGTCAAATTGCTCGCTCAAGGCAGCTAATAATTCATTGATTCTCGTGCTTCCCAGTAGTTCTGACGGATTCGGAGCTGTTGGTCCACTGGTAATAACGAAGAGATTTTCGACCATTGTTGGCTGTACGACTGTTTCCAAATCAACTGTTCCTGAAAGATAATTGGACAATCCCAAGTGATTGGAAACTCCAAATGTCCGGTGGATTGTTGGTCGACGTAAATCGGCATCAATCAAAATAACCCGTTTATCCTGTTTAGCCCAACTGACAGCCACATTATTGCTGACGGTTGATTTCCCCTCGGATGGTGCTGAAGATGTGAACAAGATCGATTGCAAATTTCGATCAACTGATGAAAATTGAATATTCGTCCGAATCGTGTTGAATTGTTCCGAAATCGTGCTGATAGGGTTGTCATAAGTAACTAAGCTGACACCGTGCGATAGACTGTAGTTATCCAACTTTTTTGCTGATTTTTTAAATAATTTAAAAGCCACTTTAGACCCTCCTCTTAGCAGGATTTGGTTGATTTCCATAGAATCGTTTGCGTTGTACCGTTCGTTCGACATCTTTTTGGTCAATCTCAGTGACAACACCAAGACTAGTTAATCCCAGCTCGTCAACGAGAAAACTTTCTGATGTAACGGTCCGATCAGTCAATTCAATGATGAAAGCTAACGCCATGCCCAAGAGCATTCCTAAAATGATACCGGCGAGAATATTCAAGGTTTTCTTAGGACTGACAGGTTTCTTAGTTACCAACGCATCTGACACGATGGAAACATTATTGATACTCATGATTTTGCCAATTTTCTTCTTAAAAACTTTTGCTGTAGCGTCCGAAATTTTGGCAGCCGTCTTAGCATTAGTTGCCTTAGCTGTTACGGAAAAAACTTGTGAATTCTGTGAATTACTAATAGTTAATGATTTTTTCAATTTAGTCATCGAGCCTGGATAACCAGCATAAGTTTTCACTTCACGATTAACGTCTTTTAAAACAGCTGGACTAGTGATGATGTCCTTGTAAGTGCTGATCATTTGTATATCGGCCTGAACTTGTTGAAACTGAGCACCTTGCAAATCGGCAGAAAGTTTGCGATTAACGAGAATCTCGGTTGTTGCGCTGTATTTGGGTGTCATGACAAAGAAAGTCATAATTGCTGCTACCAAAGTAACGACAATCGTTGTTCCCAAGATAGCTTTAATGTGTTTACGCAGTATGACTAGAATTTGAATCATACTAATGGTTTGTTCTGATTCCACTTAAACCTCCACTAATAATCAAATTTATTTGTATACGTGTGATGATGCCAATGCCGTTTCCAGAGCTGAGAGTATTCATTCTGCTGCGCGGTACGGTTCGAGCCACAGTGCGGTCTCGAACCTCGGTTGAAGCCTTTCCAAAAACCGGAAAGTCTCCAACACGCCCGGTGGTGTAATGGCTAAAGCCATAACGCCACTTTCGCGGCAGATGAATACTCTCGGCTCTTCCAACTAGTTTTTCTAATGGATATAAAGCGTTATATTCTACTTAATAAATAGATTCTTCTAATTGATATTTCAATTTAATTGAAGTTAATATTTATAGAACGTCATCAATTCACACAACACGTATTTACATGTTTCCCTCATGCTGGAACAATTTTAAGGGCTGACAGGATTGATGTCTATACAGCTTTGATATAACTCGATATATGAATATTTGAAACTTGATATTATTTTTTTACCGATAATTTGAGAAAGCTTTTCCGATTGTTTGATGGTTTTTGTTATGGAATCTGAATTTTCGTTATTAATCTATTTATTGTTAAAAACTTAAAAAGAAACAAAAAAAGCCCAATAAGACGGCACACACTGGACAAGACACTCTGTCCATTTGTGTACAATCTTATTGAGCTAATTTATGTTGTCTACAATTATATTGTTAGTGTCACCTCCGATTGAGAGAAAAAAGTTCATCTGCTGTGCGACCGACTTGAGCCAAGGTCTCAAGTCTCAATTTTGAGCTTCGCAAAGTACGCGAATCTCAAAATACGTCGGTTGTGTAAAGGCTAAAGCCTTAACACGACCTGCACTGCTGATGGATTTTTTCTCTCAACCTCCGGCTAGTTTCTTCGTTGGTTGGTTTTTATTTTCTCACATATTATTGAATATCTGGAAAGCATCAAATAAAAAAAGATTCCAACCTCCTATTCCAATAATTAATTATTGAAATTAAGAGGCAGAGTCCTTAGTTAACTTTAGATTTCAACCAATGTATATGATTTTCTTCACGTTCAATGGCACGGGTCAGTATCAAATAGTGACCATAGTTATTTTGAATCGTGGCATCATCTGTGAAAACTTCTGCCAGACGCCCCTTTAGATAATCATATTTTTCTTGGCGCAATTCCAATTCCTGCTGGAGTAAATTGTTCAACAATGGATCCGACTGGTCTTTAATGAAGTAAAGTTTCAAAGAAAAAATTTCTTCATTATCAGTCAGAGGTTCTTGCATCCAATTACGTAATATTTTATGACCCTCGTCAGTGACTGTGTAAAATGTCGATTTATCCACATCTTCATCCGTCAACCAACCGTCATCTTTCATACGCGCTAGTTCGGGATAAATTTGACTGTGTGAGGCATGCCAGAAATCTCCGACTTCATTCTTAAATTCCTGACTGATCTGGTAACCAGATAGTTTACCCTTATTATTGATTAATCCTAATAAGACATATGGTAAGATACGTTTTTTTGGCATAATTTTCTCCATATTAAATGTTGAAATATAAGCAAGCTAAATATAATTTTTGCTACAAAGATATCGATTGATACTTACTTAATCTGAATATTTATGAAATTGTTTATGTTATAAAATTCTAAATAGTCGGAAGAACTGAGAATATTAACCCGCTGTGGGTGTGGCGTTATGGCTTTAGCCATTACACCACCGGGCGAGTTTTGAAATTCGCGTACTTTGCGAAGTTCAAAATCGAGGTTCGAGACCGCACTTCGGCTCGGACCGGTCCGCATAGCAGGTTAATATTCTCAGTTCTGGAGACGGCAGCTTAAAACTTTTTAACAATAAAAAAATGATATACGGCTTTCGTATACCATTCTAACATGCTTATTTATTGATACGGTGGTAGTTTTCGTCGAAATATTTTCCAGCACGAATGTCATCTGGCAAGCCTTTGTAAGGTGCTTCACTGATAACATCGTCATTATTTTGACCAGCATCACCCATGTAAGTGATTTTAGCCATTTCTGGAACAACCAACTTAGGATATGTTTCGTACTTTTCACGTGATTCTTCCATTAAATCGATGTGTTCATTTTGGTAAGTAACGGTAATTTCAGGATGTTCTTCAACCCACTTAGGGAAAAAGATTGTTCCATGCATCTTGTTTTCGTTAGGCATGAAGTCCAAAGCAACATCAGTACCTGTTGGTTCTGTCCATGAAACTTTGTAAACACCTTCTGTAAGCATAAGAATATCAGCTTTTTGGTCAGTTACCCAACGTCCGGCAACCATACCACCGTGAATTCGGTAGTCAGCAGTATGATCATTCTTAGCGTACCATTCATATTCCCAGCCATTATCGTAAGTATAAATAAAGTGTGTTCCTAAAAAGTCATCTAATGTTTTGAAAGTTTTTGTCATAATTTAATTGTCTCCTTATGTCGTTATCGACAATAGCTAGTATATGTCGATAACGACATATAGTCAAGAAAAAGATTTCAAACAAAAAGACAGACCATTCCACATTAGGAACAATCTGTCTTATATATTTAAAATCATTTGTTGTTTACCATTTGATTCATAACTTTGGCAGTTACAGGGATATCAGCGTACTTGGCGATGGAATCTTTATCCATAACCACAGTATTGGCAGCTGAATTAGCCAATGCAGCAAAGGCTTGAATTTGTTGAGCAGTGAAATACTTATCGTCAACAGCTGCTAAAGTATCATTCAACTTCTTAATTTCATAAGCTTTGGCGTCAGCTCTGGCAATTGTGGCTTCAGCTTCTGCCTTGGCTGTTGAAACCGTAGCTTCATTTCTGGCCTTAGTTTCAATTTCGATACTTCTGGCATCACCGTTAGCTTTCGCAATGGCAGCCGTCTTTTCACGATCAGCCCGGATTTGTTTCTCCATGGATTCAGTAATTGAAGCAGATGGTTTCAATTCGTCAATATTAACACGGTCAACTTTGATACCATACGTATCTGTCAAATCTCCGATGGCCGTGGCTAAGTCAGCGTTAATTTGAGAAGTGGAACCCAATGCTTCATTCAAATCTAATTTACCGATAATATCACGTAAGTGACCACGAACCAACTGAATCATTGATTCAACTGAATTGCTATTTTCATATTGAAATTTACGGGCATCGGTAATGTGATAATTCAAAGTAACGTTAGTTTGGACTTCCGCATTATCCTTGGTAATAACCGAGTAACCCTGCAGTGACAAAGGAATCATCGCTAAGTCAACAATACGTACTTTCTGGATAAAAGGTATATAAATGTTCAAACCAGCGCTGACTTCACGTCTGTATTTACCCAAAGTTTCTACTAAACCAACATGATTCTGACGTACTATTTTAAAACCAAACATATTTCTCCACCTACTTTTCTGCTTTCAATTCTTGAATCGTCAAGATATTACCGTTTGCTTTGATAATTTGATAATTTCTCTCTTTGTTAACCGAATCATTTGCCAATAAGTCATAGCGGTAATAAATCCCCTTAACCTCGATCAAATCGTTTGCCATATTGATTTTGTTCCCTCCAACGACTGATCCTACTATTTGGCGTTGCTCGAGATTATTGGTGGGCACTGCCGCACTCAACTTAGTGACGATATAATTATTAACACTACGATTTTCACGATCGGCATCCTCAGAAATCCGGTCGTATAAATCTTTATCTAGTCTTAATGCAATCATCTTATCTGTCATACCCGCATTATATCACCACTATATCAAAGTGATATCATTCTGATATTGACAAAATGCCAAAAAAATAGAGCCACTAAAGTAGCCCTGCTTTTCTTTGATAATGCTTATATAAGCCTGAAAAACGTTCTTTGTATTCAGGACGCCATGGTTTGTCACGACCGCAGAAATGTAAAATAACCGTGTGATCAATCACCCAATCGATGTCCCATTCGCCATTACTTTTTGCATAATAAAGTGGATTCATTCTGGCATCATAATTGTATAATTCATCTGGGATTCTCATAATATTTTGACCATACAAGCCATTCAAAATATCCTGATCTGGCAACAATAATGCTGCTCCCATTTTATTGATATAGTTGAAGATATCTTCAGCTTTGACATTTTCCCGAATAGCTTCCAAGTCCATCAACATGATTCCCGAATTAAAGTAACCCTCAGCCTCATAATTACCCAAGCGCAATTTATTGATGTTATCAGTTACATCCAAAGACGTATGACTGGCTGCCGCATACCAGTAATCTTTCAAATCAATTGTATATAACGGCTTCAAGTCATTAATAACCAAAATATCAATATCTAAATAAAGAATCCGCTTAATATTTTTTGGCAAATATTTGTATGCCAATAGTCGATAATAGATAGTCTTAGGATAACGGTCAGTTGTTGGTGCATCGTCGAATTGATCATCATCAATTATTACAGGGTGATAGTGCATCCCTAATTTCTTACAAAAACTTTTGATTTCATCGTTCTTTTGTAATTTCTGATCTTGAATCACATAGACAGAATACTTTTCAATGGTAGAATTCTGTTTAATCGAATATAAAGTAGTCATTAATTGTTGCGTTACATTGTCGTCAATCGCAAATAATAAATTCATATATACCCTCCTAGTCAATCATCCTCAACTAAATTATACTATAACTTGGTGTGGAGCCGCCGAAGGATGGCAGAATTTTCGCCTGCTATGAGGACCGGCTCGAGCCAAAGTACGGTCTCGACCCTCGATTTTAAGCCTTGCAAAAAGCGCAAGTCTCAAAATACGTCCTGTGGTGTAATGGCTAAAGCCATAACGCCACCTCCACAGCGGGTGAAATTCTGCCATCCTCCGGCTAGGGTATTAGAAATATGAAAACTCACAAATTTATCAATCTATAAAAGCATAAAACCTTTCACACATAGTGCTAGTTAAATACTCTTATATTCAACTAATAACGATTAATTAGTCGGAAGAGCTGGGAAATATTTGTGTGCCGTGGTAGTGGTATAAGTACGGAAGAAATCTTCCGTACTTATACCACCGGACGTGTTTGGAGACTTGGCGAACTGTGTCAAGGCTTCAAACCGAGGTTCGAGACCGCACTTTGGCTCGGGCCGTTCCGCACAGCTTGAGAATATTTCCCAGCTCTGGAGACGGCATATTTAACTAACATCTCACTTAAAATCTTTCAAAAAAACAGGAGCGAAAACAAATGATTAGACCTATTAATCGTGACACTGCACTACTTTCTCAAAAAGCTGAATTGGCTACTAAAGACGACCATAACGTCGTTATAGACTTGCTTGATACTTTGAAAGCTAACTCAGAGAATTGTGTTGGCATGGCTGCTAATATGATTGGTATTAATAAACGAATTATTGTTTTTTCTATGGGTATTATGAATGTCCCCATGATTAATCCTACTATCATTAGTAAGTCTGGTCAGTATTCAACTTCTGAAGGTTGTCTTTCTTTGGTCGGTGAACGTGCAACTAAGCGTTATAAAAAGATCACGGTTAAATATTTGGATAATAATTTTAATGAACAGACTCAGGAATTCTCTGACTTTATTGCTGAAATTATTCAACATGAAATTGACCATTGTGATGGCATTTTAATTTAGTCAACAAAAAAAGCGACCTGCGAGGGTCGCTTTTTGAATACAATTAATTATCTTTGTTCAGCATCTCTTTCGACAGTAGCAGCTTTATCAAAGTCTGCTTCAGTCTTAGCTTCTGCTGACATTTTAGCCAAGTGAGCATATGTTGAATCAACATGTTCAGCGGCTAATGATGCCTTAAGTCTTTCATTACCCTTGTGCATATCAAGCATTGTCCAAATTAGGAGTGCTAGAACGGCAGCAATCAAGACACCGGCGATGATATTTGCTTGAGTCATTTGACCGGCAGTTGGATTATCGCCATAGAATGCTTGGATTTGACCAGGTAATCCATAAAGGTTCAAGAATGTTAATGCGAGAACTGAGAACCAACCGAACCATTTGATCCAAGTAGCGTTTTTGAATTTGTTACCCATTTCTGTGGCACTGTCAGTCATCAATAATAATGGCAACATTGAGAATGGCAAAGCGAAGGCCAAGAATACTTGTGAGTTATTCATTAAATCATTCAAAGCCACGTGCTCGTCAATTGAACTCTTACCACTTGTTAACATAACACAGATTAATACGGGGATAACTGATAACAAACGTGTAACTAAACGTCTTAACCAGAGAGGCATCTTCATGTGAACGAAACCTTCCATGATAACTTGACCAGATAGTGTACCAGTAATAGTTGAATTTTGACCTGAAGCCAATAGAGCAACGGCGAACAATGTTGAAAGGACACCTGATTTAGCAACGGCAATCAAAACTCCATTGCTCAAAGTTGAGGTATCTGATAAGGCGTGATACAAACCGAAGAATGATGGGTCTTTAACAGCACCACTCTTGAAGACGGCAACACCCATAACTAATAGCAAAGCATTAACGAAGAAAGCTGCTGTTAATTGAATATTTGAATCCCAAGCTGAGAAACGAACATTTTGAGCAACTGATTTTTCATCAGCGTGATCAACTTTTCTTGTTTGAGAAATAGCTGAATGCAAGTACAAATTGTGAGGCATAACTGTGGCACCAATGATTCCCAAAGCACCAGTCAAAGGTGTTTGACCACCAATTGTGGGACCAGTTGCGAAAGTTTTGCCAGTTGGTACTAATCCAGCAAATGCGGCGCTCCAGTTAGGATTTGATAGTGCAACTTGATAAACGAATACAAATAAAATTACGAGAATTAAACATACAACGATAGCTTCAATTTTTCTGAAACCAATTTTTGTTAATAATAGCAAGACTAGAACATCACCAACAGTAATGAAAACGGCAATTACTAATGGGATATTGAATAATAGATACAAGGCAATCGCACCACCGATAACTTCGGCAATATCAGTCGCCATAATAGCGAATTCAGTTAAAATCCATAAAACGATACCTAGTGATTTACTTGTTCTGGCACGAATCGCTTGTGCCAAGTCCATCTTACTCACTATGCCTAGTTTAGCTGCCATATATTGTAACAACATGGCAATTAAACTAGACATAAGAATAACTGACATTAGTAGGTATTGGAAATTTTGACCACCGGTGATTGATGTTGACCAGTTACCTGGATCCATGTAACCGACGGCAACTAATGCCCCGGGACCTGAGTATGCAAGTAGTGTTTTGAAAAAGCCTTTGTCTTTTGGTACTGAAACTGTGCCGTTGATCTCTTCTAGTGAAGGACCATTGGCATATTGGATTAATTTACGCTTTTCAGCCATATTAATCTCCCCCTTTAACTTTGGTTTAACGAATAATCATGATTGAGATAGGTGAATATTTTGCCATATAGGCTGCTTGCGAACCGAAGTATTTCTTGATTCCCTTTTTAGAAAGTGAACCAATAACTAGCAAGTCCGCATCTGAGGCAGGAATTACATCCTTGACGATTGTTTCACCAGGATCCCCTTCAGCTACCATTAACTCAACTTTCTTAACTCCAGCATCTAAAGCCACTTGGCGATATTCTTTCAAGTGATCTTCAAGCTCTTTACGTTCTCCGTGAACATAGTCTCTCGTCAACGCTTGATAAACATTCATTTCATTATCTTCAAGAATAGAAGTAATGATTAACGTTGAGCTATCTTTGATACAACGGTGCATAGCATATCTAAATGCCAATTGAGCATCCGCTGAATCATCAACACCGACTAAAACACGTTCAAAAGTGTTATTTTGCTTCGACATTTTTCTCTCCTCCAGTACAATTTTTTAAATCAGTTTGTTGCTGTTTGTCTTTCCAAAACTCATTCTACCCCAAATTAATACGATGTAAACTCTTTTTTAAGGCTACCTAACAAAACTATAAATTAAAATGTATTGATTCAAATTTTTGTGGTAACCGTTTACCTGCCCATTATAAAGGGGATTTCAGCAATATTATGAGGTATATATCAAAAAGGTTAGATAAGCCTTAACTATTTTATTTAAAATAAATATGTTATATTAAAAACGTTCATAGCAAGGTTTATAGAGATTTTATATTAATTCATTTATGTTTTGTTATACAAATGGTATATAAAAGCCTATTACATAAGATTTTAAATGTATTTATTAGTCTGGGCTAATTAAATCAATTAAACTAATTTAATCACGGAGGTAATTATGAAGAATGAACGGTCTCACAACCAACTAACAAAGGAGATTCTAATCGGCATGTACTCTAGGATCTTCACCAATTTACTATTATCAGTTGACGATATTTTTAAAGAGCCTTCCAAATAATCTATCTATAGAAAAAGGTGGCGAATAATTTTGAATGACTTAAATTTCTTAAGACTTATCTTCGAATTAGGTGGCAGTTTCCAAAATGCCAACAATATTGATTTGGCCGTCAAAGCCAATGTCAGCAAGGCTTCTATCTCGGATAGAACTCAACATCTAGCAAAGTTAGGCTTGGTTAAGTACATAAAATACTACGGAACCCGACTAACAAAGAAGGGATTGAACCAAGTTACTCCCCTAATCCAGCAACATCGCTTATTGGAAACGTGGCTTTATGAAAAATTAAATATTCCTATAAGTGACATCTACGAACAAGCTACAAAATTATCGGACCATCCCGATATGTTATTGATTGACCGACTTAATATCTACTTGGATTATCCAGAAACATGTCCGCATGGAAATATCATCCCGATTAATTGTGAAATACCCGAGTTTACTCAGGCGTCCCTACTTGCCAATCAAGATATTGCTGAGACTACCTTAAGAATTATCAATTTCACTGAAGACGACTATCTCTTTAAGATTTTGAGCAATATCGACTTACGATTAGATGACAAAATCAGGGTAATCAATCGCAATAATTATGATCACTCAATAGTAGTTTTGAATCTGCGCAACAATTTAAAGCAAATTTTGCCAAAAAATATTACAAAGAAAGTTCGAATCGAAAAAGTTCCTGTAGCAACAACAGAAAAAAGCATTTGAGGGCACATGATTTCTAATCACGCGTTGTCAAACGCTTTTTTTTGTTGCCGTTTCCAGAGCTGAGAGTATTCATCTGCAGCGCGGCACGGTTCGAGCCAAAGTGCGGTCTCGAACCTCGGTTGAAGCCTTTTCAAAGCCCGAAAAGTCTCCAACACGTCCGGTGGTGTAATTGCTAAAGCAATAACGCCACTTTCGCTGCTGATGAATACTCTCAGCTCTTCCAACTAATTTAATTTCTAATTGAGTTCTACAATCTAACTTTTAGACTTAAATAAAGACAATTTGGTTATATACATATTTCTTCATTAATAGAATTAATATCAAATTTAATCCACCAAATATCAAAATGCTTCTATATATAGTGAAATCAAAATTCATAACAACTAATAAAATAGCCGGAGGCTGATAAGAATATAGTCTGCCGTGGAGGTGGCGTTATGGCTTTAGCCATTACACCACAGGGCGACTTTTGAGATTCGCGTACCTTGCGAAGCTCAAAATCGAGGTTCGAGACCGCACTTCGGCTCGGACCGGTCCTCATGGCAGAACTATATTCTTATCAGCCTCCGGCGGTAAACGACAAAAAAAATAAGCAACATCCCCAACTGAAAACGTTGAGTATTGCTTACTTTTCGTTTATAGGTCCCACAATCGTTGATACAACAGCCTCAATTGAAGAAACCAACGGACTATCTGGCGTAATGCCGGATTTAGCAAATCTGTCTTCCCACCACTGACTACGGATTGATTGAACCGTATCAATGACTTTTTGCCCCTCTGTTGTGAGCTGTAAAATCTTAGTTTTCCCTGCCCCATCAGTCTTTGTCAGATAATTAAGTTTTTCCATCTTATTAATCTCACGGGTTGCTAATCCTTTATCGATCACTAATGAACGGGCAACTTGATTCTGACTAATGTTTTCATAATCGCTCACAGCCAATAAAATGCAAGCCGCAGTCGGATTCAAGTTGATTTCGTTGAACTTTTCCCTCGTATCCTTGTAATATTGTCTATGTAAGATAGATATGTCTTGCGCTAAGTAACCGATATTTTTCATTTATTTTCACTCCGATGAAAAGTTTTCTGTGTTGACAACTCAACACGAATGATTTAATTTAATCTATAAATAAGTATAGAACAAAATTATATAAAAAAGAGGCTAGAAACAATGACAGAACAACCAAATGGTGCTCAAGCGTTGATTCAAACAATGATCAATCAAGGAGTTAAGTACGTTTTTGGACTACCTGGTGCTAAAATCGACCAACTTTTTGAATCACTTGAACACTACGATAATCCTAAGACTCCCAAACTAATCATCACTCGCCACGAACAAAATGCGGCTTTTATTGCTGCGGGAATCGGTCGTTTGACTGGTAAACCTGGTATCGTAGCTACTACTTCAGGACCTGGTGTTTCCAACTTAGCAACTGGTTTAATTACCGCCACTTCTGAAGGTGACCCAGTTGTTGCTCTTGGTGGTCAAGTTCCTAGAAACGATATTGCTAGGTTAACCCACCAGAGTATCTCAAGTAAAGAGCTTTTAGCTGCTGCAACAAAGGAGAGTGTGGAAATTCAAGACGCAAATAATTTGTCGGAGTCATTTGCAAACGCTTACCAAAATGCAATGGCACCTAAATCTGGTGCTACTTTTATCTCCATCCCTCAAGATGTTTTGAATGATAAAGTCAGCAATAATACCATCAATGGCTTGTCTCCCATCGAACAAGGTGGTGCTGATCAAGAAACTGTTAATAAGATTATTGAAAAGATTGAACATGCTAAGTTACCTGTAATTTTAGCTGGTATGCGTTCGTCAACTAATGAAGTAACTCATAAAATTCATAAATTTTTACATAAGTTCTCAATTCCTGTTGTTGAAACTTTCCAAGGCGCTGGTGTTATCTCACGTGACCTTGAAAAGAATTACTACGGTCGTGTTGGACTATTTAGAAACCAAATTGGTGACACAATCCTCAAGGAAAGTGATTTAATCATCGCTGTCGGTTATGATCCAATCGAATACGAAGCCAGAAATTGGAACGTTGGCAGAACCGGTGAAATTATCAACCTAGATAGTATTGCCCCTGAAATCACTAACGATTATCAACCAGACTTAATTGTTCAAGCTGATATTGCTAAAACTTTGGACGAAGTTAGTGAAAGTTTACCCGCTGACATTGACCTTGGCACTGATATGCACAAGCATTTGGCTGACCAACAAGAGAAATTTACTAAGAAAGATGCTATTCCTGAAAATCACTCGGATAAAAACGGAATTCATCCTCTAGCAATCATCCACGCTTTGCAAAATCAAGTTAACGATGACACAACTGTAACTGTTGACGTAGGATCGCTTTATATCTGGATGGCACGTCATTTCAGAAGTTATAAACCACGTCACCTACTATTCAGTAACGGTATGCAAACACTCGGTGTGGCGCTTCCATGGGCCATTGCAGCTGCTTTGGAACGTCCAGAACAACCAATCGTTTCCGTTGCTGGTGACGGTGGCTTCCTATTCTCTGGTCAAGAACTGGAGACAGCAGTTCGTCTACACCTCAACATCGTTCAATTGATTTGGGACGACGGATATTACGATATGGTTCGTTTCCAAGAAATTGCTAAATACGGTCACGAATCTGGCGTTGAATTAGGACCAGTTGATTTTGTTAAATATGCTGAAAGTTTCGGTGCTACTGGTATGCGCGTTGAAAGAACCGAAGATTTGGAACCTATGCTTGCCAAAGCCTTTAACACCAAGGGTCCAGTCATCTTGCACATCCCTGTTGATTATTCAGACAACATCAACCTTGCATCTAAACTTGTCGATGACGTATTGAACTAATTAGAAAGAGGCAAAAATATGGCAAAAACACATACACTCTATCAACACGGAACTCTAGCATTGCTCGTTCCCGGTCTATTGGATGGAACTATCACGATGAAAGAATTGTTGGAACATGGTGATACTGGAATCGGTACTGGTGAAGGACTTGATGGCGAATTAGTTATTCTCGACGGCGTTCCTTACCAAGTTGATAGCGATGGCAAAGTTAACGTTGTTAAAGATGATTTCACATTGCCATTTGCCAACAGTCACTTCGCTGAATATCGACATTTGACTGAAATCGAACAACTTTCACAGCCAGAATTGGATAAGAAAATTCTTTCAATGACCAGTAACAATACCTTTTTCTCACTACTAGTACACGGAACTTTCACCAATATCAAAACTCGTGCTGTTAAAAAGTCGCACAAACCTTACGCAACTCTTGGTAAGACTGCTGAAAATCAAAGTATCTTTTTGAAAGAATCTGTCGAAGGAACATTGTTAAGCTACTATTCTCCCCAGATTTTTGACGGTGCTGCTGTCGGCGGTTTCCATCACCACTTCCTATCTGATGACCATGATTTTGGTGGTCACGTCTTAGGATTTGGCGGCGCAACTGGTCAAGTTGAAATTCAACAATTCGATACTTTAGAACAACATTTACCTATTCAGAATAAAGATTATATGAATTATGATTTTTCCGATTGGGACATATTGGGAGAAATTCATAACGCTGAAAATTAATCATTAGAAAAGCCGATCTCACTTTAGAGACCGGCTTTTTATTTTGCTTCACGTTGCATTCTTTTCACAAAGTTAATACACGTATCCATTCCATTCAACCCATCAAAAGCTAAGTTATTCAATAATTTTTCATTACCAAAATTATTTTTACAGTATTCATCAAATTTCAAGATTGCCAAAGGTTTCGACTGCTTTAAAGCGTAACTAATCGTCGTGTGCGTCCCACCAGTCAAACCAGTTTCAATCACAATTACTCCATCACCCAAGCCACTCTGCCACTCATCTCGAGCTGCCAAATGTTGTGGAATAATTTTTGTCCCCAGTGGATATGTGGTAATTAATAGTCCGCCCTTTTCCAAAATACTTTTCGCCAGCGGAGCATTTTTCCGTGGATAAATTGGTTGATCTAAACCATGAGCCACCACCGCAATCGTTTTTTCAGCTGTACCATGAGTATATGCATCGCAACCCTGCGCTAATCCACTGACCACGACATATCCTTGTTCTAATGAAAGCCATTCCGTCAGTTCAATGTCACATTCGATACCATATTCAGTCGGCTTTCTAGTACCAACAATCGTCACCATCCGTTCAGCGTTCAACAATTCAATATTTCCCATTGCGTACAAAATCACTGGAAAACGTTGCAGTTTCAACAGGCGCTGTGGATAAGATTCATCAAGATAACTAATTATTTCGACTCCTATGGCTTTTGCTTGTTCTAGCTCTTGCAAAACTTCCTGATGATATTGATTCCAAATTTCATCCGAAAGTTTTCCACTAGTAACAGCCTTTTTAACGATAGTAATCTCCAATTCACTCAAAAAATTCCAGTTATCCACCGACTTATCGACATCAATCTCCTTTTCCATAATCTTACGCACCGTTTGTCCACCGATTCCGGGAACTTTTAACAACATCATTAGCAAAATAGTTTTATTTTTCATCATAATCAAAATTACGCAAAAAAAGATGAACCCTAATGGATTCACCTTATAAATTATTAATATTCAATTATAAATTGTTTTTTTACAACTAACCCTCAGCACTGGCAAGTGCTTCTTCGTCTGAATCTTCAAATTTAACTGAGATCCAAACACTGGCAAGTATCATGGCGGAGCCAATAATAAAGCCAACAGAAATTTGTTCACCCAATAGTAACCAACCTAAGAATGAACCAACGATTGGTTGAATCAAATAGAACAATCCTGAAGAACTGGCACTTATAACTTTGAGACCTTTATTCCACATTACGTAAGCAACGGCGGTTGAAACAGCACCGATATATAGCAAACTGAGAATAACTTTTGGTTCAGAAAAATTAATGCTTGTGAGTGATGGCAAGTCGCTCAAAATAAATGGTGTCAAGCAGACTACAGCTACTACAGTTGACATAATAGTAATTTGTAAAGAACTATACGTCTTTACTTTTTTAATCAAGACGGACATCAAAGCCCATGTGATGGCAGTTAGAATTAATAAAATAATTCCTAAAACAACATTGCTACCAGTCATTTTCAAACCAACAATCATAACTACACCTAAGATAGCAATGAGAACTGAGAAAACCTTGACCTTATCGAGTCGTTCTTTCAAAATCAACCAACCAAAGATAATCATAAATGCTGGAATGGTTGAAGTGATAACTGAACCAGTTTGGGCATTGGATAAACCTGTACCCATTTCCTGTGCTACTAATGAGATTGTGTTACCAATTATTCCGATCCAGAAGATCAATCGAAGATCAGACCAATTGATGTGCCACTTTTCTCCTTTTATTACTGAGTATCCGATTAAAAATACTAACGAGATTAAGTACTCCAACCAAACTAATTGAATTGGATGTACCTCATCGACAATAATTTTTACAACTACAAACATTGCTCCCCAAATAATTGCGGCAATGCTTAATTCAATGGATCCGAGAACCCTTTTAGACTTCATGAGTAATATTTCCCTTCGCTTTGATTTCATTTGAATTCATTGCTACGCTACCCTCTCGAATAGCCGAAATATTACTGCTGTCAATTAACGATAAATATTCACCTTCCTTATGGTTAACGTGATTAGTATAACAATGCTAAATGATAAAACAACACTCTGGAAGCGTTAAGCGTTTTCAGTTCAAATGATAGCTAGTATTTTCATGTTTTATGATAAATAACTTGTAGTGTTCGTTAAATATGACGTCTCCAGAGCTGGGAAATATTCACTAGCAATTCCGACTAAATAGTCGTTATTGTTTGAGTATTAATAGTATTCAAACACCTTTATAGTCAGTCAATTTTGGATAATAAAAGATTAAACTCGGTATGAAAAAAGCATTCCACTTTTCAGTAGAATGCCTTAATATGCTGATCCTAATAAATTCATCATTTCCAACCATGTTAAAGATAGATCCATCCATCCCGATGCTCTTTTATTCAGATACTTATCCTTACCAGGCTTTTTCGTAACATAAGTCGCTAAACCTAAACCATGGATTCCTGAACCAAACATGTGAAATTCGGCTGGAAGTCCCAACTGAACCATCTTTTCCACATATACCAAGGAATTCATGACATTAACCAAATCGTCGGTTCTTGTTTGCCAAACAAATGCTGGCTTAGAGTCTTTATTCAACAACTCCTGAGACTTCCATAATGACTCGTCAGTGCTAATTTCATGCAGTACCTTGTCATCATCTGGAAAGCTGTCTTTCATCGTCATATCGATTACAGGATAGCCTAAAATGACCGCTGCATGTTGACCTTTATATCTCTCAATTTGGTATTTCTTACGTAATGTTGGATTAGGACCTATTCGGTTATAAGCAGCCACTATATGTGCTCCAGCAGAAAAACCAGCTAAGATAATTTTATCCTTATCAATATGCATCGAATCTGGTTGTTGATTGATCCAATCGATAGTTTTTGCCATTTCCTGCAAAGCCATCGGATAAACTGGTGTATCGCCAATCAGCTTGTACTCTAAAACAACAGCGTGCATCCCAAAGGAGTTATAACGCAAAGCAAGCGGCTCTTCTTCACGCCCTGAGTGGAAAGTAAAACCACCGCCGGGACAAATTATTACGACTGGGTAATCAACAGGTTTCCCAAAATCGGATATTTGGTCGAGCAGTAACCTTTAACTGTAAATTCATGATCAGAGATTTTAAGCTTGCGTTCCTCTATTTTCATATTTTTTCTCCTTTGATTGTTGGAATTGCTGTATCTAGAACTAAGAATACTCATTTGCTTTAAGAATTAATCTTACAATAATTGTTTACATGTTTAGACTACCATTTTAAGTCTTCCAAAACTGAATAATTGTACGAAACATTTGTAAATTTAATTTATATTTTCAGAATTCATCACTAGATAAAACTAAATAAAAACTCAACTGGAGGGCATCAGTAAGATAGTTTGCATTTTGAATGGCGTTATAACGGTGCAATTTCACTACTACACCAGCCATACAGCAAACTACATTACTGACGCCCTCCAGCGACATATTTCAAAATAACTAAGCTAAACTAACATTGTTAATATTCATCGGATCAGCTTTCTTGGCTAACATTTTGTCGGTAAATCCAAAGAAGTAAACCAAGACAACTGCAATCAATAACGTTCCATAGTGAGAAATTAGGTAACCGTAGAAATTGCTGCCAATTCCGACTCCTGGCGTTATGAACGCTGGGAACCCAATTAAGGCACCTGATAGAGCATAGTTATCCACTCTCAAGAAGCCCGTCAAAGCACCACCTAGAGCACTGGCGATACTTGCTACAACGAAGACTCGTTTGTACTTCAAGTTGACACCATAAAGTGCTGGTTCAGTGACTCCACAAAACGCCGATACAGCAGCTGCTAAAGACATTTCCTTGAGTTTCTTATCCTTAGTTTTCAAGAATACAGCGAGAACGGCACCACCTTGGGCAACCATAGTGATTGAAAGAATTGAATTGATGTAACTGTGACCGTTAGTGGCAATATCGTTGATAACAATAGGAATGAGTCCCCAATGCAAGCCGAAGATTACCATTGTTTGATAGACACCACCAAGAACTAATCCAGATAAAGTTGGACTGAAGTTATAAATTGAAACTAATCCGTTGGAAAGTCCTTTACTCAAGACGGTAATAATTGGTCCAACGCCAATAATGACTACTAAACTCAAAACTAATGCTTCCAAAATTGGTACAAAAACACTTTTTACATAAGTAGGAATAACTTTCTTTAGAAATTTTTCAACATACTTTCCTAACCAAGCTGCCACGATAATTGGGAAAACTGAAGATGTATAGGAAATCAATGTTGTTGGAATTCCCAAGAAGTTGGTGCTGGCGGTACTAGCTTTACCCGCCAAAGTTATTATCTGTGGATAAATCAGAATTCCACCTACGATTGCTAAAACGATTGGATCTGAGCCTAACTTTTTAGCAGCAGTAAATCCTAAAACAACTGGTAAAAAGTAAAATGTTGCATCGCCCACAGCGTTCAAAATCACATATGTGCCGCTAGTCGTTGACAAAACTTTGAATCCGGTTAAAGCAGCTAAGATACCTTTCAAAATACCTGAGCCAGCTAGAATTCCAATAATAGGAATCATTGAAGCGGTTAGAACACCGATAAAATTACTGGCACCGCGTTTGACATTAGGCCAAAAACCATGAACTTTATTGGCAGTCTGATCAACTGCTTCAGCTGTGGCATCATCATTCGAGAATTGTGGACCAATCTGAGCAATCACAGCATCATAAACATCGACCACTGCTTGACCGATAACAACTTGATATTGACCGCCAGCTTTGGCAACCGAAATGACGCCATCCATATTTTCGATAATTTTATCATTTGCTTTAGACGAATCTTTCAAATAAAAACGTAATCTAGTTATACAGTGGATCAAACTGTTGATATTTTCTACTCCACCAACATTTTCAATAATGTTAGTAGCCAGCTGATCGTACTTTCCACCAGTTCTAGGAGGTTTCAACGCAACCTTTTCAGCAGTTTTGATTGCGGCCACTGCGACTGTATCGCCAGCTTCAACAACTTGTTCAGAACCAGTCACCATCCAATTTTGTAAAATATCATTACTATTAGTAATTGCCAAAATGACGGTTGTCTCTTTGCCAGCAGCTTTAATTGCAGCAAGATCCATGCTAACGACCGCTTCACCGGCGTTGACGATATCGCCTTGTTTAATGTTGACCTTGAAAGGTTTGCCCTCCAGTTCAACTGTATCAATTCCCAAATGGACTAGAATATCAGCACCATCCTTAGTTTTGATACCAAAGGCATGTTTAGTTTCCGAAACTAAGGTAACTGTTCCATCGACTGGCGCAACAATCTCTCCAGAAGTAGGTTCAATTGCTAAGCCTTGTCCCATCAGGCCTTGTGAAAATACGGGATCAGAAACTTTGTCTAGCGTTAAAAGTTGCCCATCAGCGGGTGCAACTAATGAAATCAGTGTTTGATTTTCCATAACGTTCATTCCCTTTTTTTGAATTTCACATCAATTTTGTTTACGCTTTCATTATATGTTTAAACACATTTATAGTCAAATTTGTTCGAACTAATTTTATTGGTATTTTCGCATAAATGAATGCTTGGATTACGTATATGCAGTAAAATAGACTTGTTGTTTAAATACAAAATGTAAACTTTTTTATTTATAAATTTGATTATATGGGGAATCATGTTATGGAAATGGCTCCAAACCAGATTAAACATTTTTAAAATTATATCGTAAAAAAGTTATAGCTCATGACTATTAACAGATATAATATTAATTATAATTATTGAGGATCACGCAAATTTTACTTACTACATTCTTTTCTTTATGACGACAATTGTAGTTTGCATTCAAATAGCTGAAAGCTTTCAGTAAATCATATTGTGGAGGAACTTATGAATCTTTTAGAGTTAGAGAGGGGTCTAATATGGATAGTAATCGCAACAATTGTATTTTTTGTGGTAACTATCGCAATCACTTATTGGAATTCGCGTAAGTCTAATAATAATTATTTAGAGAATAAGGAATTTACCTTACGCTACTTCATTCAAAAACAAGTTGATTATCAAAATAAAACGCTCGGTTATGAATGCCTTTTACGTCAACAAAACCCAGATGGAACTTGGTCTCTCCCCTCTAATCTCGACTCATTACCATTGCAACGAGTCGTCTTTTTGTTGGAAAATACCTTCAAATCTTTGCCAGCTGAGCCCATAACTTTATCCATTAACTTGGAATATAACCAAATTATCAGTCCGGAGTTTCAATACTTTGTTCGTTGGGCAATTTCTAAAATTGAACCGATGAATTTATCCATTGAATATACTCCCGGCAAAGGCAATCGTTTGAAGAACCGTTATATTTTCGAAAAAAGAATTCGCGAAGCGCAACATTACAACATGGAATTCGGCATCGATAACGTTGGAGCCGATATGAAAAATCTCAAGGAAATTGAGTGGATGCTGCCGTTTGTCGACAATATCAAGTGTTCAATGCGTAACTTTCGTAAAGATGATCCCAACGTCTGGCTCGATTTGAACTTACAGTCATGGAACAAAATTTCACAAGAAAATAACATCAATTTAATTTTAATGGGTATTGAAAATGATGATGACCAGGCTCTAGCAGAACAGTTGAACATTAAAACTCGTCAAGGTTATCTCTTTGGTCACCCCGAAAATCCAGAAAGTGCTAAAAAATAATGAAAGAAAAAAACCGACAACAATTATATACGGATAAGTATTTTGAATCCGGCCATTTGTGGCTCAAAATTCGCCAAACCTTTTTCGCCATCATTGGCTGGGTGGCGGTCATCGTACCCATCGTTATAACGATAACTTCTTTTTGGGCTAGCTTTAATCCAAAGATTCCTCATGTCTGGTCCTTTCGAGAGGGTATTTATGAAATTAAATTTATCGGTATCATTCTATTATTTGCCTTCGTTATGACGGCAATATTTTCTACTGGTATGACGATTATTCAGAATCGCAAACGTGACCGTGTGGTCGAACAGTGGCCAACTTTTAACCCTATCAATCAGAAGAAACGCAAAAAGACTATCGATTATTTCATTGATAATCGTTTTGGTGATCAAGAATTCCGTGAGAATGTCCGAAGTTATGACGTCCAACCAGAACAAAATCTTGAGACTCACCAAATTCAAAAACTCTATGCTAAAAAAGATTTAGACGACGTAGATTAGGAGCTAACATGAAAAATATTTTTATAGATCACATATTGGGCTCCACAGCTGGAGGAACTTTTGTCAACATTTGCTTGTTGATACTATGTTTATATCCCATTGTTGGATCATTTTTTTGGTTCAGCGGCGCCCTATCTTATCGCTTTTTAAAGAAGAACAAATACGATGAAGATTGGCATCCCATTCCCAAGAATCTGCAACCAATGATCACAATCATGATTCCCGCACATAACGAAGAAGTCGTCATTGAAGAGACAATCACGTACCTTTTCGAAAATATCAACTACGATAATTTTGAAGTTCTCGTTACTAATGACGGTTCAACTGATAAAACAGCTGAGATTATCAAGCGTTTAATGAAAAAGTATCCGCGCCTAAGAACTATCAATATCATTCAAAATAAAGGTAAAGCACATGCTTTCAATATCGGTATGCACTTTGCCAAAGGTGAATATATTCTCAGTAACGATGCCGATACAATTCCTGAACCGGACGCACTGATGAAATACATGAACTTCTTCATCCATGCTCAAGATATGAATACTTCCGCTGTCACGGCTAATATGGATGTTCAAAATCGGACTTCACTATTAGGCAAGTCCCAAACAGTTGAGTTCTCTAGTATCGTTGGTGTTATCAAACGTAGTCAAACTTCAATTAACGACTCAATGTACGCTTATAGTGGCGCCAATACTCTTTACAAAAAGGATTTTCTGATTGACGTTGGTGGATTCCGACAAGACCGAGCGACTGAAGATATCAGTATTGCTTGGGATCATCAAACTATTGGTGCCATTCCTCGTTTTGATCCAGATATCGTTTTTCATATGAACGTTCCCGAAACTATTGGTGACCTCTACAAACAGCGCAAACGTTGGGCACAATGTGGGACTGAAGTTTGGCTGACTAATGTTAAAAAATTCATCTTTCATCCTATTAAACGTCGTTATCAAATGTCGATGTTCATAGATTCAACATTATCAATCATCTGGTCATTCTTTTTTGTCATTACAACAGTCATGTTTATCATCGCTATGTTGTTATTCCTTATACACGGCAAATTTGAACGGATCATGCACGGATTTGAAATCTCATTTATTTTCGTCAGTTTTGAAATAATCGCCGGAGTTTTTCAATTGCTCACTGCCCTGTTGCTTGACCACCACGGAGCCAAAATGAAATACGCCTTCTTTGCCCCAATGTACATGCTCTTTTATTGGATGATTAATCCCATTACCGTTGTGGCAACTTTCATCCCAGCCATGAAGACAATTCTCGGTTTTGGGTCAGGCACATGGGTCAGTCCTAAACGTAGCTCCTTACAAAATAAAAAATAACTTTTTTCTAATCAATTGAGTGGACAATTGTAGTCTAAAAAACTATGATTACATAGACAAAAATGAATTTTTAAGGAGTACAGATGAGAAAAAATTCATGGATTGCTTGGATAATCATTTTGGCAGCTGGCTTCGTTGTTGTTGAAATTCATCCTGAAATCGTTCCGCAAGTGAAAGACGAGATTAAAGCAACCAATACTCGTATGCAACCATACGTTTATCTAATTAAAACTAATATTGATAAGAAACTCAGTGGGCCGGTCAAAACAACTTCTGAAGATCAAGTCGGAAAAGTTTCCACACCGGTTGAATCGCCACTAAAAAATATGCACACTTCCAATACTTACTATTATCATTTCAAAAGTAACGTTCCTGCTAAAGCACGTCAGGTTTTCCAGAATGCTGTCGATACATATAACAACACTGGTATCGTTAAACTAGTACCTGGAAATGCACAACCAAATCAGAATAATATTACATTCTTCATTTATCATAAGAAGATTGAAAATATTGCTTCCAGTACCGTTGAATTGGGCAACGGTGGTCCATCGGCTCTACAGCTGGATCATTATGCAATCAATAGTGGTCGGGCCGGATTGAATGTTACCTATCCTAATATGTCGATGAAAGATTCAGTGGCAATGCACGAATTAGGCCATGCTCTGGGATTAGGTCATAGTTCTTATACGAATTCTGTCATGTATCCTGTTGATCAGGGCGTTTCCAAATTATCGGAAGCTGATTTAAACGGTCTGAGAAATATTTATAAGTAGTACAAAAATAGCATTAGTAATCGTATAAGGTTACTAATGCTATTTACTTTGATCAGATAATATTCTATTCAACATTTGGTTAAAACTATCACGTGTATTAAGCAAGTTATTATCAAAACGACCATACCCTGCACAAAATACTTCCCCAATGACTAAGTTGAATATCATTCTGGAAACGACCAACTGCTGTGATTCATCTTGAACTATCGGTTTCAACAATTGGATTAAAATCATCTGCAATCGGCGAAAACTTTCTTCAAACTCAGAATTGTTCAACCTGTTAGGTGGAATCGTGATAATTTGTTGAACCAGATAAAAATTGCCTAATGAATACTGCACTGCCACATTGGCAAATGTTTTAATAGCTTGCTTGCCAGTCATCCCCAATAAATCAGCATCCAATCGAACCCCTAATTTACCATAAAACTTCGCTGCTACAGCAACTTTTACCACAATTATATCAGGAAAATAATTGTACAAAGCCTGTGACCTAGTACCCAGCGCTTTACCCAATTTGGTAAAATTCAACGTTTCTTGGTGATTAATCATTTCCATAGCCGTATTTATGATTTTCTCTTTAGATAATATTCTTGATGTCACAAGCGCTACCTCCAACATATCTTTTACGACTGAATCTAATTCTAGTCAGGGTATCGACGTTATACAAGAATCGAATGATTGTGATTTCAAAATTCCAGACACTTCGGAATCTTTACCCACCATTAAGTGTTATCTCATCATAAAAAAGAAATTATCGTTGTCTACTAAGCGTCTATAATTCACAAAAAAAAGCGAACTCCTAATGAGCTCGCTTTTTAATTTGTTTGAACTGAATGCTTCTTAACAGCTTCCCGTCTGAACAAATAAATTAAAATTATAATAACTAAAATAATCAGAACCAAGGCAGTCAACATAATATTATGAATACCTGAGAATAAAATCCGTTTCATTTGTGGAACGTAGGCTTTAGGCAATTCTTTTGCCACCGTAGCGTTACTCAATTTATTCATCATTGCCATCGTGATATGACCATGGCTTTCCTTCACGCCATTGATCAAAGCTAGATTCAAAATAACACCATAAATTGATGACATAAATGTTTGACTCAAAATTCTGACCAAGTAAGCAAATGAAGTTGAAATTGGCACATCACGTGTCTCAACATCAAATTGCACGGCAATCAACAAAGCATTGAAACAGACACCGATACCGAATCCTTCAAAGACACCCATGATTAGCAAGAATGTATAACTGGCGGTTTGTTTAGCCCAGTACAATCCGGCAAAGGAAATCAAGAATGATGCAGTTCCGACGGCAATAATCGTATAACGATTCATCTTTCGTTGCATAAATGGCTCCAGCTCGGAACCAAAGAAGTTAGCAATCGCCCCGGGAATCTGTGTCATCCCTCCGACTAGAGCACTGAGTCCCATGATGCCTTGAGCCCACATCGGAATGTAGATATTGAAAGCCACGAATGAACCCCACAACAAGGCGAATAAAATCAAATCAATAACTAACTTTTCATTTTTAAACAAACGATTAGGTACGATGGGATCATCGACTCGATTTTCCACTCGTGACATCCAGAAAATTAAGACAGCTCCAAGAGCAACGAATCCTAACGTAACAAAAATTGACGATACTCCGAGCATTTGAATCCCAATCAAGAAGGAAGTCAAACCAAGTACCATCAAAATTGCCCCATGATAATCAACTTTTTCTTCATTCAACTTCTCTTTAATATTGAAGAAAATAGCAACAATTGCAATCGAAAGCAATGCTAATGGCAAGTTAATATAAAATACCCAGTGCCAGCTGAACGCATCAACAATCCAACCACCAATTAGCGGTCCGACGATTGACGTCCCACTGAATCCCGCCGAAGCAATCCCGATGACTTGCGAACGACGTTTAATATTTTTGAAAATCTGTGAGTAGATAATGAAAGGAATCGTGTTCATACCGCCTGCACCAATTCCCATGATACTTCTGGCAGTGATAAACCAGATAATATTGGGCGCTAATCCTTGAAACAACGCTCCAATCATGAAAACAACTGTAGCGGTGATATAGGCAACTTTATTACCCTTCTTCTCCCCAAATTTACTCCATAACGGTGTCGAAACGGCCATTCCTAATAAGAAAATGGCGACAATCCACCCCATGTACTGAATACCGTGCAAGTCACTAATGATTGCAGGCAGCGCAGTATTGATTATCGTCGCATCAAGACCGGCCATCATATTCGACAGCACTAACGCAAAGGTAACCAAAATTTTACGATTTCTACTCATACCCCTCTACTTCTTCCTATCTTTATTTAACACATGCTATTAGTTACGCAAATATCCCATCTTAAAAAATAATCTAGCATACCTCTACATTAAACTATTACCGATTAACTAGTGGAGCGTAGCTTTCATATCTGTATTTCGATATAATCAATTCAAAAAGGACAATCCTCATGAAATCGAATAACAGACCAGTTAAACAACATATTTTTCTTTCTGATGATCAAGTTACTCGTCTAAAAAATCTTTTGAATTCTAAAAGTCTTAATAAAACCGTCAAACGTCGGATTCAAGTATTGCTAGACTTAGATGAATCTCATGGTGAAATCATGACTAGAATTGAAGTGGATAAGATGAATCGTTGCAGTACTGGAGTGGTTTATGCCGTCATCAACCTTTTCTTCGAAGGCGGTATCGATGAGGCCATCACTATAAAACGTAATAGTAATTCGGATCACGCAAACCAAAAATTAACAGCAGAAGATGAGGCAAAACTGATTGCGTTAGCCTGTGGCCCCGCTCCAGAAGGCTACACGAGATGGTCATATAGCTTATTGGAAGAAAAGTCAGCGACTATACTCGAACATCCTGTGAAGCGTGATGCCATTGCACGCAAGCTTAAAAAAATGAAATTAAACCATACCAAGTAGAGAGTTGGGCGAACCCCAAGCCAGATGATGGTGAATACGTTGCCCACATGGAGGATGTTCTAGACACATATGCCCTACCATATGATAGTAATCGACCATTAGTTTGTTTGGATGAGAAGCCGTATGTACTTCACGGCGATGTTTCCAAACCACTTCCAACTCGTAGAATGAAACCCAAGAAAATTGACTATGAATACACTCGTAATGGGTATTGCGCAATAATCAGTTTGATTGAACCATTAACCGGTAAACAATATGTGGACGTCCGAAAACGCAGAACCTCACGCGATTTCGCGGAGGTTATAAAATGGTTGGTGGATGACCTGTACCCATCTGCCGATAAAATAATTTTAGTAATGGATAATTTGAATATTCATAAAATAGGATCACTATATCAACGTTTCGAGCCAAAAGAGGCTCGTCGATTGGCTGGTAAATTAGAAATACACTACACACCCAAGCATGGGAGCTGGTTAAATATAGCTGAAATTGGCTTGAACTTGTTGAGTCGTCAATGTCTGAATCGGCGTATTCCAGAAATCAAACAACTACGTCAAGAAGTGACAACATGGTGTAGCGAACGTAATGAAAAGAATCTATCAATAGATTGGCAATTTACAACAGCAGATGCACGCATAAAGTTACATTCGCTTTATCCAAAGATAGAAGACTGATTATGTCTAGATATGAAAGCTATACTCCACTAGTCGGGAGAGCTGGGAAATATTTGTGTGCTGTGAAAGTAGTATAAGTACGGGAGACTCTCCCGTACTTATACTACCGGGCGTGTTTGGAGACTTGACGAATTGTGTCAAGGCTTCAAACCGAGGTTCGAGACCGCTCCATGGCTCGGACCGGTCCGCACAGCTGGTGAATATATTCCAGCTCTGGAGACGGAATATCACACGTTATTTACCAACAAAAAATAAGACCTACACAACGTGCAACGTCTTATTTCTTTGGCAATCCTCAACTATTTATTTACTGAAAAGGCATAACTTGTTTACAATTATAAACCTTAAAGCACACTCTAAGACAAGTATTTTTACAATTCTTCTGGTTCATCGAGAACTTCTTGTAATCGATTGAAAAATTGAGCTGTTTGATATCCGTCACAGACAGCGTGATGAATTTGGAAACTTACAGGTAGCTTAATCCCATCAGACCGCTTTTGAAACTTGCTAGCCGTTACAATTGGCAATAAGTAATTGTCATTGTTACCGATATTTAAGTTGAAACTGTTGAAACTAGCCCACGGAATCATGGAGATATTGACAACATTTTGAGGAATTGGTTGCTTAGGGAATAACTTTCCAGTGTCACGATACTTGGCAACATCGTCCAAATAATCACGATGGAATTCCGCAAAGGTATACGTATCTTCAGTATCAATATTGGAGAATATCTCACGTTTATCATCAAAGATTGAATAAAAGGCCGTGCTGCTGTCGTAAAAGCCCAGTTCACCTTGATCATTAAAGTCCATACGATATAAGTAATTGGAATTAACCACACGCAAAACTGCATAGATAAATAATGGATAGAACTTATAATCGTTTTCCTTCACAAAATGTAATGCATGCTCAATATTAATTTCATGTGTTGCACTATATGTCGTCTTTTGATCAATGAAGTGTTCAAAAACTTCTTTTCTCGTCCAATTGTCTAAATCAATCTTCGTAAATGCCATCCGTAAAGCCTCCTATAAATGTATTGTCTCTCATTAATATCATACAACTTTTGGAAAAAATTAACGGCATTAGAAGTCCAATAACATTTATTCCATGCAACATGATTGTCGTTATTCATAAATATAATTGTTTTTATATGAATTATGTCATTTACACATAATGATATAATTAAAAATATACTTATTGTATTTTCAAATGAGCTGTTCTTAATTGAGGGGGAACATGCATATGAGGAATAAAATGAGGAAGATTCTTGGAATTGGATTTTCTGCACTTGTTAGTATTTTTGTGATTTTTTCATTTAATACAAATAAAGCTTCAGCCGCTTTGACTGACAGTACTGATTTAGCTGTCTTAAAAAGTGCTCCGACTGGTATTCCAGTTGATAGTTACATGTCAAATGCCAAACCTACAGTATCTTTTGGTTATCCATATGGAACAAATTCAGCTCAAATCGTTGATAATACCGGTCAAAATTCCGACAGTGGTAACATCATATCTTTGGCTAACAATAAGAACACTTATGGATCAATGTGGTCCACTGCTAAAAGCTTTGACATTAACAAGAAACAAACTATTTCCGCTTGGTTATATTTTGGTAGCGGAGAAGGTAGTGACGATGTTAATAGTGAAGGAATTGCCTTCGTACTTCAAAATGATTCAAAAAATACTAGTGCATTGGGTGCTGGACTTGAGAGTATGGGTGTTTATGGCTACGACTCTTCATCGTATACAGCTATAGGTGGTACTGTTCCTTCTCCAAGTGACATTCAGAAAACTGCCATTCAAAACAGTATTGCACTCGAATTTGATACGGAAAAAAATAGTTTTTATTTACCATCAAAACCAATTAGTAACAAATATGGCTATTTCTCGGGGTTTCTTTCTACATTAACGTCCTACTCTTTGAACGGTTATGATACCCAAGTGAGTCCTCCACCTTCAGATTATATTGGCTTTCCAACCGAAAATGAGACTAAAGTCACATATGGTTCTCTTGGAGGTCAATATGGACATATTGCTGTAACTTACCCTGGATTTGCCACTTCTTATAAGGACTTAGACTTCACAGACAATCCCACCTTAACTAACGACTATTCCCCTTGGAAAAAGGGCTATGTTCTGGTACACAACAATTCTAATTCAGCATCTTTAACTGATGGTACAGACCAAAATGGCAATGTATTATACTGGCACCATGTTACTATCAAATGGACTCCCGCCCCTAATGGTAGCAACCTCGCTACTTTGACATATGATTACAACGACAAAAACCTCGATTATAGTGATAATAATATTCCTTCTGGATGGGACAAGAAACTGTCTGTTTCCAACACTGTGGATACATCAAAATTAAACACAACTGACGGTAAAGTTCGTTGGGGATTCACAGCAGCTAATGGTCCTTCAGATAGTGTATCTACCAAATTAGTAGCCTTCGACTCCACTCCGGATACACTCTACGCCGATGCTGACGCTAATATTATTGATACAACTTTAAACAACAAAAAAATCACCTCTGCCTCAACTGACAAAACCGTCGGTAATGGTGACTCACTCAAACTAAATTACGACTTAACATACAAAACTGGTAGCGTTAATTGGAAAGATATTTTAGCCAATATCAAAATTCCTAATGGTGTCACAATTACTCCAGATTCTTATAATAATATAGGAACCATTACCTTCAACGATGGTTATTCTCAAACTATTAGTACAGGTGACATAACAAACGACAACATCACATCACAGTTGGATGAAGAATTGAGTCCCACCAACGATACTGCCAAGATCACTATCAACGCTAAAGCAGTCAATGCCACAACTAAAGATATTGATGTTAAGCAAGCTCCTGCAACCTTTAATGGCAGTAATGAAATTTCATCAACCAATAGTCCTGAATTTACTATCTTGGCAAGGCCAACATACTCGCTGAATCTGACTAATTCCAATTCTACTAACGAAATCGACTTGCTTTATAAGCAAACTAATGCCACTTTGAATTTACCCACAACACTGAACTACAGTGATAACCACAGCTTTGGGAACGATTCAGCCAACACTAACATTGTTTACAAAATTACTGCTGGAAACAAAACTTATACCGTTGCAGCAAACGCATCTGGAGACAGCTTTAACCAAACATTTGATTTAAAAGATTTAATCAATGATGATACGGATTTCTGGACTCTATTTGCCGAAAGTTTTTCCTTCTGGAATGCTTAATAAATCCTTTTCTTCATACTTAGGAGTATTCAATTGCACACCTCATGCTTTTATAAAAATAATAATCCTATTAAACTTTGAATAATTCGTATTAGTTATACAAACTACCATCAGCTCCGTAAACCTTGCTGCAGCTCTACAAAACTACTTTCAGCTCCGTAAACCTTACTTCAGCTCTACAAAACTACTCTTAGCTCCGTAAACCTTACTGCAGCTCTACAAAACTACTCTTAGCTCCGTAAACCTTGCTGCAGCTCTACAAAACTACTCTTAGCTCCGTAAACCTTGCTGCAGCTCTACAAAACTACTTTCAGCTCCGTAAACCTTACTTCAGCTCTACAAAACTACTCTTAGCTCCGTAAGCCTTACTGCAGCTCTACAAAACTACTTTCAGCTCCGTAAACCTTACTTCAGCTCTACAAAGCTACTTTTAGCTCCGTAAAATTTTTCTTGAATCTTTAACACATTCAATTATACCAACTTTATCACAAGCAGACATCCAAATAACACACTCTAAAAAAAAGTATCAAAAAAATACGACTTGCACACAATTGTGCAGGTCGTATTTTACATTCAACTAAATTAATAAGTAACCCTAAGCGACAAAGTCGCTAAGTGTTACTAAAATTAGTTAAGCTTCTTCTTACTTACAACGTTCAACTTGTCATCCAAGTCATAGACAACTGGTTCACCAGTAGTCATTTCAACATCCATGATGTCAGCATCACTGATGTTTTCGATGTACTTAGTCAAAGCACGTAGTGAGTTACCGTGGGCAGCGATGATAACGTTCTTGCCATCTAGCAATTTAGGAGCGATTTCATCTTCCCAGAATGGAATTACACGTTCCAAAGTAACTTTAAGGTTTTCGCCACCAGGAATAATTCTTGGGTCCAAGTTTGCGTAACGACGATCCTTAGCTGCTGAACCTTCGTCAGTAGCTTTCAACAATGGAGGCAATGTATCATATGAACGTCTCCAAATGTGAACTTGTTCGTCACCATATTTTTCAGCTGTTTCAGCTTTGTTAAGACCTTGAAGTGCGCCATAGTGACGTTCGTTAAGTCTCCATGTCTTTGTTTCAGGAATCCATAATTGGTCACAGCCTTCAAGAGCGTAGTGCAATGTCTTGATAGCACGTGTCAATACTGATGTATAAGCTTGGTCAAATTGGATGCCAGATTCTTTAAGAAGTTTACCAGCGTTTTGAGCTTGCTTTACTCCTTCTTCACTAAGGTCAACATCAACCCAACCAGTAAATTGGTTTGATAAATTCCATTCACTTTGTCCGTGACGAATGAAAACTAATTTTGCCATTTATAAGATCCTCTTTTCATTTCTTTAACAATATGTATTTTACACGATTTTGGCAATAAAAAAAAGAGAACCCGTCTCAATTTATGTTTTATTCTCTCCGCCTCCGGTTTGGAAAATAATAAGCCGCTGTGAGGACCGGCCCGAGCCAAGGTCTCGAACCTCGCTTTTGAGCCGAAAACCGCGTCTCAAAAGTCGTCCGTGGAGTAAGAACGGAAAAGCACCGTCCTAACTCCACCTTCACTGCTGGCTTATTATTTTCCAAACCTCCAGCTCCTTTACTGGCTTATGTATTACACTTCCTATATCGGTAATCTAAACTTCCTACACTAACTAAAAGAGCTATAACAATCATCTACTTCAATTGTTATAGCTCTTGTTTTATTATTTTCAAAACTTTATATAGGCAGTGGCTCTAAAACGAGTTCCGACAGGGCAACTCCTGCCGCTTTGCATAACTTCCCAAATCATCCGCAAAATACGCGGATAATTCGTGAAGTCATGCAAATGCTCGGGAGCTGACCGCCCTGTCTCCACTCTCTATTCTTTATACACTGGTGCATCGATTTCCTTCAAAGTAGTAATATCCAAAGTATTCTTAGCATTCTTATTCAAGTAAGTATTAACTTGATCAGACCCAGCCATCACCGCACTGATCTTGTCCTTACCTTCAATCAAATCAGAAATGATATCAGCATTTTCACTCTGCTTCATCACAATTGGAACTACTTCAAAGCCACTATCTCTAAGTGTCAACAACTTCTTATAATACTCAGAATTAATTGATACGAAAATTGTAGCTTCACTTTGTCTCAATGCTTGGCTCTTCAACCACCAAACTATCAACTCTTCATCGCTATCGAATGTACTAATAAGCACATTTCCTTCACTGAATAGCTGAATATATGGCTCGTTGGCTGTATAACTCTTGATTAGAACCAATGTTCCGTCCTGGCGATAGAAGTTCTCACGGACAACTTTATTGGCATTACGGTGGTCATAGAATTGAGTTGCTGAGATTACTCCGTTGACATCGAAAATATCACGGCTCAATAAGCTGTTGTCTTTGTAGTGACGGATGATTTGTAATTGATGGTTAGCTGTTCTGGAAACTTCCATCACTAATTTGTCATCGGCATCCAAAATCTTATCAACTTTATCGCTGACGTGTTGTACTCGGTAGTCGGCATCGAATGGAATTTCAGCTGGCGTTACGGGTGTATTCATGTTGCGGCCCTGCAATTCATTGTACATGTTCAACAAGAATGCATTGCCATCAACGAATCCGGCGTTTTGATAGTTCATCCATGTTTGGTCAACTTGATCATTATATGTCACGGAAATGGCGTTGGCTAAAAGTCCTTTATCGGCTAAAGTCATTGTCAATTGTTGCCACATTTTGCTTGTGTCAGCGTCGGGATTGGCTGCTAAATCATCGGTGAAAATATAGTAGTCACGGTTTTCATCCATGTAAATTTCATTGGCCATCTCATCTGTTCCAAACCATTCTTTCAATGACTTGTTGATTTCACTGATACGGTCGGTTGCTTGTTGACGGTCATCAACTTGGTCGCTGTTAGTATTGCGCAAAACGTGATTGCAATAGCTTCTGTCAGCCAATAATTGACTGCGGAGTTGAGCTTTCAAATCAGCACTTTGATCCAAAGTACTTTGCAAATCCTGTTCAGTATATTGCCACTGCTCGCCACCATTATTATCCATGCCATTTTGTGGAGCTTGGCCTTGTGGTCCCTGTGGTTGTTGTGCTGGTCCTTGTTGTGGATCTGGTTGACCAAATTGTGGTTGATTTTGGCCGAAGAAATAATCATTGCCGTTGTTATTATTAGCATTGGCATTGTTAAAATCTTGGTCATTTGGTGTAAACTGTGTCCCCATTCCAGCCTGCGCATCATTATATTGATTTTGTGCTTGGTCAAAATTATTTTGATCCGGTTGTGCATTTGGATATGAAGGATTGTTTAGATCAGAATAATTATTATCATCATTATCTTTCTTTTTTCTATCGAAGAATGACATATTTTAATCTCCCATCTACGTCAGTTGACTACATTTAACTCCATTATATATGACAAATATATCTTAATCATAATTATAACGTTTTCTTTAATTTTATTCGGATTTTTTTAGGCTTGTGCCCACCGATTGAATGAACCCCCAGAATATCTAGGAAGAAAACGAAAATTGGAATACCAATGATTAGTCCCCAAGTTCCAAGTAGTTCTTCGGAAACTATCAAGACAACGAAGGTAAAGAAGATTGGCAAATGAGTCATGCTGGACATGAACTGTGGATTCAAGAAATATGTTTCGATCAAATGGATCACAACAATCATGATTACAATGTAGATAACGTAACGGATTCCGCCGACTGAATAAGCCACGAAGCTCAATGGTATCAAGGAAATAATTACTCCGGCCACTGGAATCAATGACAATATGAAGACCATCGCTGACAACGCAATGATTCCCGGCATCCCCATAAATAGCAATGTAATCGTTGTTAAAGCAGTATTTACAACGGCAATCATCAATTGTGCTTCCAAAACGACACCGAAAGTATTGACGAATTTCTTACCATAATAGAACAAATCTGAGAATAACCAGCTGTATTTGCTATCTAAGAACTGACGACCAAAGGCATTCATCTGTTCAACCTGACTGGTATAGAAGAAACTCAATAAGAAGGAAATTACGATGTTAAAGCCAACGGCCCCAACACTTGTGATGTAATTGACTACTTGTGTGATAGCAACTTTGATTTGGTTATCAAGGTTGATCTGCTGCAAGTAATTATAAATTACGTCTAAATACGGATTAGAACGAACTTCTTTACTCTCATAAAATTTTTGCAACGAACTAAACATCTTAGCTGTTTGATTAATCAACTGTGGTATGTAGTTGGCAATGACAAAAATCAGCAAGCCAATAATTATCAAATAGACTGGCGCAATCACCCAAGCGGGCTTGGTCCTTGGAAATTTTTTTTGAACGGTCCGGACTAATTGAACCGATAAAAAGGTAAATGTAAACGTTAGTAAAAACATGCTCATCATGCTACGTAGTAGGTAAAATACCACGACAACAAACAGCAACAAGACGAATCTTCGCAGACGTTTATTTTCAACAAACTTATCGTACAAACTCATATAGTTCTCCTCATCATATACACATACTTAACGAAAATAAGACATCCATCCCCCAAATTGTCACGAGAGAATATCGGTGATCCCAAAGAATTGCAGTAAACTCACGAAACATTGCCGGCCACTTTAACATCTTGACCGTTCTAGCCGCCGCAAAATTAACCTTTATTCCCAACTTTTTCGCGTAAAACTTGGTTCTAGGCAGATGATAATCGCTCGTAACTATGATAACGCGTGGGTGATTATCTTTATGCCATATATTACGAATTTTTATTGAAGAAAATCCTAAATTTTGAATAGTATTTTTAGCTTTTGTTTCCATAATAATCATCTCAGCCGGAATCCCAGCATCAACTAAGTATTGCTCCATTAATTCAGCTTCCGTGGGCAAATCGATTGAACTTCTGCCACCAGTGACAATTATCTGCGGTTTGACGTCAAATTTATCATATATCTCAATTGTTTTATCCAACCTTGAAGCCAATACTGGTGTTACTCGCGGAGTCAGGCATTTACTGCCCAAAACCAACAGGAAATCTGTTCCCTGCAGCGCCTGTTGCTTTTTCAAAGTCTGATCCAATTTCCACATATATATCATCATTACCAGCAACAATATCAAGTTAAGCGTTGCCAAACTAAACGCAAAGGCACTGACATATTTACTAACTGAAAATTTGGCAATCAAGTAAAATCCGACAATTGTTGCACTCGCCAAACTAATTGCCCAAACAGGCTGCCGACTATAAACGAATCTAATTCGATAAACCACTAGTGCTTCAATGATCGTAACAATGACCATCAGTAAAAAATTCATGGTTCCCCTCCAGAACTTAATTTAAGCTGAATTTTAATTTGGGAACGGTTAGTGGAAAGTCCTTCACCATCGTCCAAGTTACCGTTGTCGAATCTTTGTCCGGCTGTCTCAATAGGAATAATTTGTTATCCAAAGACCCATAAATCAACAGTTTCCCTTTAGTTGTCGTCACAGCAGGCCCATTTTCAGAATAGGCTGACGGCGAAACGAGGAAAATATATTGCATCAATGGCTGTTTACTACCATTAACACTGACTCCTTGATAATCGCTCGGCTGAATATTTGTTCCATACAAGTCGCCAAAGTTAACGCCAATATTACCGACTTTCTTATCATGATTGTCAGAGATTGCCCCAACCAATTGCATCAAATCAGCGTTTGAAGTCAATGGATTGGCAACATACTTATCATAATAATCTTTCGTCTGTGTAATAGCATCTCTCAAGCTCGTCTGTTCCGAAGTCGATTTGGTTAACAAGTTAGCCTTGGTATTCTTTTGACCATCTTTGACCCGCACAGTATAGTCACTCGAGAAGAGGTACAACTGGTCCCCGTCAGCTTCCATACGAATCTTAGCCCGGTCAATCTGATTACCAGTCGACTTCGAATTAACTTTCAAATTAACACTCTTAGGCAAAAGTTTATCCTGATTTTGCCCATGATAATAATAATTAATCGTCAAAAGATTCTTCGGCGTTAAATAAATTTTTCCATAAAGACTCTGAACATTCCCAGTCTCAACCTCCGTTAACATAACCACTTTATTGTCAGTTTTGTCAGTCAATTTCTGAGCTGAATGCTCGGTCAAAGTCATCTGGTAAGTTCCATTTTGATTGATAGTTAAATTTCCATCTGTTCGACGATAATCAATAATAGTAGAAAAATCATAATTACCAATCAACGCATTGTTAGCTGTCAGTGGCTTCGTATTAGCGTTCACATCGATAATATGATCCGGCAATTGATCATAAGCAATCGTCTGAGACTTAGTTTTTTGCGACTTGCTGATATTGGACTGCTTGTCGCGTTTGGTAATATAGGCAAATTTGTAGGTATCGTTGCCCGATTGGACATAGTAACCCTTCATATGTTTGCCATAAACATTTTCATGATAGCTCTTAATAATTTTCAAGACTAAATCAGTTTTAGCCGTTTTGAAAGTAATCGTTTTGCCATCACGGTCCAAAGTATATTTTGGATTATTAAATTGATTATTGAAACGATTGATACCAACTTTTCCGTCAATCGTCGTAATATCTTTAATTTCAGCACGTTGATTCTTTAAAAATTTAATTGAAACTGTATCGTTCTCGCCTTGATCTTGGTACAAATACCAAGTCTTATTCGATGCAACAACTTTTGACGTCTCTTTCGGCTTACAACCTACCAAAAGTACGGCAAAAAGACACAGCATGCTCAAAACAACATAGATTTTTTTACCCATCTTTATGCCTTTCTCATCCAACAATTATACAACTTGTTCCGCCTCCGGTTGATAGCAATATAGCCTGCTATGGGACCGGTTCGAGCCAAAGGACGGTCTCGAGCCTCGATTTTGAGCCTTGCAAAACCAGCAAGTCTCAAAAGTCGTCCTGTGGAGTAAGAGCTAAAGCTCTTACTCCACTTGCACAGCCGGCTATATTGCTATCAAGCTCCGGCTAGGGATTATTCACTATTTTGTCTCTCTTCTATTTTTATGGCGACAAATATTTCAAAATAAAGTATTACAATTTTATATGGTTTTTGATTCTTGGTTTTAAAAGATGCTCATAAACTAATTTAATAATAGTAAGAACATGTTCCGTTTCTAATTCAATAATTCAATAGAAAGCAGTAACAGATGCCGCTGCAGCAAGCCAACACTTTAGCTGGAGGTTGCCATGGATTGAAGACAGCGGTGAAGGTGGCGTTACGGCTTTAGCCGTTACACCACGGGGCGACTTTGGATACTTGCCGAACTTGCAAGGATTCAAAGCGAGGGGCGAGACCTTGGCTCGCGCCGGTCCCCACCGCAGGCTTCAATCCATGGCAGCCTCCGGCGGCCTCCCCCTATTATTGAATAATGATAGCAAAAAAAGACACGCTTTTCAGCGTATCTTTTAGAATAACTAACTATCAAAGACAGTTTATTTCGTTATAAATTATTTGTTGCCTGTAACATAGCCGTTATCAACCCATTCGTTTGTAGCAACACGACGATATTGTAGACCATTGTATTCCTTAACTTGGTCTGTATACCATAGTGAGTTGTTGGCTAGAGCACGGTCAGAAATGTTTTTAACACTGCCGTCATTTTGGAAAGCAACTAATGGAACGAAGTTACCTTTAGAATTGTTAACACGGATGTTACTTGAGTTAGCAGCATCGCCGTTACCATTATTTACGTTATTGTTGTTATTATTGCTACCAGAGTTTGTACTACCCTTCAATTGGTTGTAGTACTTGCCAACTAGATCATAGAATTGATCCATGCTGTAGCCCCATTTAGCGAAGTAGCCAACTGGGTCAGTATGAGTTGTTTCATGCCATTTTTTACTTACAGCATCATGAGACATAACTGTCACACCTGGTGTAAATGGCAAGTTATATTGAACTAATTTTGAAGCTGTGTAATATGCTTGGTTAGCAACTGAACGTGCAAAAGCATCGGTCGTACCAACTTCACACAATTCAACGTTGATAAATTTGGCATTAGCTGTAGGACCTGCACCCCAAGTAGTGTAATCCGTATTCTTAATGTTCAAAATTTGGTTGTTGTCGACAAAAGCATGAACGTATGTGTAAATATTTTTCCACTCACGATTGAAGTATGTAGCTTCGTTTTGAGCAGTTGCCCCTGGTGTAGCTGTTTCATGAATAACAACACCTTCTGGCTTACCAACACCATTTTCATAGCCTTGCCAAACACTGAAAGTTCCTTCTTGATTTGTAATTGAAACTGGTTTGATGTTATTAGCATTGATGTAATTATTAATAGATGACGTTACAGCTTGAGCTGTTTGAGTGTTAGCACCGAGTGTAGGAACTACCTGTCCTACCGTTGTAAATCCGATACTAGCCAAAGCAACAGAAGTTGCCACAGTCGTCATAATTTTTTTAGATACCATAATATATATTTCCTTCCCGCCGTTAATTTCCTTAACGATATAAATTATAACAAGTTTTTTCACTAATTTGACAAAAGTAATACGCCTGTAATCAAATGGTAAAATTCAACGAACGCTCATATGTCGTAGTTTTTTCAAAAGCCTATTGCGACAGTACCTCAGGCCCCTTGATGTATGGTTATAACGCTTCGCCAATATTACTAAAGATTGTCCATCGATAAAGTGTTCTTGTAAGATAGCTTTCTCAATTTCCGAGAGTTCGTTTAAATTCACAAAGTCCAAATCAGCCAACAACAATACCTCTGGAACTCGTTGAAAGTCGAACTCTTCAAGACTATGGAAGTCGTTATAACGCTTCTCCTGTCGCAACATATCTGTCAATCTCCATGTTAACTTCTGAAAAACATAACGGTTGAATTTAGACAAATCGTCTTCATTTTGACAGTATTTAACATAAGTTTGGGCATAGAGAATCATTGCCTCTTGAAAATAATCGTCATAATCGCAGCGAGTTACGAAAATATGGACACGTTTCAAGACGCCATGAATCAACCTTTGATTTTGTAATGCATGTTGAAAGCCTAATTCCAGATCAGTCATAATTGTGAGTTCTCCTGGGTTTAACTCACAAGCGCTTGTGGTGGAATTAATATAGCAAATCCTTTCCTGTAATATTAATTGCCAAAAATAAAAACAATAAGCTGAAGGCAAATTCATTTCCAAAATTGCACAAAATAAAAAGCCGGTCAACCACAAAATATGGTCAAACGACTAAAATTTAATCTTCAATAGAATTAGTAAAGTCAATGAATGGAATGTTTTGGATTCCAAATTCACTCAAACCCGTAATATTACTTACCAAAGGTCGTATATATGATAACAGTAAGGATGGAGCATTAGTTCTAACAAATGACTCCTCAACATCCTTAGGTGTACTTTCAGGCCATCTAAATCTAGCAGCCATACTTACTATTAATACAAAAGGATCCTCATTTGAAGACAAACTATCATCCGAAGATATATTTGTAACAGTTAATACAACATCAGACGAGTGATATTCCAGCTTAGTATCTATACCACTATTACTCGTCTTTAAATTCATCTTTATATTCTTCGAATTCTTTTTATCAAATTTTGGATTTGGTTGAAAAATTGCACGTTTCAAAACCGGATTTGTGAATTCCAATATACTTTTATTTTGTTCAGTATTCATAAAAACTAAGCAGCCCTTTCAAAATCATTATTACTTTTATTCAAATGATTTATCTTTATATCGGAATCAATTTGTAGACTTGATAAATCATGAGTTGGATTTAAAAATTCTTTTAAATCTAAACTGTAATCTCCACTGTCATTAGTGTCATAAATAATTTCATATTCATCATTATTAATAAACAAATTATCCGATTGAGCAGTTAAATCATTAATAACATAATTACAATCTGTTGTAACATTATTTTTAATTCTAACATCAATATATTCTTCAGTTCCATCTGGATAAATAATATTGTTGTTAGAATTATTCTCGATTAAATTAATCCCTGCTTTTTTTGCAGCATCCAAAATCGTTTTTTTATCATAACTCATTACTTTATCAACTCCCTTCTAGGATGAAGTATAAACTACTCGGTTACCCTTTTCAATTGTGAGATGTCTATTAACTCTGGATCAACAACAACCAATTGTCTACTTTTAGACTCTAAGCCCAATTGTCCCAGAGATCTTATTTCGGAATTAAACGGTCCAGAAAATGTATAGGAACAAGCTTTAATATTTTCAACGTTATAAAACAGCTCTAAATACTTTGACCTTAAAACTATGTTTTTTTTATCGGGGTTCTTTTTTATATAGGCCTGCTCTTCTTCACTATACTCAAACGCATATTTCTTTGACTCCATATAGCCTACAAATTCATTAAAAGACTCAAGACCTGTCTGACTGTCTAAATCAAGATAATATTTGGGATTTATTTCAAAATCATATTTAAGAACACACCCAACAGGATCTTTTTTAACTCTATGAGACCAATTAAATGCTGAAACATAATCATTTATAAAGAAATAAACTCCCCCTCCTAACCAATGATCAGGGCGTTTTTTAAATGATATCGTATGCGTTTTTATAATTTCTTTAAACTTTTTCTCTGTAGTTCCATGATAAATGAAAAATCGCATCAGTTTTATACATACCCCTATTTACATTTTAAGAAACACCAAACCTTATGGCAAATATAATATATCACAAAGTCACATTTCAAAATGAAGTCGGAGTTCAATTCCTAATAAACCTTTTTCATCCTCGACAAGTTCTGACTGTAAAACTTAATCAATTCTACTTTTTGAAGTTGTTCTATTCCCAGATTGAATAGAATAGCTTTTTTGAATGCAACAATCATCTCACGCAAATTTTTCACTTTCATTTCCATTTGCTCATGGTTCAGACACTGACAATTTTCAAATGGTTCCAGCAATCCTAAATTAGACGGTGGTTGTAACTCGCAATTCCCCCAATTTACTAAAGCTTCTAAAAATAAAAAATTAGCTCGGCTTAGTAATGCTACGTCGTGTACTCTTTTTCCAAAGTCGCCTTTTATAAACTCCAAACTAAATCTACTTCCGTTGATTGCTATCAAATGTAACACCCCATTAGAAACCTCCGCCTTACTTAATAAATTGGGAGAAATCCAGTCGGTATTCTTGCGACTTCCACCGCTAATAGGCATATAAGTTTGATATCCATGAACGAATGGAATGTATTTTTTGATACCAAAAAGGCTCGCCAACACCTTACTTACGGTGAAGCCGAGCCCATTTGCTTTATATAATTCATTCATCAATTGCTTAGTTGATCGTTCCTCAATAATTACGCCCAGATCCAAATGTAAAATTAGTGATTTGATATTCGGAACTTCAAAATGGGATACATCAAATAATGCGACTACTTTGTTATCCATTTCAAAATCTTCATTGCGCCAAAGCGAGTAATAACCGTTTGTTAATAGATATTGTTTCGAAATTTCAATTGATTCGAATTGATATAATTTCAAGATGTTTACCTCTTAGCAGTGCAGTATTTACTCACTTCTGAGTATGCCGAAAATATAACATGATTGGAAAATCCTAGATACATTTTCTGTAAGATTTTATTTGTTTTTCAGATATTTTTTCGTAATACGGGATTGCTTTAAGTTATATCACATTTTAATTTTTTTAAACAAAATATTTACCGAACTTAATACTCGTTCAAATGACAATTTTTTAGCAAATTTATTCTTTTTAGAATAATTAATCCATTCGTTATGCATTTTTTGATCAGTGGCAATTAAATCAAGTACTGACTCGCGAATTGTCCAAAGTTCTTCGGTATCCCTTGAATGCATAACTGATTTAAAATCATCTGATAAATCATCAATATCTAGCTGAGTGGTAGCTGGAATGATATATACGTCGTAAAAATCTTTCATACGAGTATTGGCAATTCCCCTCTCCAATACAGTCTGCAACTTCTCAGCTAAGATTTGTTCAGGCCGATATATATAAATTGGGATTTTCTTATCACCAATTAGTGGCTGATAATCCCATTCAATTGCTCGCTGCTCTAGAGTTTCACCAGTAACAACATCTAAGTGGAAATTATCCTTCATTTGTCCTAATTGACCCATTATTCTGACTCTTAATCCTTGATAGGCCTTTTCCTCTTGAATCTCTTGAACATCTATCAGATTAAAATCCGGACTGCTTTCGTCTTTGTTAGAAATGATTTCTTTAATTATTTTACTAAGTGTTACGGTGTCTACAGTAACACCTCTTACTAAGGTATCCAAATCAACTGTCGTTCGTTTCTGTATTCCAGTAATAGCTGAAAGAACAAACCCACCTTTCCAAATAAAATTATCAGCGTATTTAGATTCAGATAATAATTTTAGAAAACAATCAATAAAAAACTTTTTCTGTAAAATATCAAATGGAACGCCTGTTTCATCGCGCTTGGCTTTCAATTTATCCTTTATGCTCTGCTCTTGGCTCCTCCTCGTACTCATATCATAATTTCCAATCTATTTCTGACTTTTTCAAAAGCTCCCATCTTTTTAGCAACAAGCATTAGTCTATTAACTCCCACCTTTGAATCTTTCAGATATCGTCTATAGGCAGTATTAATAACGTCTGTACTCACTGGTTCACGAAGTACATCCACCAGCACCCTTTCTTTGCTATATATATTGATTTTCTGTTGTGTTCCAGACACATCCATTTTTTCAACAAACATATTTAATACATCATCACTTACTTGTTTAACTACAATTCCCTCAGTCCATTCTTGCATTGTACTAGGCAATCTATACCCACGCTTGAATGTCATAAAGGATTTATATGGGTACTCGTCACTCAATCCCCAAAGATAGAGTGCTGTAGATCCGGAATATATTCCTTGTTTTAGTACCAACTGACGAAGTAGAAAATCATTTGGATTCCATGACGAATCTACTAAAATACCACGACCAATGTATTCAAGAATTCCGGAACTTATCATATCTTGGATTACTTTACTGTTTTCAATTTCCGAAATATTAGAATCATTAATGATAGCTTCATCTTCAAAATATCTCTTTAGTTCATGATAGATTTTTATTTTAAAATCTAAATAATTAATCACACCGTGTTGTCTTTTTATATTAGAATCGTTCTCTTTCAAAATGTCTAGAATCGTTGGATGTTCACTAAAATTTTTTCTCTCCAAATTACTCACTCCAATCTTTTAAGTAAGATTTCTATATACTGAATATTATCATTCAATTTATTATATTTGAAGTATTTTAAACCGGTTTTGCATATCGTACTTAAAATTCGAAATATTTAAGTATATATTAGTATATTTTAGAAATATGCTTAAATGTAAAATAACTAAAAAAATATGCTCCCAGTGATTTACTGAGAACATACGCTTTGATTTTTGTTATTTAAGGTTATATAGGCAGTGGCTCTAAAACGAGTTCCGACAGGGCAACTCCTTCCGCTTTGCCTAACTTCCCAAATCATCCGCAAGTACGGCGGATAATTCGTGAAGTCATGCAAATGCTCGGGAGCTGACCGCCCTGTCTCCACTCTCTAACTAAAACGAGTTCCACAGGCCAATTTCTTCCGCTTTGCCTAACTTCCCAAATCATCCGCAAGTACGGCGGATAATTCGTGAAGTCATGCAAATGCTCGGAAATTCCCGGGCCTGCTCCACTCTCTAATCTGCATTATAAATACAATAAGTTCCATTAACCCAACCGGCATTTACTTTATACCAAGTTTGTCCATCGACAATTTGCTTTGACGTAACACGCCAAGTTGTACCATCTGCTAAGCGTGCTCCGGTAAACTTATTGTTGGATGCTGGGCTGTTATATACGTTAACTCCATAGCCAGGAATGTAATTGATTTTAACCATACCTGAAACCGATGTAACATAATTTGAGCCTTTAACTTGTACGTCATTGGCATTGACCCATTGATTAGTTGCCACGCGATACCAAATTGAACCGTCTGAATGAGTCGATTTCTTATCAATCTTCCAATCGGTTCCACTGGCTAAACTAACCGCTAACACGTTGTGTTTGTCGTCATAAGCTCTGGCACTTGGTGTCGCTGTAACGTGCACGATATCTGGATATGAAACGATATCATCGTCTTTATATTCATCATTAGCCATTTGCGACTTCAAGCTAACGTCTGTTGCTAAAACATAAGCGTTATTTCCCACAAAGTAGAAAGTATTGCCATCATCGTCAACTACGTATGCAGTTGTAATCCAAGCGGATTGGTATGGCAAAACTCGACTAGTTGCGGCTTTTTTATTGGCGGCACTATAAACTACCGATCCACTATTGTTAACAATCACTGCTGTATCAGCAATTTTAACAGGTGGATTGGATTTTTCGGATGCTAATTGAACATCAGATGCCAAAACATATTCGTTGGAAGCTACTTGGTAATAAACGGTTCCATCAGCAGCGACAACTTTTGAAGAAATGTGCCATGAAGTGTTGTATGCCAATGCACGGTTAGCAGCAATCTGATTGGGATTAGCATTGATATAAATTTTAGCTAAACTTTTATTAGTTACAGTAGCGGTATCATCCATTGCTGTTTGTGTACCACTGACTGAATTATCACTAGTACCTCCGGTACTGGCTTCGCTATCATATTGTGTCAAATTATAAGTCTCGATTATCCTATTCAAAGTTGATGCATAAATTGGACTGGTGGCATATCTACCTTGCAACCAAGCCGTAGCATCTTTATATGAGGAAGTTTTTTCTTTCCAAGTCCCGTCGTAAAAATTAGGGGCACCGGAAATTCCGCCTCTTAGTAATGCGCCGTTATCGGCAAAAGAATCATAAATACTAGGATACTTTCTAAAATTGGCATAAATTGTGTAATAGCCTTTATCAGCACTCCACTCTTGAGTAGGCATGCTGACGTATGAGCCATTATAGTCACCTTTGACACCGAAATAATTGTTCGATTGCGTCGACAAAGTTGATTGTCCCCAAGAACTTTCAATAATAGCCTGTGCCATCATAACTGAGGCGTAGACATTATATTTGGAAGCTGCCTGTTGAGCAATTGGTCCAATATTTTTTAGAAAAGCATCTTGTTGCGCCTTGCTAACTCCCGCTGTAGCAGAGGCTTGCGTAATTGAACGCACAGCACTAGCCGGCAAAACACTGTTAGTTTCAGCACTATTTTCGTTTTCTTCAATAGCATCCGCAGCACTTTCACTGATTGGAGCTCCTTGTGCGTCCATTACACTGGCAACATTCGGATCCTTAGTATCAGCAACTTTGTGATCTTGGTCATCATCCTGATTTCCATCATCAGTAGCAAGTGCAGCTTTTACTGGAGAAGCATTCGATGATACACCAACTGCTGCTAAGAAACTTGCTAGAGCAGTAGAGGCAACCCATTTTTTGTTCATAATTGTCTCCCTCCAATTATAAAAATATAACTAACAGTAGACTACTATTTAAAAGGGTTGCCTTCAATAAAACCTTAAGAAATCCGGCTATTTTTAAAGAATTTTCTTTTATTTTCATTTTTGGGGTTCTGCCGCCAGAGAGTTCCTGTGAATTTCAGCCGCTATGGGGACCGGTCCGAGCCAAAGTGCGGTCTCGAACCTCGCTTTTAAGCCTTGCAAGTTCAGCAAGTCTCAAAAGTCGTCCCGTGGAGTAAACTCCACCTGCACAGCGGCTGAATTCACAGGATCTCTCTGGCTAGTTTTTTAAAACTAACTGATGTCTTAGATTATTCAGTTGGTATTGGAATCTTCGTAATACTTGCCATCTATTCACTCTATATTTAAATTACGAAGAATATTTGAAGATTGAAAGAATAAACTAAAGATATTTATATTATGGACATCCAATTAGTCGTAAGAACTGAGAATATTAACCTGCTGTGAGTGTGGCGTTATGGCTTTAGCCATTACACCACAGGACGAGTTTTGAAATTCGCGTACTTTGCGAAGTTCAAAATCGAGGTCTGAGACCGCACTTTGGCTCAGACCGGTCCGCATAGCAGATTAATATTTTCAGTTCTGGAGATGCCCCCAAAGAAAAAAGATTAATACCTATGATTCAGATATTAATCTGTAGTTTCTATATAGGTAACGTATTCGGCTTCGATCCATTCGCCATCTTGAGCGATTCGATAAAAGACTTTGCCATCGTCGCCGGTTCCCTTGGCATCTGTATACCAAGCTGATTCACCTTTAACATATTTATCTTGCAACATTTTACGATTTACTTCATAAGAGTCAAACAAAAAGACGACATAACGGCTATCTTGGTTGACCTTTACAAGACCTTGTACATTTTCAAGCATTGTAATACCACCTTTTAAGTTAATACTGGTTTTATTATACCTTAAATGTTTAATTAAAGGTTGCCGTTTTTCCGCCGGAGAATATAGGTGAATTTCAGCCGCTATGGGGACCGGTTCGAGCCAAGGTTTCTCACCTCGCTTTTGAGCCGAAAATCACGTCTCAAAAGTCGTCCCCAGCGGCTGAATTCACCTATATCCTCCGACTCCCTTTTTTATCACTGGATATTATTTCAATAATTTGGACTTTTTCCTCTAATAACAAATTTAAGGACATCAAAAAACAATTTTGATACCCAATAATTACCCAAGGTTACGAGTTTTGCAAAAATTGCAAACGTCGTAACCTTGGGGATAACAAAAGCACTATTGAAAACATTCAGTCTATATTTTTGAACTTACCTTAACCCCCTGTATAATGTATTTGAAAGCAAGAGAGATGTGGCAGACATCTATAAAACCAGACAGAAATGTAGAACATATGAGTCTATCGGTTGCTGAAACCACAATTAAATCAGATATAAATGTACGACATACGGGCGTATCGGTCGCTGGGACCACAACTAAATCTGCTAAGGAAAGTTATCAGTTTAATTACTGATAGCTTTTTTATTTTATCTGTCCTCTAAAATGTACATATTCTTTTATACAGTAAAAGCCCCAACATTTCACATGCTGAGGCCTTTATTATTTTATATATGCAGTGGCTCTAAAACGAGTTCCGCAAGCCAATTTCTTCCGCTTTGCCTAACTTCCCAAATCATCCGCAAAGTACGCGAATAATTCGTGAAGTCATGCAAATGCTCGGAAATTCCCGGGCTTGCTCCACTCTCTGAAATTCACTCTCTACTTATCAAAATAATATTCCCAATATCTTGGAACTTGCTGATTCAACAAATCATTGACCCAGACAAATTTTCGATATGGAACGTGCTTGGTTAATTCTACTTTGCCATCATAATATTCAGGATCATCGACTCTGGACAAATTAGCTTCATAATTGGTCGACATTATATTTAAATATTCGCCGCCTACTACAACTAATACCAACACTAATAAACCTGTTAGCCAATTTTTTACTTTCAAATTATCCATCGCTGCCAGAACGAATCGCATGGTTATTAAATATGTAAAAACATACGTTAAAAAGTTGCCCCGGCAATTGATTGGTGCTGATACGAATAACAATTGTCCCATGATAACGCCTGTCATCAGGAAGTAGAGCCACATTTTAGCATCAGTTTTGAAGAATAGAAAAATGCTGTAACCGATAAATGCTACCAATAGTAAACTGACTATTCCTTCCATATTGGAGAGATTATCGTCAATCTTATTGTAGCCGTACATATAATTGAGCTCGAATCGCTTCAGATAGACGTTTATTGCAATATAGTATCCTAAAAATGCCAGCGTTATAACGGTTAAAATCGACTTTTTCATAATGGAGAAATCAGCTCTAAATATCAAAACGGCAATGGCTAATAAAATTGCTACCAACATTGCCACATTGAAAGTTATCAACCAGAAATGGGTAATTCTTGCGTAATTTTCCCAAATTTTGAGCGGATCAAAGGTTGTATTTCGATAAATACTCTTGCCACGGTAACCACGGTGGGTAAACATCGTCACGGCTGCCACGACTGCTCCCAATAAATAAGTCACATGGTAAAGTTTCGTTTGCTTGCGGAAATGGAGAATCACGAAGATTCCTAACGCTATCTGCGCTACTGTCATCGTTTCGGTGAATAGTCCACCAATGTATGCCAAAACTAAAGTCCCCAGTGCCATGAATTGGTTGAAATCTTTTTCACGGCCTTTTTCGACTAGCCATATGTAAACTAGTGCTAATGCAATCGGTGGCACGTAATTTACGAAACCGGCGTTCCAAACTAAGATGTTGTTCAAAAATCCATCTTGCAACGTGAAGACAAATAAAAATGACATGACTAGCGACAACATCGTTTTTCCGGATAAGCGCCACAGCCCCCACAGTAGCAGCGTCCAAAATATTGCATAGGTTAAAATGGCGATTGGTTGGTAATGCATAGTGATTATTTCCAAAGTATTGCCTAGATATCGGCCATTGCTGCTACCACCATAGATTGATTGCGGTCCAAAGAACATATGATGAAGTAAGTAAGACCCCCGCGGTCCCCACCAGAAATAATCATCCCCAGATGGAATTACAAAATATCTGAATACCCCAAAATAGATCAATGAAATCACAAACATCAACGGTGTGACAAACTTCTGCCAAGGGTTGAATTTACTCGTAATTTTATTTTTCATGATTGTTTAAGTTTGCGCTATATTCCTCGATTCCGCAAGACATTTATTGTGTTGCCGTCTCCGGTTGCTAGATGATTTTTTTACCTGCTATGAGGACCGACTTGAGCCAAGGTCTCAAGTCTCGCTTTGAAGCCTCGCAAAAACCGCGAGTCTCCAAAGTCGCCCTGTGGTGTAAGTGCTAAAGCACTAACGCCACCTCCATAGCGGGTAAAAAATCACCTAGCAACCTCCGACTAGTTTGACTGGAGTTTTAATGATTTTCACATATAATTCATTAAAATTTCGGCACATCAACTTGCATTTCGATAACACTCAAATTCCCTTTCGATACAAAATATACGAGTAGATCACCGGTATTATAATAATTATTGCTAAAATGAATATCATTAATGACAGTGACGAAAACAGTGCCACAATAAATTCAATTATTCCTCCAACAATAAATACTTTTGATCCAAAGTTATTTGTTAATCGCCAATTTTCCGTACTCAACATGGTCCAAGGTAATCGAATCCCAATTATTGGATTAGTTTTAACATACTTCAATACCACTCCTAAAATAATGAGTATGATGCCAAACAATAAACTGAGCATTGGCTGTTTGGAACGATTAACGTTATTATTTAACGCCGTCGATATCATAACAAAATTTAGCCATATTGAAAGAATTGGCATGATTGTTAAAACCGTATAAACAATGCCATTTTGTACATCATATTTCTTCGAATGTTGGTCAATAGAATACAGAATCAATCCCTGTACCAAGGTTAATATAACAGGTAAAGCCAGCACTGCTACTGCTTTGGACGACCAACTGTCCGGTACCATTTGGGCATTAAAATGGGTCGGAAGTTTTTCAGGTAACTTATTCCAGTAGAATATATCTGCTAACGCTGGTAACCAAATCGTTGCAAAAATCCCTAGAATAATCAGATGTTTTTTCTTCATTGCCTTTTCCTCTTATGATTATTTTCCCCAATTATAGCCTCCGCTATATAATCAATCATGCACAACCTGTTGCCATATTGTACGTCAAAAAAGCCCCTAGACCATGCACGGTCTAAGGGCTTAACTTCTATAACATCCATTTTTTCAAAACTGGTATCTTACTCAAGATGAAAATAACTACTAATGAAAGCACTGTTGCAAAGAAGAATGTAATCAGATAATGGTTAACTCCCGCCATCTTCTGCACAATTCCAATGCTCAAGCCGTGAACTAGATACACGCCATACGTCAATGGTGCGATAATTTCGGTCAACTTGATGAACCAATTGTGATAGCGACCTTCAAATGATTTCAATACTAAGAAAATCAAGGCAGCGATAACTGGAATGTTCACTACTGAAATTACGGTTAAATAATGGAAAGCTGGTTTTAAACTGACGAATCCAATCAAGACGTTAATTGCCATCAATACGACAGCAATCACGAATAATTGTAGTGGATTATCTTTGGCATGCTTTGTTTGGGTCAACTTATATCCCAATAAGAAATAGCCCAAACTGGTTGAAAAGACTACTTTTCCAACCGTATATCCGTCAAAGTACATGCTGAGATTCTTTGGCAATGCGTCGACTAAAGCTGGTAAGAACATGCTGATGACCATCCACAATGCCAACAAATAATTAAACATTTTATTGTCCATGCCCTCAACCATTGCTTTCAACAACGGCGATAACAAATACAGTGATACCAACGGATAGATGAACCAATACGCTATTAAAACTGGCTGATGATACATCAATAATACGCTGTGGAAAAAGTCATGAAATGTGAAAACTCCATCAATTTTTCTGGCACCGTAAGCACTGATGATCGACCAGAGGATAAATGGCACCAACACTCTGACCAAGCGGTGACTGAACAAATATCCCACGTCTTTAGTCCGCCGACTGTTCAAAATCGTGGCCCCACTAATCATGAAAAATAGTGGCACAGCAATTTCAGTGATCACGACTAGCATGTTTGAAATATCCCAATTTAACGAGCCATCCCTAACTGCCAATCTAGCCGCCAACGAATGTGCTAAAACCACGAGCATCATGGCTACCACACGGATAACGTCGATATATATTACTCTTTTTTTCTTCAAAATATCCCCCGAAAACGTCTACAGGGCTGAGAATATTCTCATCCCTTCCAACTAATTGTCTTCTGTATAATATAAACATTCATATTTAGTAAATAAGTTCTAATTTAATATGCACTAGTAAAAACTATCTTACCATACCGGTTATTTTATTCGGTAACCGGTAATTTGATTAAGGTCAAAGAACTTGGCTTCCCATTGATTCATCAACGCATTTGCCGGTGTATCTAAGGCAATCACACCATAATTGGCGTTATACTGGCTCTTTTGCGTGGTCATTAACGGAACTCTGGCACTCTTATCCTTGGTTGCCTCGGCTTTATAAATTAATTGATATTGTGTCCGCATCTGATGATAGCTGATATTAATATCTTTATAAGCTGGCCCAAAGCTGACTCCAAATGCAATTACAACCGCGGCTGACAAAGCTATTGGCGCCCACTTCAACTCGCCCAATACCGAATAAACTAAAATAAACAACGCTATTCCTAGAAAAATCACTCCACCGAAGAAGGTTCTTTCCGGATATTCTGGTGAAAAAGCCATCGCATAGACAGCTGCCAAATGCCCGATCAAGAAGAACATCACTGCCCAGAATGTATCACCATTAATCCGTTTCATGACGATTCCAGCAATCAATAAAACTGCCATCAATCCATAAATCCAAACCCATTTATCAAAAGTAAGTTTATATATTCCATCAATATTTTTTTGAATAATTTCCCAAGTCCGATGAACATTGCCACGACTTTGCGAACCTGGCGACATCATCATCGTGATAAATCCGACTCCACTAAAAATTACGCTAATTGTCGAAATAAAACTGACCTTATGTTCCTTAATAAATCGTTTCAACATGAACAATAAAATAATCAAAACAGCCGCTGGACCAGAATTTTCGTTCGAAGCTCCAGCTAAAAATCCTAGGACTATTGCACTAAAAATGTTGCCGATATTTACGGAACGATTTTTCAAATTAAAGATAATAAATCCTAAATAAATCACACTCATCCACAAATAATTACCTGATCCTGACAACCACAAGACTGACTGACCAAAATAAGGAATGTAGAACCAAGTGAATCCAAAAATCAGTGGCAAAATAAATGCATTATGTTTCTTGCCAGTTAATTTCACAGCTATTTTATCCATGAATATCAGCAACAATACGTAAATCAAACTGCTACAAATATCGAACGGAATTTTTGAATTAAATTGCATGAAAAATTGCACGATTGAATGCGCCACAAAACGCCCGTTCCACAGCATATAATGATTAAACATCGAGTACGGAATCATCCCTGTACTAATCCGTTGCTGGTGAGCAAATGCCGTGGGCGATGGTGATTGATAGACGAAACGATAGACATAATCGTCAGCCACATACAACGTCTTCCAGTTGAGCAATAGCATAATAAAAAAGACAATTGTCAGAATAATTAGTGACCACCGATATTTTTTTAATTTTGAAAGCACTTCGTTAATGACTCAACACCCCTTATAAACGCTCTATTACTGTACATTATAAAATTATAATTCATCCGCCAAACAATTTGTAAAAAAGTTATCCCGTTCCTACTAAATTAAATAATAATTGCTATACTTAGGAAAAATAATCACTGGGAGAATATTATGCACGCAATTTTACTAAACCGTCGCACTAACGAACGTAAAGAAGTTAAAGTTGGATTCTCATGGACTGAATTTTTCTGGGGCTTTTGGCCCGCACTTTTCAGAGGTGATTGGAAATGGCTAGTAGTCATCTTACTAGTTGATCTCGTCTTAGGTGTTTGGAACAACGGTATTGGTTCAGGATTATTTAATATGATTTTTGCATTCTTTTATAACAAGCTTTACACAAATGACCTGTTGAATAACGGCTTTGAGCCAGCCGACGACTCCTCATATAACGCATTACTTGCCAAGAATTACATCGCATCCGGTCGCAGATTCTCTACTATTAATGAGAATCACTATGGCAGAACTCATTAATATCGATTAGACTTCCAATAAATAATATTTATTTTCAGAAAACCTAAGCGTAGAATGCGATGAATCCTTCAATTCAGACGATTATTTGCTATACTTAATGCAAATGTACCATTATCGGGGAGGATTTATCATGCATGCAACGCTAATTAATCGTAATACTAGAGAACGCAAAGATGTTAAAGTTGGATTTTCATGGACTGAGTTTTTCTGGGGCTTTTGGCCTGCACTTTTCAGAGGAGACTGGAAATGGCTCGTCATCATTCTACTAGTTGACCTAGCCTTCGGTGTCTTTACATGGGGTGGCGGTTCATTTTTCTTCAATCTAATTTTTGCCTTCTTCTATAATAAACTTTATGCCAATGACCTATTGAACGCCGGCTTTGAACCAGCTGACGATTATTCATACAATGCCCTCTTGGCAAAGAATTACATCAATCCGGGCCGTAAATTTTCAAACACAAGTAACGGCTATACAAGTGATTCACAACTTGATCAACTCGACAAATTGAAAGACTTGCTCGATCAAGGTGCCATTACACAAGAAGAATACGATATTAAGAAAAAACAAATTCTCGGACTATAGAAAAAGAGCGCCATCAAACATGAATTAAATCATGTCTGATGGCGCTCTTTTGATTTTACACACTTTTTAATTTTATATTTATAAAAATTACGAATTAATAAGTTGACTATTTTGAATAATCGCTCGACATGCAATAATCATTCGTTATAAGATTATGCCGTATCCAAGAACTAATTACAGATAAGAGACTGCGCCACATTTTCCGATATTCAATTAAAAAAGCAGGAGAATATTATGGTAGAAAACAGAAGAACTTATTTGAAAAAGTGGGAAAACTCACAAGGGGTTATGATTCCGAAAAACGTTCTAACGGAACTAGGAATCCAAGATTATAAAAATCAAGAATTAGAACTGTATGTTGTTGATCAAGAATTAATAGTAAAAAAGGTAAACTACACTTCCCGATTAATGATGAAATTTCATAGATTATTGGACCAAAATAAAAATAATTTGGAATATGATTTTGGTCAGCCACTTGGAAAAGAAAACTACTAATCACACTTTTAACTATAAAAAAAACACCAACCAATTTGTTAGTGTTCTAAAGTGCTTCATAATTGTTAGACAAGAAATCTAACAGTTATGGAGCACTTTAATTTGCTCAAAAGGAAAACAACTTCTTTTTTGAATATCTTCTAAGTTCATATAAAAAAAGAACCCCTGATAGATCATAAGATTTCTTGCATGGGATAATACAGAATTAATTACGAAAAATTCTTTTTAGTATTCTCATTCTTAATACTATCTACCAAATGCCAATCTATCTTACCAGAATACAAACCAGCCTTATTTTTACCATTGAGTCGCAACAACATACCATTGTTTTTCGTCCATGCATTGGCAACATCAAAAGTTTCAATCTCATTCGTAGACTTAGCATGTGAATATATATCCGTCAAAGCTAATAAAGAAGATATTTTTCCATTATCGTCTCGGTATACTATATCTCCAACTAGCTGATTATTTGTTTTAGAGTTAACCAAGGGTGTTGCCATTGCCTGCAAGGTCCAGCCCTTTTGATTTGACCGCCCATCAATAACTTCTACTTGCCATCCAGGTTTACGCGGAACAATTTCTCCCTTATATCCCAGAGTCACATCTTTGAAAGCCACCGTATCCGACACAGTACCAAACGATACTATGCCACCAATATTAAAAATTATCGTGACTTCCTTAGTTCGTTTATTATTATTACTATCTTGGCCGTAAATGGTTAAAGTATTCTTCCCGATATGTAATTTAGACTTATCAATGGAAAATACAAATGGAGCTTTTGAAGTATTTGAAACTGTAGCTGTTGTGTCTTCCAATGTACTTCCATCTAAACTGCTTTTAATTTTGACGGTACTAGGATTAGTCGTTGGAATTTTTGAATACCAAACTTCACCATTTATCGATATGGCATCTGGAACTTTATCAAGACTATCATAATTAACCAGTTCTGAAGATTTAGCACTGATATTTAACTCATTCACATCAATAATAAAATTGGGAGTTTTGTCGTTGATAATAAAGTTATCACTGGAAAATTTTGCTACTGCTTCACCAACCGGAGTCTGTGTATCCACTGAATTAACCGTAGTATGTAGGACAATCGTGGCTTTCTTATTAGAATCCGATAAATTTTGTAAAAGCGTATGTCGAACATTGTTATTGGCATATTCCGACAACAGTATTTTTTCTACATTTCCAGCATCATCATTGTAAATAACTGATCCAGAATGGAACGTTACATTCGACGGCAAATTCATACTTGCCAAAATTTTAGACCATTCCTTAGACCCACTTTCATAATTCAAGTTATAAGTGAAATCTAAATCATCACCAATATCAACATGGTCACCATCAGCAATTGTATAATTCTTAGTAACATTCTTAATTGAAGCACTAGTATCGGCGGAAACAAATGAAGGAATCGACTCGAAAACAATTAGGTTGTTCTCCATGAATTTTCCTGTTGATCCAGTGAATCCCCAACGAAGTTTTTTTCTATCTCCTAGATTAAAATTTTTCATACAAAGCGCTTTAGACGCTGATTTTTTAGGTGTCTTATATGTTCCGTCAAGATCTTTATCATCATAATCAAATGATAAAGTATGTGTATTGTGTTCAAATTTAACAGTCATATGATGCCATTGAGCATCGGTTAAATACATTTCGTTCAATTTAGAACCATTATTAATTTCGACATTTTCACCTATATAATTCTTTGTAAAATAATGCAATGATTCATCCATTTCATTAACCAAATGACGTTTGTAAGTACTTGAGTAATTTGGATAATTCATACCAATATGCTGAAACCGTTTATTATCATATGGATCAATAGGTATACCTAAATCAAAGGCAACCCCTTCACCGCTCATAACATCTCCATATTTATTGAGAATATCAGCGAAAGTATCAAACTCTATAGCGTAGCTATTTTGAATACTCGTTTTTGCAATGTCTTCCTCTTTAGTTTCTCTATTACTATTATCAAAATCTGCACCCCAAACACCAAGAGTCTCACCTGGCGCAGGTTTTCCATCGAATGTAGAAATTGCATTTTTCCCTCTAATATCGTTTTGAAGAACAAATGCCATTCCATCCCCAACATTTCTAGGCCTACTTTTATCAATTGGTTTACCAAAATACAACCACATTGACATAGTCTGGTCTTGTGATATATCAATATAATTTTTATCATCGATATTGCTCCAAATAGCACCTAATTGTTTGGTTTTATTAGTAACTTGAAGTATTCCTGTACTGTCGTTATCATCTTTACCTCGTCTAAAGACGTTTGCTGCATTACCTTTAAATTCACCCAACTGAAATGTAGGATCAGAAATATCCAATCCTCTAGGGGCAGTTTTAAGTGCGTGAGCTAAATCAACCGGATCATCTATTTGTTCAACGGTATCTGCTTTGGTATCAGCCCTAACCACAGTATAATTACTCACTGCAATTGTGGTAGTAATTGCAGCAACAAGCACAAAAAATATGCACAGCCTTCTATTCATTTTTATATATTTCCCCAAATAATCACCCTTCTCAATTGTGATATATACATTTTGGCAAATACATCGTATCAAATAAATGAATTTCAAGCTGTTCAAATCATACGAAAAATAAAATAGTCTCCAAGGATAGAATCATCATCCCTGAAGACTAATTTTTTTACTCATTCTGAATACTATCAACCAAATTCCATTCTACTTCACCAGAGTACACTCCAGCCATATTCTTACCATTAAGTTGCAGCAGCACGCCGTTATTCTGTGTCCACGCATTAGCAACATCGAACGTTTCGACACTATCGGTAGATTTCTTATGCGAATAAATATTAGTCCAATCTAACAGTGGAGCTATCACGCCATTATCATCACGGTGAACAACCTCACCAATCAGCTGACCACTAGTCTTCTCATCAACCAAAGATGATGCCTTGGCCTGTAAAGTCCAACCTTTTTGAGTCGACCGGCCATCGATAACTTCTATTTGCCAACCAGGTTTTCTCGTAACAATTTCACCCTTGTAGCCCATATTCACATCTTTGAAAAATACCCCCGGCGATACATTGCCAAATGATAGACCGCCACCAACATTGAAAATTATCGTAACTTCTTTCGTACGTTTTCCAGTATTATCCTGACCATAAAGTGTCAAAGTATTTTGTCCGACGTGTACCTTCGACCTGTCAATCGACAATGAAAATGGAGCCGTGGCACCAATCGAACCCGTAGCTGAGGTAGTCACTTCTGACCCACCGTTAAAACTGCTTTTAACCTTGATAGTATTAGGATTAATCGTTGAAACCTTCGAGTACCAAATTTCACCTGTCACTGGTATAGTCTCTGGAACCTGATCCAGACTGCCGTAATTCACTGTTCCCGAGGGATTCGTGCTGATATTCAATGAATCGACATCAATCACGAAATTGGGTGCCTTATCATTAATAATAAAATTATCACTGGCAAACTTGGCCCATGACTCACCAACTTCAGTCTGTCTATCCACCGAATTAACCGTTGTATGTAGAACAATTGTGGCTTTTTTATTTGTATCCGACAGGTTTTGTAATAACTGATGTTGAACATTATTGTTGGTGTATTCCGACAGCGGAATTTCTTCCACATTGCCAGCATCATCGTTGTAAATAACCGAACCAGAGTGGAAAGTGACTTCAGACGGCAAATTCATACTTGCCAAAATATCCGACCACTCCTTGGCCCCACTTTCATAATTAAGGTTATAAGTGAAGTCCAAATCATCCCCCACATCGACATGATCACCAGCAGAAATCGTATAATTTTTCGTCACATTCTTAATTGAGGCACTGGTATCACCAGAAACAAATGAAGGAATTGATTCGAAAACAATCAGATTATTCTCCATAAATTGACCAGTTGAACCCGTGAAGCCCCAGCGCAATTTATTACTGTCACCCAGCTGAAAATGGTTCATATCAAGGACAGTCGAAGCGGCTTTAACAGGTGCCTTGTATGTTCCATCAAGATTCTTGTCGTCATAATCGAACGATAAAGTATGGGTATCATGAGTAAATTTAACCGTCATATGATGCCATTGTGCATCAGTCAAATTCATATTATCAAATGACCCTCCAGTAGTTATGGTGGCCTCTTCATTCTTATGATTCATCGAAAAATAATGTTTTTGATCGACTATTATATCGACTATTTGGCGCAAATATGTTGATTCTAAATCAGGGTAATTCATTCCGATATGCTGAGAAGTTTTCCCGGCGTCAAATGAGACACCTTTACCATTAATAGCCCCAAAGCTGACTAGATTATTAGCAAAAGTATCAAACTCAATTGCATAGCTTTTCTGAATACTTGTCTTAATAAGATCACTCGTCATATTATTCGCATTCTCGTTGTCAAAATCAGCACCCCAAACTCCAAGCGTTTCACCATATGCAGGGTCTTCGTTAAACATGGAAATGGCGCCTAATTTTCGATCATCATTTTGGAGAACGAAAGCCATTCCATCACCAACTTCTTTAGGCTGAGCGGAATTCACAGGCCTACCAAAATACAGCCACATTGACATCGTTTGGTCACGTGAAACATCAATATAGTTTGCTTCATCGATATTACTCCAGATAGCACCCAACTGATTAAAATCATTGGTAACTCGTAGTATACCGGTTTTATCACCAGCACTTTGATTACGGTCAATAACCTTAGCAGCATTGACGTTAAGTCCTGGATAATTATTCATATAAAACTCACCCAACCTAAAAGTCGGATCAGAAATATCCAATCCTCGTGGAGCCGTGGCTAGTGCATTAGCTAAATCAGCCGGATCACCTGACGTGGTATCAGCCCTAACTTTTGTGTAATTGCACGCTGCAATTGTGGTAGTAATTACAGCAATAAACACAAAAAATATGAATACTTTTATATTTATTTTTTTATATTCCCCCATAAAATCACCCTTCTCAAATGTGATTTATATACGATATGTCTATTGAATTGTAACAAATAAAGAAATATAAAATTAATCGATTCATGTAAAAAATAATTCAATAAAATGAATGGATTATTATAATTTATTTAGTATTTTTTATTTATATAGCCAAAGTTATTAATGAATTTATTAATAATAGCAAAGCGAAAAATTAGTCGGAGGGGCTGAGAATATTCACCCGCTGTGGGTGTGGCGTTATGGCTTTAGCCATTACACCGCCGGGCGTGTTTGGAGATTTGCCATACTTTGGCAAAGCTTCAAACCGAGGTTCGAGACCGCACTTTGGCTCGGACCGGTCCGCATAGCAGGTGAATATTCTCAGCACTGGAGACGTCCAGTTTAAACATTTCTTTTAAATATCGGATAATATCCTATGATTGTCCCATTAAGTATTAGTATAATAGGAATAAGTTATTTGCCATGTTAGTTAATATGCCTTTTTAAATGAATTCAGAAATACCAAGACCACACATTAAATCCTTGAATTATTAATATAATTAACTCATTTAAGAAACACTAGTCGGAAGAGCTGGGAAATATTTGTGTGCCGTGGTAGTGATATAAGTACGGGAAGAATTTCCCGTACTTATACCACCGGGCGTTTTGGAGACTTGACGAACTAGGTCAAGGCTTCAAAACGAGGTTCGAGACCGCACTTCGGCTCGGACCGGTCCGCACAGCTTGAGAATATTTCCCAGCTCTTCCAACGGCATATTTAACTAACAACACAAGTAACTGCGTTATATATTAGGGGAAAGGTATCAACTAATGAAATCCATTTCTATAAAGAATAAATATCTGCGGTTCCTGCTAATCATCATTATTGCAGCCATGACCGCCGCCTTGTTTGCTGGAGTCAGCTACATTGCACTCTATCAAACCGAATTTTATCACCACTCCATTTGGACTTTCTTAGGCCCAAGTGACAACCGATTCCACATGATGCGTATTGAAGGTCTCTATCAATCCATCCTGCATCACAACTATTTTCCACTCGTCAACATGTCCTTTATGGAAGGCCTCGGATATATCTCGAATATCTTCTACTCTGATTTTCTGATATATCCCGCAGCCTTCATGCGTTTGATGGGCTTTACACCAGCGCAGACAATCGTACGTTTCTACCTATTACTAAACTTTCTAACATTCTCTGTATCATTTCTTTGTTTCTTCAAAGTTTCCAAGAAATATTGGAACAGTTTAGTTTTCAGTTTCGTCTACACGTTGGCTAACTACCGACTCCACGATATGCTCTTCCGCCACGATCTCGGTGAAGTGGGAGCGTTCGTCTTCCTACCTATCGCAATTTTAGGTATTTATGAAATTTTTTATGGTGAAAGAAAGCGCAATTGGTTATTCCTAGCTTTTGGTATGACAGGAATCATCTATTCCCACGCTATCTCACCAATTTTGGTAGCAATCACAATCGTACTAATCATGTTGTGCCAATTGCCCGAACTCAAAGTTCACCCCAAACGTCTACTTTCACTACTTTGGGCGGCGGGTGCCTCGGGGCTCATGAGCGTCGGTTATTTCTTGCCCATGCTCGAGCAATTGAAGCACACCACCTTACGTTTGACCGAAAGTAAAAGTATCCTTCCAGCTGGAGCCGACAATTTAGTCGATTACTTCCACTGGAGTATCAACAACGTTATCAACAAGCCAAATATCGGGGTCGTCCTCTTATTGGCGGGTATTGCCGCCCTAGTTTCAATGGGTAAAATCGAGAATAAAGCTGTCAAACATTTTGCCGGTATCGGTGCTGTTATGTTCATCTGTGGAAGTAAAATCTTCCCATGGGTAATGCTCAACAAGACACCTTTCAAGATGATTCAATATCCATGGCGTTTCGATATGATTGCCACTGTCCTTCTAGCAATTTTCATCGCCGCCGATCCACTGCACTTGCTCAAAGGTAATCTGGTCAAAGCAGCTCTAGTAGCTTTCGTCACATTACTAGCAATTTCAGCCAGTTATCGGATGGTCAATGGCATGTCAACGGCCATGGTGCCATATTCAGAGTATGACAAAGCATCGCCATTCAGTATCGGTGGCGGTCAAGAATACCTACCCGATGGTGCAGATGTCGTACCGTTGGAAGCTGAACCGCAGATGCCAACTATCAAAGCTGGTAAAAAAGCCGAGATAACCAACTTCAAACGTGCTGATACCAAGATGAACTTTAACTTTAAAAATGCTAAGAAGACAGTCATCTCCGTTCCAGTCATCGCCTACTATGGTTTCCAATCCAAGGATTCCACCGGCAACGTTTCAAAATTGACTATGAATAAGAAAAATAACGGACTCGGTGAAGTGACAGTCAGCGGCAACGGTAAAGTAGTGATCGATTACTACGAAACACACGTCCAAAAGACCGCTCGCCACTTCTCATTCTGGGCATTAGTTGCATTTGTGATTGGCTCAATCTTCAGTATGTTCAATTTCAAATGGAGTAAGTTCAAGCCATGGGCTATTGAAATGAAGAATAAGTTGGCTGAAAAAAAGGCAGCTAAAGCTGAAGAATCAGAAGAAAAAGTAGAACCAAAGAATGTCACAGAATCTGAAGATTTCAAAGAATCCAAAGAAACTACCGACTCCAAAGAAACTAAAGAATCTGAAAAATCAGAAAAATCTAAAGAATCCGCTGATTCCGAAGAACCAGCTAATAATTCTAAAGACGATAGTTCTGAAGACAAGCAAACAAAAGAATAGTTCAAATCAAAAAGGCCTATCCATATGGATGGCCTTTTTGATGTCTAACATTTCAAAATTAAATTACTTAAAACCGTAATCTAATATATGTGAGAAATCATATTACCAACATGATACCCATAAATTAAACGGGAGGTTCTTATTGCTTGTATACAAGCACTTTTCCGTATATACTTCGGATATACATTAACAGGAGGTAACAAATTATGCGTGAAATGGAAAAAAATGATGTCAAAGTAAGAAAAGTTGGTAATTCAAAAGTTTTTACAATCCCCAAGTACATTAACACCTCCGATGATACCTATACTGTATTTCAAGGTAGACATGGAGATATTATTTACAGACCAAAAAAGCCAAATATTTTTAAGGATCCTAATTTTGCAAAAACTCATGATTTAAGACAAACAGAAGAATGGTCAGATACTCAAAAAGGGGAAGAAGAAATTGACTAATTATATTCCGGAAAGACAAGATATAATATGGCTAGATTTTGATCCTTCAGCCGGAAATGAAATAAGAAAGCGTCGACCTGCCCTTGTCATAAGCAATTTCGGATATAGTAATATGACAGGTTTAACCATGGTCTGTCCAATAACACATGCTACGAAAAACAATCTAAAGCACACAGGATTATTGATACCACTAAGTAATATTCCTGACGTTGATGGATTTATTAATCCTCTTCAATTATACACACAGGACTTTTTCACAAGGAATGCCCGAAAAATTGATGAACTGGATGATGAAACATTTTGCGAAGTAATCACGATAATACATGATTTAATTAATTAATAATTTAGATAAAGCAAAAAGCCAATCCGCAAGGATTGACTCTTTTTTTAGTTATCGAATTACTTAATGATTTTATTTTTGAGCCCACAGCTTCCGTTGAACATAAGAATTCAACGGGACAATAAAAGCCGTGGTAGTACGGATCACTAATTTCAAAAATCAACTAACGAGTATTAATAAAATATATAATTCTCTGCACCAAGATTTATATAGAGCCTAAAAGATACACATTATTGATTAATGATTTCGTGCAAAACAACTAGAGCTGGTAAAGCCTTCAAGATCATCGCGAACTCCAAAACGGAGTCAGTATCATCTCGTTGTTGCAAATACAGGGCTAGTTCCCCTGCGGAAAGAGGATGTTGAAAACACTTCGAAGGAAACTTGGTTAGAGCTACAGAAAACGAAACGTCTTTGAATGGGGACAATAGAAATTGATTATCTGGATTACATAGCAACGACAACCATCGATTGAAGTGTTGCAGCTCCAAATTATCTAAATCAATTGTGGCCAACCCCAAAGTGTTAATTACCTGGACGAATCGCAACTCTTCCAAGAATTCCATTGCAACTTTCATGTAGGCTGCATCGACTGTGTTTAATGGACGTACATCGGACATTTGTTCGACAGCTTCCATCTAGCTAGACCTCTTTCGGGGTTATTTGCACCCTTTGTGGTGCTATTTAAATATACCGTATTGAAAGCAAAAGAGATACCGCCAATTTGCGATATCTCAAAAAAAATTATTTAATATTTTTTATTTTAATTGTATGTGCTTTGTAGCTGATTTTACCTTTGTATAGCTTGTGATTCTTGGCATACTTGAATGCACTATTGAAATCAGACTTCTTAACTTTATGAATCTTCTTGAAACTAACATCCAAGTCAGTTAAAACCTTAGCACCCTTTTGATCAAAGTTCATCTTGTTAAGAGCAGTACCGGCCATACCGTAACCACCAGACTTATCAAGCATCTTAATCTCTTGGTTCATAGTATCAACTAGGATTTGCATTGAAGAAGTATTCTTCTTAGCAAAAGCCTTATTCATAATCAAAATGCTACCGTTATTAGCAGTCATTTTTTGACGATTCAAAATCTTACCGCCATTAGCTTTAGCAGTACTCATCAATGGATCTTCCAAAACAGCAGCAGCAACTGAGCCGGCTTTCAAAGCATCCACACGGTCTTGCATTGAAGCAACTTCTTTAACCTTGATACTTGAATACTTCATCTTATTCTTCTTTAAAACGTCCAATAAGTATTGTTTAGAAGCATCCTTCTTGTCGATAGCAATCGTCTTACCCTTGAGACGCTTGATTGACTTATACTTCTTGTTGGCAACTAAACCACTGTAACCAGGCAAAGCACCAGCAACCTTCCAGTCAGCATTAGCCTTCTTGCTAACAAGTCCGGCATAACTAACTAAGTTAGTAACCGCAGCATTAACAGTTCCATCCTTGATGGCAGCATCTAATTGCTCATTAGAGTCAAAAGTCTTCGTTTCAACTGAAATATTTTGATGAGTGAAATCACCAGCAGCGTCAGCCATTAAAGCTGGTAGAGAGGCTGTATTCTTCAATACACCAATGGTAATCTTCTCATCAGCAGATGTATCGGCTGCTTTCGCAGTACCAAGGCCCATAAATGGCAATGTTCCAAAAATCAAAAGAACGGTGGCAATAATAATACCAATCTTTCTTAATTTACGTGACATAAAAAAACTCCCTTGTCTTTATATTAACAACACTACTTAATCATAAGACATTGAAGTAGTTTATGCCAGATTCTTAGTAATTCTTAAATAAAATACAAGCGACTCTTTAAACGTAGATTGCTTTACTTCACTATACAGTAACTATGTTCAGAAAAAGTTATTGTTTAGAGTCCTTTTGATTCTCCAAAATCACTTTTCTTGCATTAAGATTATTCCAAATGAGCATCTCTACACTGTCCCCTCCGGTAACCATTAGTTCTTTTAGTTGATGGTAAGACATCCTACCAATTGGAGTTTGTTTTATTAAGTCCATCGCCTTTTTCTGCTTATGCTTCATCACCGTAGTACTAATAGTAAAATCGGCACTTGCTATCAATAAATAATCAGAAAAATAACTTTCAATTTGTTGAAATGTATCAGAATTTTTTTTCAACAAATACTCTTTGAACAAGAATATAAACAAATCCTTAAGATCATTACTACCTGCAAAATAAAGCTTTTTACCAGCTTCTGCTAATTCTTGTGATACGTAGTCTGGAGCCATTTCTGGAAAGGTATGATAGAAGAGAACTGGAAAGCCATACTTTATAATAAATGTCCCAATAAGACTAACAAATAATATTTGCAAAGCACCCGAAATACCTGACACACTCTGTAATAAACGCATGGGACTAATTTCGCTAATTATCCATGCAAATGTGATCGAAATTATCATTGCGCATAGAACCATATAGAAAGATTTTTCATAATCGTTCAATGACATTAATTTGGGATTTAACTCTCGAACCAAATCTCCTGATAGTATACCAATCAATGGTAGTACTAACATAGTTAAAGCCGGAAAATATAAATATACTAGAAACGTAAAAAAACCGATTATGATGAACATTTGGATAAATAACATCGTCGTAATGATATAGCTATTGAGAAAAGGCATTAAATACCATGTGATTTCTAATGCCAAAAAGTATGTATAAAATGAATAACTAGAGACTGGCCCACTCACATGCCTTCTCAATATTACTATATCTTTTTTTCCATTATCTTTGTCGTTATTTTCTCCAGAAAAAACAGCCGTAATATATTGAGTTAGCCTTTTTCGCCAAATTATTTTCTCACTTGCAGTCTGAAAATCGTAATACTTACCCATTCTTATTTGGTTAAGAATATTCTTTGTTTCTTTATACGTTATTTTAGTAAAACTTATTAATTCTCTAAGTGCCAAAATAATTATAACAGGGGTTAGTAATTTAAATGGAATGGACTGGGCATTCAATGTTAATGCAATACTTATCACAAAGGATATTCTAAATATCCACGGCGAGAAAAATATTTTCAAAAATCATACTACCTTTCTAGCATGTATTTGTAAGAAATGACAACCTCGACAGTTGCGAAACCAACGATTTGATTATATTTTAATTTTTCCTAATAATCAATATTAATAAAGGTTCTTACCAATAATCTTCTTGTTTAAGATTTTTCTTGTCCTTATTATCATTCATTTGATTATAAGGAAATGAATGATTCGTGATCACCTGATATGGAACTACAGGTTCTCATCGTTAACAATAAAAAGCTATAATTTATAGGTATCTTCACCTCCAACTATAGCTTTTACCATTTATTTAACTTTAACAAAAGTTACTTCCATGCACCAACATCAGTTGCTTTTACCCAACCATTTGTTGACACTCTTACCCATGCAGGCAAACCGGAGGTATTCCACTGTCTCGCAACACCATTGTAAGCCCATGTACTATTTGTAGGTAATATTTGAGTAGTTAATCCACTAGTAGGTGAACTATAAACATACGTCAATTTATTAACATATATATTTCCACTTTCATCCCCGAGCTTATACGTATCATTCGTATTAACCCATTGATTAGAGGCAACCATTACATATGTATTACCACCATCACCAATTTGAATAGAATTATAAGCCCATGATGAACCATTAGATAAGGTTCTACCAGCAGGATCAGATGAACTTGGAGAAGCATACACTGTTGCACCACTTGATTTATTAATCATTATTGTATTATTCAAGGCGGCATTTGCAGTTTGCTCAGTACCCCCTAGGAATATCACAGCAAATATAGCAACAATTGATGCTAAAAATGATATTAAAACTTTCTTTTTCATATCTTTGTCCTCCTATATTTCACACACACCGTAGCACTTAATAATTTATTACTCAACAAGGATAAATATAACAATAAAAAATATGAATGATTTTGGCACTAATTAGTCACTAATATAAAGCAAACATGCGAAACATACCAGTTAATAGAATCATCAATTAAAAGCCATAATCGTGAGCTCCTTAGTGAAACATCCGTAATTATAAGAAGAATAATACTGCTACGGATACATCAACCAGTATATCGCGTAAGACCTTAAAATATGTAAGCAATAGTTGTCTATTTTCTTACTCCAATAGTACTATTGGAAAGCTTAAACACAATATCTATTGAGCTATAAATCCTAACTACATTTAAGGAATGGGACTGTTTTATGCAATAAAGCAACTCAATTAAGGTGTACCCATCTGCTCAAAATCATTCATCAGCACGATTTGACAAAGAACCGATTTGACAAAGAACCACAAAAAAAAGAGCCTCACCACAGTGAGTCTCTTTTTTGGAACTTATTAAGCAACTAATTTCTAGTATGCTGAGTAAGTAACATTGTTACCTTGTAACCATTCACCAGTAGCAACGTGATATACAGTTGTGCCTTCTGCGTTAACAGCTGACTTGTCTGTGTACCAAGCTGTATCACCAGCAACAGCACGGTTTGTTACTTGTTTGCCATTGTCATCAAACAATGGGTAAACGAAGCCTGAAGGGCCAGCAGTAACAACTTTACCATTCAAAGCTTTAACGTCAGTGTATGCACCTTCGCCATTATTGTTATCAGTAGCTTTGTCTGAGAATGTTACATCGTTAGCGTCGATCCATTCGCTACCACCAACACGGTATTGTTTGTTACCATTTTGGTCAACACGTACAGCATTAGTCTTCCAAGCAGTGTTCTTTGCAAGAGCACGGTTTGTAACAACGTTACCATCATCATCTTTCAATGTGTAGTAAGCGTGGTCAGCCTTTGTTGTAACAACACCAGTAGTATCTGTAGTTGTCCATTCAGCTTCTGAATCAGAAACGTTGATTGCACGTACAAATGAAATAGTGTTCAATGTCTTACCAGAAACACTTGTTGTATCTGTACCAGTAACAAAGTCATATCCAGCTGATGCTTTCTTACCATTTACATAAATTGTATATGATGAAGGATCAGTAGCATATTTAGTAATCAAACTATCAAGGGCAGAACCATCTTGAGCAGTGTATGTAACTACTTGATAGTATGTTCCAGCTGTCTTGAATTCGTTGTCAGAATTAATATCACCATTTTTTGCAACATCTGTATCTGTTGTACCAGCAGTTGTTGCTGAATCCATAGCGGCTTTATATGTATAGTAATATTTCTTACCCAAGTTAATAGCTTGTGTTGCAATAGAATCATTATTTTGATCTGTCAATGATACATTTGCACCATTAACAAGTTGTGTAGCAGCCGTCTTTGAGTTTTTAGCAACTGTTAGTGGTGTAGTAAACTTAGCATCCAATGATTTAATTTCGTCACTGTTAGACTTTGTGATTTGGAATTTTGCAGCTTCTGCATACTTAGTATATGTACCAGTTGCAAGATCCTTATACTTAAGCATTACTTGAACTGTAACAGGCTTGTAACTATCAAGAGCCATTGCATCATTCAAATCTGAAGCTGATTTACCGATGGTACCATCATAAACTGTTGACTTAGCATCAGTAATGATTGTATAAACTTTAGCATCTTGGTCTTCAAGGGCCTTGAATGCTTTAGTTTGGTCAGCATTTGGTGTCTTAACAATACCTTTATCGGCATTAGTTAAGAATGCTGATAAGTCTTTTTCGTTTGATTCACCCAATGCCAATGTTATATTTGAGGCATTTGACAAGTCTACATCAGTATCTTTTTGATCACCGAATTGGTTCTTGAAATCTGAAAGAGCTGTGTTAATAGCACTTTGGTCAGTGTCTTGAGCATCAGCAGCTTGTGCAGTTGTTACAGTTGAAACAACAGGAGCAGCGATAGGTGCAACAGTTAGAAGTGTTGCAGCAGCGATTCCTGCGTATTTAATAGATTTTTTCAATGTTAATCCTCCCCTGGACTACAAGAATTTATTATTTTAAATTGTCGTGGGGCTATCCCACTGACAACCATTATATGAAACTCTGGCTTATGAATCAACTCTAAATTGCAAAGTCTACATTTTTGTAACACTTCTGTATTAAAAATCACAGTTCTGTAATAATCATACAGATAACTACAATATATTTGCTCTTTTTTGACCAAAGTCAACCTTAAAATTACAAATCTATTACAGCCGTTATTCCAACGCATTCCTTACAACTTATTGCTCATCCAAAAGAGCCTACTCTTATTCTAGTCGAAATAAGTCGTAGGCTCAAGATTTATCCCTTAAATATTTTAATAATTTTATCTAGATACTGCATAATTCTAAAGAGCTTTGGTTTCAATGCGTTCAATATAGCTGGCACCAAGTACTTCTTGAAAAAGTTGGACAGTATTTTGTTCAAAAAGTTTACTGGCACTAATCTTGTCCATCCCCGCTTTAACTTCCTCAGGCGTTAGATCAGCCTTAACATAATTCAATACCAAGTTCTTCTTGTGACCTTCAGCAGTCTTAAAACGCAATTGTAATTTTTTCATCAGTTATTCTCCTCTATTTTGCACTTTGTTGTGTGTATTTAACGATTTCTGAACCAAGATAAGAATCCCCGTCTGATAACAAAACCAAACCTTCAGCGAATTGTTGAATCTGTTCCTTAGTGGGTTCTTCCACAATGTTGTTGAAGCGGATCACTTTGATTCCCTTTGGATACTTGTCATTTCCCATGGTGATTGTGATAGCAGTTTTCTTCCAGCTCATTTGTCTGACCTCTTTATTATTATTTGTAAGAACTAACGGCCGTTAAGTAACTTACATAGATAGTAACGATTGAGATTGACTAAAACGGAAATACTTTTTGAAATTAAATATGCCGCCAACGGGTGCGAGGGAGTCTAACCTGCTGTGGACCGGTTGGCTAGTTTATTTTTAGATATTTGATGTTCTGATTCGATCTAGTTATATGGATAATTTAGTCTGAAAAATTGATATTCTGAACTAGATTCTTCCTATAACTAATGGATATTAGAATTAATTCCAGAATTAGCTCATAGAACTGTATCTTTAAATATTCGAACAATACTTCATAAAAAACTACGTCAATCTACTATAGAAGTAATCCGATCATCCCCAAATGAATGACCCATAATCCAGAGTTATTTTAAAACCAACGAAATATCCCAGCCTCCGATTGTCAGTGATGGAGTCCGCTGTGGTAGTGGAGTTAGGACGAGCGCTCTTCTCGTTCTTACTCCACAGGGACGACTTTTGAGACGTGGACTTCGGCTCAAAATCGAGACTTGAGACCGCACTCTGGCTCAAGTCGGTCCCATAGCGGAACTCCATCATCTGACAATCGGAGGCGACATTTTTCAACACACCCCTTGTCATGTTATAATCCAACCAGTATTCAATGGAGGAATTCAAAAATGAAAAAAGCTTTATTACTCGCAACAACAGGTTTGGCACTAATTCTAGCCGGCTGCAGTAATTCTTCATCATCAAGCAAAAGCACTGATAACAGTGCCGCTTACAAGACAGAAATGACTAAGGGTAACGATGCCGTCAGTGACCAGAACTATTCACGTGCCGCTGACCACTTCGAGTCTGCTGTCAAAGCTAAGAAGACTGACAAAGCCACAGCTTCTGAAAAACAAGCTACTAATTTGGTAAAAGCTAAGAAGTTGATGAACAAACGTCAATTTTCCGCCGCTAAAAAAGCTTTAACAATTGCTAAAGATCAAGACAATGGCAATAAGAAGATGACTGCTAAGGCAAAAACAATGCTCAAGCAAGTTGATAAAATTGAAGTAACGCGCAATAACTTTAAACTAGATATTAAAAACGCTAAGACAATGATCAAGTCTGGTGATAATGACCAAGCTCGTTCATTGTTAGAACAAGTAACTAAATCTAAAAATGTTAAAGGTAAGTATTACTCTGACCTTTATGCTCAAGCTAAGGAATTGTTAGACACATTACCTGCCGCTACTGTGACTGCTACAGACGAAACTAACACTGATAACAACGGTGATGATTCAGCTGACAACAAAGACGCAACAGACGATGACCAAAGCAATAATCCTGCCGCTAAGGGTGATTTCGATATTGAATCGAGAAAAGGCCAAGGTAAGGAAATTACTGACGCTGATATTGCTAACGCCCGTCAACAATTGACTGACCAAGGTGTTAAGACAGTTGGTGCTTGGAGTGACAACGATATTATCCGTGCTATCAAGAATGCTCGTGCTGATGGTCGTGATACTATTCAACCTTCTGACGCTCAGATTCGTAACTAGGTTTTGATTTGTTAAATATATAGTAGAAAAGCATCCAGTCGAAATTGACTGGATGCTTTTTAGTTTGGTAATAAATTGTTTAAGTCTGTAATGACATCTATTTGATTGGGTCTTTCAGCTGCATTCATATGCCGAAATTTTAATTTGAATTCTCTTTTATCAGTATCCTCAACTAGTTTGATAAATTTCTTCAAATCCGATTGAACTCTCTCTGGAACTAAACTCAAATCGTAATTATTATCCGGTAACAGTTCTGTTAAGCGACAAACATCGTTAAAATGCTTTGTCTTATCACTTCTTTGCACCTGCTGACCATCCAAAATGCGTTTTCTTATATCCAAGTGTGCCTTAGCCTTAAATAAAATTAAGTATGCTGGGCTTAAAACAGGTGCACCCTCAGAACCAACCTGTATTCGTTCAACCCCTTTTTTGAGAATTTGATAATAATCATCATCTAAAACAATTGCTGACAAACTGGGACCATTCTCAAAGTGCAATGGAGTTTTATGAACATCTGGTTCAATTAGGTCATATAAGAAAGGCTTTCTGCAAAAAAGTTCTATTTGACTTGGAACAGATTCATTCTTGGTGACAAACCTATAGTAACTTTTATCTTTATTCTTTCCAAAACCATCCATAGAGTAACCATATTTCTCAACAAACTGCATAAAACGTTCCGAAAATCCTGCGGTGGCATTTTCGAAGATAACCACCATATCATAATCGTGTGTTGCTCTAAAATCCTGTCCCTCTTTATTCAGTAAGATAGATGCTGCGTTTCCACCAATAATCGTATAGCAGTCACTATATGATTTAAAAAAGTGAAAGAAGTTTTCAAATGGCATCAATTGTCCCTCCAGATATTGTCTAGCATGTCTTCCAATTCAGAATCTACACGTTCGTCATAATTTTCTTTTGACATCATTAAATACAAGTCCAAAGGATCAACTACATCCCCAGGGTATTCTTTATCCGTCTGTCTATAAAGTACGTTAAAAAAATTCAAATCATACTTTTGGACCTGAATTAAAAATTTCAAATCAGTATTAAATGGCTCGCCCATTGATTCACTAGCTTCTCTAATTACAGTATTTGACAATGTATTAAACATGTTTTTATCCGTAACGAACGTTTTTCTCTGATTATCGGAAATCATAGTTACCTGACTCAATCCTGTGAAGCCGCTCTTCAGTAGTTTTGAGTAATCTAAAGTTTCAACGATACCCCTGTTAACAGCAGAATCAAACTTCAATTCTTTTTCATGCACAGGTGAAACTAGATATTCAAGACCAGCTTCAAAGTATGCCCGGCTTTCCAGTGGATACGTATATATTCGGTCAACCGTCTCACCTGATGCCTTGAGTAGTCCATGAGAAATCAAATCATTGGTTGCTCTGGAAAAACTGATTCTATTTTTGATACCAATATTTTTACCAACACGACTATAAAATTCTTGTCCACCTTTAATAACCAACTGTCCCAGGTCATTAACTAAAATATTTTTAGCGCCTATTTCTACAAATACTGCTCGGTTTTTTTCTGCCATAAGCATCATCATCAAAATGAACATATATAGTCTCTGACCAACTGGCGATAGAGTTTTATTGTCATTAAACATTTTGATTTTATTTGGGAAAAGCTTTGTTCCAAGAAATGGCAGAAATATTTCTCCTTCTAGAGTAATAAAAGGAATACCTTTCTCGATTAAGAATTTTCTATCGTCCTTGCCCAATTGAGTAACCATTATGACAGAATCAAATTCATTATTCTCCCTTATTCTTTGAATTATGGACACTGCTCTTTTAACATTTCTGGCCTGATAATCTACAAGATTGATCTCTCTACTAAGAATGGAGGCACGATAAACTACCGATACCCTTTTGTCTAAATTAGACATTGGTATCTCAAGTTGCTTCTTTATTTCTACCGATATTCCACTCTCTCTTCTGAAATAATCCAATTGATCAGAAATGTTATTTATCATATTAATTACCCTTTTGTCATATTTGTTTTTTTCTATTGTAACATTTTATATCGTATTGTTTCATTGCAATGTTACAATAGAAAAAAATAATGTTACAACTGATTGTAAAGACAATGTTCAGTGGGCGTACAGGTATTAATCAAATCAATTCACACCATTAAATTTGTTCTATAAATAAAGAAGAATATCAGACCGCTTCACTTTCAAGGGCTTGATATTCTTCTTATTTATATTCTTGATTAACTCATATCTGTGACGAATTTAGAGGTTGCTTTCTTTAAAGCAAGATAGGCATCATATTCTGGTGCCGTTCCAGGTATACTGTCGGACATGAAAATATCTGACCGTAAAACATCGTTTCTCATATTGGTGCTGGAATATCTAGTCAATGAAATTTTATCTAGTCTTCTTGTTATATATATTTGATCATTTCTGTCCAAATCATCCAAGAATTCAGAATAATGCGTTGTGAAAACTAATTTTGCATGATTTATATTTATTGATGGGTCTTTAAAATAATTTATAAAAGTTCTAGCTATGGCATGATTGAAATGATTCTCAATTTCATCAACGAAAATAATTCCACCATTTTTTAAAGTATTCAATATCTGCGTATAAAGTGAAATACCTTTGGCCGTACCAGAAGATAAATAATACTCAATCGTGGCAAAATTTCTATCAGTGATTTCTTCATCTTTATTTTTGAATTTTAATCTATAAAAAGTCTGTCTATTGTTATTTTCATCTACTCGCTCAATCTTAAGGTATTCAATACTTGGATCCAAATATCGCAAAATCTCACTTGGAACATATCCTAGATTAGAAACGAACAAATTCGTATTTGTAAAAATTGTATTATCAACCACGCTAGGAATATTGTAATCATTAATTTTTATTATTGTTCTAAATATTGAATCATCTGGAGCCAATACTGCCGCAACCTCTGGACTGAGATTATTACGATCCATAATCAATTTTGCCTTAGAAAAATCTAGTGATTTTTTCTTACTCTCATTAACTAAAGCTCTCTTTCGATAAATTTTTTCTGTTCTTATCTCAAGATTATTGGATTCTGAATTTTCATTTTTAGCAATCGTAATCACATCTTTGTATAAAAATTTATCAGTCCCATACAAATAAATGTTAAATGTCACTGCTGAATCATCAAATAATATTTCATTTAATTTAGTCTCTTCAATCGACCTATTGTTAAGTAGCAATGACAGTATACCAATGGTTAATTTCAAAATTGCTGTTTTACCAGTGGCATTCTTACCTACTATGGTTGTCACATTATTCGTATAGTTATTTCCAAAGAGGTTAGTTAGAGATTCAGTGTGGCCTTTTGAAACTCTACTATCGGTTAGCAAAGAAAAATTCAGTTTATTCTCAAATAATGGATACCCTTCAATATCAAGTGATAGGAAGCGCAACTTATTTTCCATTTCTTTACCTCGTCTTAAAACGTATTCGATACATCATTTTGATGTATTCAAGTAGTATGGTACCAGATAAAACGCCTTTTAACCATAAAATATGTTTGAAGACTATCTTTCGGTTTTAAAACATCCAACCATATGCCTGTATATATAGTAATTACGTAATTAGCCCATTTTTTATCTATAAAAAATTAACATTAGAAAAGCCCCAGGTTACTGAGTTCCATCAGTAATCTGGGGCCTTTGGAGATTATTCCAGGGACATATTCCGAAATTCCAAAGATTGTAACATTATTTTTTCGATTGCAACATTGTAATGTTGCAATCGATTTTTAAATGTTGCAATTCAATACATTGAAATAAAAGCAGATTTTTAATGTTTCAAAAAAATTAGTATAATGGTATACGTTATATTTAATACGCATAGGAGAAATTTATGACTGAGGAAAAAGTAAAAAAGCACACGACCCGAGCCATCTGGATCGCCTGCATTTTAATATTAATGGGGGCTTTTGGAATTCCTCAACTATATCGCAATTATCATTCTGCACCCTACTGCTATTCTTCGGGCAGCCAGATAACCTTGGAGAGCAAGCAGACGCACAAATTGAACAAATATCAGAAAAAGCAATTTATCAAAATGGCTCGTTTAGCAATCGACAAAAAAGATGGACCTTTTGACTGGCAAAACTATCAAAACGTTTCTATTAATGTCTACAAAATGAAGAAACCTTCTGAATATGGTCTGATCTATAAAGTTAAACCCACGATACGTTCCAAGCAACATACAATCACCAATTCCATTATCGTAAAATTAGCTGACCGTGATTTGAAGACTTACCATAAGTTTAAAATTAAGGGGTATTCTTCAGACTTTTCCAGCTTTTTTAACTAGGGTCCGTCTCCGGAGCTGAGCGAGAAGTATTTCGCCTGCTGTGGGACCGGCTCGAGCCAAAGTACGGTCTCGAGCCTCGATTTTGAGCCGGAAACCACGTCTCAAAATTCGTCCCGTGTTGTAATGGCTGAAGCCATAACAACACTGTCACTGCTGGTGAATACTTCTCGCTCAGCTCCTCCAACTCATTGGGTTGGAGTTTTTTTATTGGTTTTAGTTTTGTGATTTAAAGACTAAAAAAGCAAAACATAAAAATAATACTTTGCTCCTTAATATTGGAACTATTCAGTACTACGAGTTAACTACCTTCGGTAATATAAATCAAAAGACAACTAGCAACTTCAAAAAAGGGAGGTCACATTAAGCGGCTTCCCTTTGTAATACTTTAGAATAATTTAATTCCGTTAGCTTTTAAGAAGGTTAGTCCAGAAATATCATAAATTCTCTAGTCGCTTCATAAGATTTTCATGTTCATCATAAATATTGTTGGCTATTTCAAGAATATTCGGAGTAGCACTCTCTACTTTTTTGAATGTTATCTCTTTCCCATCAGGCGATACAATTTTTTCAAATTTAGTACCTTCGTCAATCTTCATAAACTCGCAATCCTTTTTCGACATCCTAAAAGCATATGAATTTCCATTTTTGAACATCTTAACTTTTTGATTTAGTGACTCAGAATTAATCATTAACTGTCACCCTCCATTCTACGTTTGTATATTATCATGCTGTACATATGTAATACATAAATATATCTCATTTTTCCTAGTTTTATTAGTTTGAAAAAACGTGATGGATAAAACTATCCTAGTAAATGCTCTCAATTTATTGTTATTATTTTCCGATTCGTTTAACCGTAATACTGAATCAATGTAATCCACAGCCCATCCAATTAACTTAGCCTTCGGGTGTGAGTGATGGAGCCTGCAGTGACAGTGGAGTTAGGACGGCCGTTTTTGCCGTTCTTACTCCACAGACGTATTTTGAGATTTGCGCACTATGCAAAGCTCAAAATCGAGGTGCGAGACCGTACCTTGGCTCGCACCGGTCTCACAGCGGCGGAATCACTCACACCCGAAGGCGGCACCTCCTCAAAAAATCAAAATCTATTTTTAAAGATTTGATAACATTTCCGTTAACTGTTTCTTAAAGCTATTGAAGATTTATCGATTGCATTATAGGTTTACTATGAACCGCAAATTAAAACGAGGAGGTTTAATTGATGAAAAAGAATAAAGTTTTAATCGGCTCGGCATTAGCTTTGTTAATCGCTCCAACCGTCCTGTCTAATTTGTCACCTCAAAGCGTAAGTGCGGCAGATACAGCGGAAATCGGCGGTTTAGTCGGTACTGTCACTGGTAGCGGGGTCATGGTCGATGATCAGGGTCAAACTATCACAAGCACTTTTCTTCCGAACAACAGTGCTTGGAAACTTGGCAGCACTAAACAAATCAACGGCGTAACATACTATCAAGTGGCTACGAACGAATGGATTTCTGCCAAAAATTTGAATATTAGTAGTCAAAATCAAGCTGCTCAAACGCAAGCACAATCACAGGTACAAACTAGTTCATATGAAACTGCTGTTGCTAATACGGGTCAAACTGGAACAACTAAATGGGCAACGGCAGTCGTCAACAGCCAAGGCCAAGCAGTCAGTGGCGTAATGTTACCAGCTGGTTCTTCATGGAATGTTGGTCAAACAGTTACGATCAATGACGCAAGTTACGTTCAAATAGCGACGGATGAATATGTGGCTGCAAGTAATCTGAATATTGCGACACCACAAACTGAAACACAAGCTACAACGCAACAAACTGAACAAGCTCAACAAGCTCAACAACCAGTCGTTGGTACAGTTGTGAATGGTCCGGCAGATGTCTATGACACTTCAATGGATTCATTCTCTGGTCGTCAATTGCAAGAAGGTACACAATGGAAAGTTGGTCAACAAGTTCAAAATAAATATGGCTATACTTTCTACCAAGTTTCAACTAATGAATGGACTCAGAGTTCAAACATGCAATTAAATCAAACTAATCAAAATGTCACAAGCGAACCAGAATTTGCGACATCTGTTACACAATAATTAGGGATATTTCTATTTTTCACAATTTCTTCACATTTACCATTTATTATAGTAATTGGTAAACAAGAATATTGAGTTACTAAAAGATATGAGAAACATATATAAACAAACTAATACAATCTCCCTCCCTAATATAGAAGAAAGTCTCCCGATTTGTGGGAGGCTTTTTTAGTATTTAGGCTAATTAATAGATGTTAAAATACCGATAAAGAGGTGAAGTCGTATGTACAAACATTTTATAGTAATTGCCGATAGTTATAAAAAAGGTTCTAGAATTGCCTATAAAGAAACATTTCTAAGTACAGATAGAAGTTTATTAACTAAGATTACGAACATTAGTGATACGTTAAAAAACAATAATATAACTTCCTATTCGACTCATCTTATTGATACTGAAGGGGCATCATGGCAGTCAGTTATTGACTCCGATCCTTTCTTTAAAGATATCCTCATTCTGAACAATATTGAAAACTTCATTGCTGAATACAAAGACGAAATAACTTCCACAGATATTGCCGAATATATAACCGAGCGTTTTTCATTAACTGCCCTACCACTTATGAAATTAGTCTACTTTGTATATTCCGACTTTTTAGCTGATTACAAACGACCATTATTCAAAAATAATTTTGTTGCTTTTAAATATGGTCCCGTTGATGCTGGCCTTTGGGAGAAGTATAAATTTAATTATCGTTCGAAAATAGAGCCTGTGTTTAAATCACATAACAATTCCATTTCTCCTGTAATTAGTAAACTGATAAAGGTCGGAGAATATGAGCATGTTAAAAGTATTCTGAACTCTATAACAACGGACCAAATAATAACAGTTAATTAGTCGGAAGAGCTGGGAAATATTTGTGTGCCGTGGTAGTGGTATAAGTATGGGAAGAACTTCCCGTACTTATACCACCGGACGAGTTTGGAGACTTGACGAACTATGTCAAGGCTTCAAACCGAGGGCCGAGACCGCCTTTTGGCTCGGGCCGTTCCGCACAGCTTGAGAATATTTTCCAGCTCTGGAGACGGCATATTTAACCAGCACAACAAGAACGTGTCTATTAACTCAAAAGCCTCCTAATCTGGGAGACTTTTTTTGTCATCCAATTTTGTTCAGACTATAATTATAGTAATAGTTGCGAGGGGTGATAAATTTGACTGAGGACAAAAAATTATCTGACGTTACTCAAAAAATCGATGATTTTAATGATGAAACTAAACTTAATTTGAAGTTGCACGTTGAACACGAATTGCACGAACACAACAAAATTTTACCCGGCGGTCTATCCTACGGTATTATTCATGAGGAAATTGAACAGGCTGTCGACAAACGGATGGCTGAATTTACCAGAAATACCGATTTAAAGCCTAAGGAACTGTATGCCTTTCTCGAATTACAGTTGGCGCAAAATCCCAAACTTTCGAAACGGCAATTACACTACCTAGCTTATGATCACTTGGCTCGGCAAACATCCAACCGCTTTCTTAGAAAAATGTTCAAAACATTGCGTAGGAGGATGAGATGATGAAGAAAATTGCTGAAATCAAGGCTCCAAAAGTTGTCGTAGACTTTATCGTTCATCAATCAACCAATTTCATCGCCAGTAAAGAATTCAAGAAGCGTGTAACTGACTTCATATTTAACGCTGTGGATGACGTGGTTACGATGGTTTACAACAATTCTAAGTCAAAATAAAAGACAGAATTTCCAGTTTTGGAAGCTCTGTCTTCTTTTCATTTTATATCATGTTATATATTGAATTTATTTAAAAAATTGCATAAAAAATCCTTCAGACATCACATCTTGAAGTCTAAAGGAAAATTAAAGATTTATTTTTTAAGGTTCTTTTCGATGAAGTCGCGTACATCTGCATCCTTCATATCGAGGAATGGTTTTTCAGCTTCTTCAGTCTTAACTGTATCGTGATTGTTGTTCTCCATGAAATAATCCCAGATTGCGTCACGAACAACTGTATCATCATCGCTCCAGTCGAAAGCCTCACTCATCTTTAGGTTCAATACTTCTGGTTCTTTTGCAATGGCTGCATCAGCCATCTTTGATGGATCTACTTCTGCCATAATTCAACAACCTCCTTTGTTACAAGACCATTATAGTTCTATTCTGAAAAAGTGACACATAAAAAGTCTATAATTTTTTACTATTTTATTAATTGGCATCATCTTTTCACTGATAAGACTTAATATCATTGGGTTTTATAAATAAATAATACTTTTTATACATTTTGTACAACAAATTCAATTGGATTTTGAGTACATTTCTTGACATACTCATGATATACTAAGTTCTCACACTAGTCAGAGTGTGAATCTCCTTACAACATAGAAGAACGCCGAAGGCCAACCATACACGTCCAGATATGGTTGGCTTTTTTGGTTGCCGTCTCCAGGGATGGAAAATATTCACCTGCTATGCGGACCGATTCGAGCCACAGTGCGGTCTCGAATCTCGGTTTGAAGCCTTACCAAAGTACGGTAAGTCTCCAAACTCGCCCGGTGGTGTAACGGCTAAAGCCGTAACGCCACACCCACAGCCGGTGAATATTTCCATCCCTTCCGACTAATTCACTTTCTGTTGATATAATTCCCTGTTGTTTCGACTGATTAAACATACTAAGAAAATTACAATTGAAATTTTGTGGTTAGTTTGTATCATTCAAAATTCAAATTGTTATTAAATATAGTATTTTCTAATTGACCGGAAACTTATTGCGTAATTTTAATTAATGACCAATTAAAACGGTAAAGGATTTTTCAAATGAAGAAAATGCTAACCTCTCAAGAGCTTATAGAGTATATGAAAAATAAGGGAATCACCTTCAATATAATATCCGAAGTTGATGCAAAGATTATGCTAAATAAAGTAAATTACTATTTCAAAGTAACATCATACCGCAATAACTTTTCTAAAGATGTAAAAGGAAAATATAAAAACTTGGACTTTGCGTATCTTACGGATCTAGCTTCCATTGACATGCAACTGCGAGACTACCTCTTTGATATGTCAATTGATATAGAACATAGCACAAAGGTTTTACTATTAAACCTAATTAGTAACGATCCTCAAGAAGATGGTTACTCCATTGTTAATGATTTTAAAAATAAATATCCGTCACATTATAGTAAGACCTTTGAATACTTGTCTACCAATAAGTATTTACACGATATGTATTTAAAACATCGATCAAATGTTTCCATCTGGGTATTCTTAGAAGTAACAACATTTGGTACATTATCACTATTTGTAAATTTCTACTTGGAAAGGAAAAATACTAAATCTGTCCGTCAAATACACAACTATTTGAGGTTTACTAAAAATATTCGAAATGCCTGTGCCCACAGTAACCCGTTACTTGTAAATATCTTTTCCGATAAAGAACTTTTAAAACATCCCTCAGCACCAGTAAAATCAGCAGCACGTAAAATGAACATCCCAACAAATTATTTGCAAGATTTAAAAATAAATGATCTCGTATCTTTATTTTTTATTCATAAAAACCTGCAAAGTAAAAAAATGGGTGAGCACCGCCATAGACAGGGAAAAAGACTAATTAAAAGATTCCATAGACATGAAGACTGGTATTCCAATAACTACAAACTAAATACATTTTTCAAAATACTAAGCAAACTAATTGACTATCTAGAGAACACATAGTATTATTTGAACCATGAAATGACGATTCGATCGTCAGCTGGCCTAGGTACAGCCGAAAGCTAGTCAGATCCATGGAGCCCAGAGTGCACTCTCGGCTCTTTTTTTGTACCCAGAATCATTTACTCCATACCTTATCCGTCGACCTGTCTTTAATAACTTCATCTGTCAATTTATCCAAAGAACATACTTTCACAAGATTTTTTAACTCTGATTATGCTTAACTTTAAAACCTATATACACTGGAGCAAATAAGTTAGTTGACCATCTAGAAACAACCTAGTATCATTTAAGACATGAAATGACGATTCGATCGTCAGCTGGCCTAGGTACTGCCGAAAGCTAGTCAGAATTACCCATAGCCGAGCCGAGAGTGCACTCTCAGCTCTTTTTTTGTCCTAAAAATTACTTACGCAATATCTTATCCATCGATTTACCCTTAGCAACCTCATCAACTAATTTATCCAAATAACGGATTTTCTGCATCAAAGGATCAGAAATATCTTCCACTCTAACGCCACAAATAGTTCCCGTAATTAGGTGTGCATTTTCATTCAAAAGTGGTGCTTGGTCAAAGAATTCTTTCATAGTCACATCAGCGGAAATTTGTGCTTGTAAACTATTTTCATCGTAACCTGTCAGCCAGTAAATAACCCTATCCAGATTCTCCTTAGGCTGATTCTTCCGTTCAACTTTTTGAATATAAAGCGGATAAATTCTACTAAAAGCCATCTGAAAAATTTTCGTATTAGCCATAATATTCCTCCAGCACCTATTTTTAATTTAAAGTATCTATACATAACCAACTCAAGTCAATAAAAACAATTCAGTTATAACAAACAACTTAGCCTTCGGGTGTGAGTGATGGAGCCAGCAGTGACAGTGGTGTTAGGACGACGAAGTCGTTCTTACAGCACAGACGTATTTTGAGATTTGCGCACTATGCAAAGCTCAAAATCGAGGCGCGAGACCGCACTTCGGCTCGCACCGGTCTCACAGCGGCGGAATCACTCACACCCGAAGGCGGCATAGAACTAAAAAAGCAGCCCTCCGAAGAGAGTCTGCTTTATTTTTTACTATTTTTTTCAGCATCGGCTTTCTTGCCCAATGTAGAATGATGCATACCATAAGCAAAGTAAACAACCAAACCAATGGCAAACCAGATACCAGCATATGTCTTAGCTTGAATATCAAGTCCCCAGAAAATAATCAGTGAACCGATAAAACCAAGTGCAGGTAGAACTGGATATAATGGAACTTTGAAATCAGGCATATTGATATCTTTACCCTCACGTTTTCTCAATGGATAAATTCCCAAGGAAACGAACATGAATGCAATCAATGTTCCGGCTGAAATCAATTGAGCCAAGAATGCGAATGGACAAAAAGCTCCAATCAAGATACCAACAATGGAAAGTACTAGTAACGCATGATTAGGAAGGTTATTTTTGTTCAACTTACCTAACCAACTTGGCAACATTCCGTCACGTCCGAATGAGTAAACCAGTCTTGAACCAGCCAACATCATCCCGATCAACGCGGTAAACATACCGATAACGGCAATTGCCTGAATGACACTAGCAATAATTGGATGTCCAGCATGTCTCAAAGCCCAACCAACAGGCTCAGCGTTATTAGCGTATGAAGAATATTTGAACATTCCGACAAGTACTAAGGCAACAGCAACGAACAAGACAACGGCAATCAATAATGACCCTAAAATACCACGAGGCATTGTCTTCCCGGGATCTTTAGCTTCAGCAGAATTAGCAGCGATAGAATCAAATCCGATATATGATAGGAAAATCATTGATACACCGGCGTAAATTCCTTGCCAACCACCAAAGGCAGTTCCATCAGGATTAACACGATACTTAGGAATAAATGGGAAATAATTTTCCACGTGAATGGCAGTCAAACCAACGACAATAAACGTTAAAACGGCCAAAACTTTTAGCACAACTAGAATATTTTCAACTTTAGCAGCACCACCAGCACCATGAGAAATCAGCCACGCTACAGCCGCAATTACGACTACGGCCACCAAATCGACAACTCCACCGTTGTTACCAAAAGTATTAGCAATGGCATTCGGAAAATGGACTCCCAATGGCTCCAACAGTCCTCTGAAATTGGCGGACAGCCCGGACCCAACGAAAGCTAACGCGATGAAATACTCTGCCAGTAAGGCCCAACCTGCGACCCAACCGAAGAATTCACCGAACATTACGTTGATCCAGGAATACGCTGAACCAGCGAATGGCATTGCAGCAGCCATTTCCGCATAGGCAAAAGCTACTAAACCGGCCACAATTGCGGCAACGATGAATGAGAACACCACGGACGGACCAGTATGCTCAGCGGCAACCACTCCGGGCAACGTAAAGATTGACGTTGAAACAATTGTCCCAACTCCTAATGCCAAGAAATCCTTAACTGTTAAAACTCGAACTAAATGTGAATCTTTATCCTCGTATATACTCGGATCTTCTTTTAAGGTCAAACGTTTAAAAAAATCACTCATAAAAAAATCTCTCCCTTATTTACCAACCTATTTTTTCGTTATTCGGAATAATTACTTGATTATTTTCTGCTGCAGCAAAAGCGTCGTCCAAAACGTCCAATGCTTTATCCAATTCTTCACGGCTGATGACTAGTGGCGGTTGAAATCTAAGAATATTACCCTTTAATGTAATCATAACAACACCGTGTTGAAATGCATAATAAATCACTTTGTTAGCAAAGTCGGGATTTGGTTCTTTGGAGTCACGATCTTTAACTAATTCGATGCCACCATCGAGTCCATACATTCTCACATCCCCAATTTCTGGGTAATGTTTCTGCATTTCTTTAAATCTCTTTTCAGCATGAAAGCCACCTTCTGTTGACTTTTCAAGTAAATCTTCTTCTTCCAAAACATCTAAAGTAGCTAAGGAAGCGGCGCAACAGACTGGATTACCGGCCGTTGTGAAGACGTGTGCAGGTGAATCAAGGCTTTCCATAATTTCTTTTCTACCAATTGTAGCAGATAAAGGCATTCCAGAAGCAAGGGACTTTCCAACTGACATCAAGTCGGGTTCGATGCCATCAAACTGTTGGTAACTCCACATTTTACCAGTACGGCCCATGCCTTGATTTACTTCGTCGACCGCAAAGAGGATTCCGTGTTCGTGACAGTAGTCATAAACTAATTTCATATATTCTTCAGGAGCTTTACGAATGCCCCCATCTCCTTGAATAGGTTCAATCAAAACGCAGGCAACTTCATCAGGAGGTAGAAAACTTTCGAACGGCTCCTTGAATGCATCGAAGTAACGTAACGCTACATCGTGCTCAGTTTCATTGGGATAACGGCGATACAAATCTGGATAAGGCACGTGAACGACTCCGGGCATCAATGGACCCATCTTGCGAGTCATGTTCAAGCTGACACCTGACAAAGCCATAGAGCCAAAGGTTGAGCCATGATACGCATCCATGTAGGACACGATATATTGGCGGCCTGTGTATGCTCGAGCAAATTTAACAATCGCATCGTTTGCTTCAGAGCCAGAATTTGAGAAAACAACTTTCTTTTCACTGCCAGGAACTAATTTTGCCAAACGTTCAGCTAATTCTTGTCCAGGACGATGATGAAAATAGGCAGGTGTGTAATGAATCAGTTTTTCGGCCTGCTCTTGAATTGCTTTAACGACTTTTTCATTAGTATGACCAACGTTGATAGCAGATGCGCTTGCCAACAAGTCAATATACTCGTTTCCATCAGCATCGACTAAAGTTGCATCGTGGGCTGATTCTATGACTAAATCATAATAGTTGATACGAGAAGCTTGAGCGTAGTACTTATTTTCGTTTTGAATCAAGCGGTGGTCCACCTCGTGATCATGATCTACATTTTGCGTTGTCATAATGACACCTCCTAAATTTTTTATTGTTGAAATATTGATATTTTAATGGTTTTTTAATTTAGTTGCAAGATTTTTATTGTAGTTAAATCCTACATAATCAAGGTGAAAGCGTGTTCTATGGCATTACATCAGCTTGCGTAGGTTAAAGAAAAATTAAAGATTTTTTAATTTATGAGGAGTTGCTAATAATTAATTCAGGAACTACCATGTTGGCGGAGGTATTTAACAATGATCAATGACGATAAAAAATTGTTAGAATACATGTCGAATTTTTACAATACACCTGTTGATTTATTGACGGAAAAATATACTATGGAGCAACTTCAGGATGCTTATAATCAGATTGTCCAGAAGACTCGATATCAAAGATATTTGGATAGTGATAAAACGCTTCCTAGCGAGTATGTTATAAAGGAATTCAGTCCTTTGTAGGCTGTCTGTCTCCAGGGATGAGAAAATATTCACCTGCTATGCGGACCGATCCGAGCCACAGTTCAGTAAGGCTCCAAACTTGCCCGGTGGTGAATATTTTCTCATCCCTTCCGACTAATTTAAACTGAATATAAAATTGCTCTAAACATATAAATACAACAACCAAAAAGAGTCGCAATTCCATATTGGATTGCGACTCTTTATTTACTCTAATTATCCAATTGATTATAAGAATGAACGTAATATTTCTTTCATTGGTGGTAATTTGGGCATTGAGCCTTTATCAAGTATGTGGTCAAAACCAAACTTGGCATAGCCTTGTGCTTCATCCATCATGATTTTTCCTGGCAATGGAGCTTCATCTGTTACTGCTACATCCAATAGCACGGGTTTTTCAGGGTTACGATACTTGGCGATTGCTTCAGAAAATTCTTGGTCGGTTGTGATACGTTCGCCGATTCCTCCACAGGCTTCCGCAAATTTGGCAAAGTCAATTTCTGGCAAACTGATACCGTAATTTTGTTGGCCGGCTGACTGTTGTTCGTATTCAATAAATGCCAACAATTTGTTATTCAAAACAACGTAGAGCATTGGCAAATTATATCTGACTGCTGTTGCAAAATCTTGCATGACCATTGCAGTGGCACCGTCTCCGGCAATTGCATAAACAGGACGATCTGGGAAATCTTTCTTAGCAGCTATGGCTCCTGGCAATGCACAGCCCATAGTTCCCAGCCATGCCGAAATTGTATACATTTGGCTGGATTTAGCTGTTAAGAATCTGGCACCAAAGGCTGTTGAGGTCCCAACATCGATTGACCAAATTGTATCGCTAGGAGCACTCTTACTGATATTGTGGAACATTAATGATGGCAAAACTCCTTGGTGCTTCTTGGAATAAACGTCTTGCATCCACTTGTGCCACTGACCAATTTTGCCAACTGCTTCATCCAAATAAGGACGTTGTGTAACTTCAGTCCCTAGCTCATTCAAGCGTGTCAAAGCTTCTTTAGCATCGGCCTGAATTGCAATATCTACATGACGACGTTTGCCCAATCGATCAGCATTAACGTCAATTTGAATCGCAGCGACTTTCTTATTTAAGTAGGCTGTGTATGGATAATCCGTGCCGACCATGATTACTAAATCAGCTTTTTGCATCATTTCAAAAGCAGGCTTAGTCCCTAGTTTACCCAATTGTCCCAGATTATAAGGATGATCATCGTCAACTAAACCTTTGGCAGGCATCGTCAAAATAATAGGCAATTTATATTTTTCAATAAATTTCTTCATTTCCTTTTTGGCATCTTTAATACCAACTCCGGCTAAAACGATTGGATTAGCATGACTTTCAATCATTTCCAAGGCTTTTTTAATTTGGAAATCATCAACTTTGTAATTTTCCATATGAAAGTTGTCGACATTGGGTTTGAAATTATCCTTAATCATATGATCAGGAATGTCATCCGGAATCGTCAAAACAGCCACACCTTTTTTCGAAATGGCAGTTCTGATTGCTTCGTCCATAATTCTTGGCAATGATTGGGGATCCATAATAATTTTGTTATAAACGGCAACATCATCAAATAGTACGTGCGTATCGACTTCTTGGAAGAAATCTGTATTGAGTAATTTCGATTGAACTTGTCCCACGATAGCTAGCACAGGAACGTGATCCATCTTGGCATCGTAAAGTCCGTTCAACAAATGGATTGCGCCGGGACCTCCGATTGATAGACAAACACCCAATTTTCCAGTTAATTTAGCATGAGCAGCCGCAGATAAAGCAGCAACTTCTTCATGTAATACATGGGTAAAAGTAATTTTATCTTGAACTCGGTATAAAGCGTCAATCGTAGTATCGACCGAATCCCCGGGCAAACCGTAAATATTATCTACGCCCCACTTTGTTAAAACGTCAATCATTTCATCAGATGCACGAACAGCCATAATTGTAGCCTCCAAACGTCATATATACCTATAACGTACCACAAAGATTTCACAATAAAAGAAATTTGCTTAGAGCTGATTTGACCCAGTGTTAATGGCTAAACATTTGAGATTGTGAAATAAGTGCTAACACTGATTCTCTTTTTAATCATTTCTGGTATCATATATTGTAGGGCTCCAGGGATGAGAACATTTGCCTGCTATGCGGAACGGCCTGAGCCACAGTGCGGTCTCAGGCCTCGGTTTGAAGCCTTGCAAAATCAGCAAGTCTCCAAACTCGCCCGGTGGTGTAATGGCTAAAGCCATAACGCCACACCCACAGCTGGTAAATGTTCTCATCCCTTCCGCTTATTTTTCCAATTAAGTCGGTTGCTTGGTAACTAAATATTATGTATACCGATATTTTAGTTATTTAGAACCATCGGATTATCTATAACATAAAAAACTTAGCCGAAGGTTGACAGTGATTTTCACCAGCAGTGAAGGTGGAGTTAGGACTTTAGTCCTTACTCCACGGACGACTTTTGAGACGCGGGTTTCGGCTCAAAAGCGAGGCGCGAGACCTTGGCTCGCACCGGTCCTCACAGCAGGTGAAAAATCACTGTCAACTGGAGGCGGATTAACACATATATATCAGAGGGGATTTCAAAATGGTTAGACAGTTCCAACTTTATCGTTGGTTACGTTTCATCTTCTTGTTAGTGGCTGGCATTTTAATTGTCGTTGCGCCAATCAAGAGTTTCGATATCATCATCTACATTGTTTCCAGTTACATTGCCATCTATGGCGTGCTATCCATTTTTGACGGTTTAAGTATTCGACGAACCACGGGGGAAAATAACATTGCTGTCGGACTGGGGATTGGCGCATTATTTTTGGCACTAGCGGTCTTATTATTCGTTAGATTTCTCGTTCCACTTGTTCCACCAGTTTTAGGAATCATCCTGCTAGTCAACGGTATCAACCAATATCGTGATTCGCATGAGATGACAAAAAAGGCCCCGGTAACGCCATACCTCGACTATTTCTACTCAGCATTGTTGATGCTGGCCGGTATCGTGTTTATCCTGAACCCTTCTAAAACTATTATTTTCATATATCAATTATTCGGTTTAAGCTTAATTATTTTAGCTTTCTTTGAAATCATAAACTCCAGAATCTATCGCAATTAGATCTGGATTTTTTTTAGCATTACGGTACTCAAACCATTGGGAATAGCGCTCTGCTCAAAGTGAGTTGTTGCCTGCCACGTCTGCACATTTTCACCACTACGAACTGAGATAGCTTCAACAATGAGAGTTCCCAGTTTAAAGCTATTCAAATTGTGCACATTAACGCCCATGATGGCAGCTGAACTTTTCTGGTCAACATTTAAATTGGCGCCAATACTGGCAGCTGTTTCAGAAAGCATTGCATTGATACTGCCGGCTTTCTTCTCTTCCATATTTAAATGTTCTTCCGTCAAATCCATCTGCAAGACAACTTTATGTCTCCCTTGTTCAAGTACTTCAATTCCTAAATCCTTTAATAAACTCATTTTGTACCTCAATTTTTTTCGATAATTAGTAAAAAATTCTTATATATGTGTTTTACAATAAATCATAATGTATTAATCGTATCAAATTTTTGATTGAAAAGAGGTCATATTTTGGAAAACTGGTTAGTCAAACGTGCAAAACTCGATCCAAAAAAAATTGCGTTGATACTGGAACACGCAGATTTTACCTTTAGCGAACTCAATTCAACCGTTCAACTCTTCGCCGGTAAACTATACTCTAGCGGAATTCGCCAAAACGACCCCGTAGCATTATTTACCGATAATTGTTTTAATGGCTACGTTGCCATTTTAGCACTTCAACAGTTGGGAACACGAACTATCTTCCTCGACACTGAGCTGCCCCAAGCTACTTTGACCTACCAGTTGCACGACTGCAATCCCAAAATGATTCTGATCAGCGATTCAGCCAATACGAAAGAAATCAATCAAATTACATGGAACAAAACTTTCATGTCCGATATTTTGAGCCTGAAAAAGGATCCTAATTATCAACCAATATCGGAGTTCACCGATACGCAAGTTTCTTCAATTTTCTATACGCCAAGCGCTGACAGTAACGATACCGGCGTGATGTTAACGTATGGCAACTACTTCTATTCTGCCATGGGTACCGCTTTGAACCTTGGTATCAACAAAAAAGACTCTTGGGTACTAACATTGCCCCTATTCAACGTACCCGGATTCATTATCATCATGCGGGCATTGATATATGGCATCGGCGTTTATCTAATTGATGGCTTCGATATCGACCACATCAACAAAGTTTTGATCAATGAACGAGCAACAATCATTTCATTGACCCCCTCTTTATTGCGAGAACTATTAAACAATTTGCCAAAAGGACAGCGTTATAACGATAACTTTCGTTGTATTTTCCTAGGCACTGGCCAGATTGATAACTGGACTTTGTTGCGCTGTAACATGCTAGAAATCCCTGTTTTACAGTCATACGGCATGACTGAAACGACCTCGAACATCTCAGCATTGAACTTCGACGACGCCGAAATCAAAGCTGGATCATGTGGTCAACCATTTTTCACAACTCAAATTCGCATCACCAATATCAATCAAGATAATATCGGTAACATCGAATTAAAATCACCTACAGTTGCAGTTGGCTACCTCAATAAGCGAGCTCTCTATCAGTCACGATTCACTAAAGATGGCTTTTTCAAAACCGGCGATGTCGGTTACTTAGACGATGACAATTTTCTCTATATAAAGGGCCGCCAAGCTGATTTAATCTACTACGGCGACAAAGTTATCTATCCCGAAGAAGTCGAAAACATCTTCCGTAGCGTCAACGGCATCATCGACATCTGTATCGTAGGCATTCCGAACAAAGCTGGCAAAGAAGTTCCCGTAGCGTATTTAACAATGCAAGAAAATGCCTTTTTAACCAGTGCCGACTTGCAAGAATTTGGTCAACACAATTTAGTCGATTATCAAGTTCCTAGTGAATATCGTCAAATTGATAAGTTTCCCAAGTCAACGAACGGAAAGATATTAAGAAACAGACTTTTGAATTTGGAATATAAAACAATTTAAGTAAACACTGATCAGAAAATGGTCAGTGCTTTTTATTTTATTGTACTTTTATATTTTTGGCCTTAAGTACCTGCTTTCAAAGGCTTAAACTCAAATATTATATTCTAAAATCATTTTCACAACTAAGCTATAGCCATAATTTAGACGGAGGGCATCGCTGAAATAGTAGTCCGCAGTGGAGGTGGCGTTAGAGCTTTAGCTCTTACACCACGGGACGAGTTTTGAGACGTGGTCTTCGACTCAAAATCGAGGTTCGAGACCGCATTTTGGCTCGGACCGGTCCCCACAGCAGACTACTATTTCAGCGATGCCCGGAAAGGTTGCATATAAAACAAATCAGTTGTAAGATAATTAATTGTTAGTCAGCTAACGTTTAATTTAAATTGAGGTAAAAACTATGTCAGAACACTATACCAATCGGCTTTTAAAAATTGCCACCAATCAAATCACCCATGAACTGGACCTCTTTGCTCACAAATACGATACAACTTGGATGCAAATGTCTGTTATCGACTATTTGAGTCGTCAAGGTGATAAAGAAATGTTTCAACGTGACATCGAGCGCGAATTTCTCATTCAACGATCAACTGCCACCGTCCTTTTGCAACGGATGGAAAAGAGAGATTTGCTATATCGCCAATCTTCAACTACTGATGCACGTCAAAAATCAGTTTATTTAACCGATAAATCTCGTAATTTAGAAACAGAGATCAATCAGTTTATGAATCATCAACAAAAGACTTTAGAAGATAACTTTTCGAGCGCCGAAATTGCTACATTTGAAAAAATTCTTAAATTTTACGTTAATGGAGGCGAAGAATAATGAATAAATCCGAAAAAATTCCTTTAAACGTTCTACTGGCCGTTATCGCGACTGGTTTAATGTCATTTTGTGGCGTTATCGTCGAAACTTCCATGAATATTTCCTTCCCTACATTGATGAAAGAATTCAACGTCACCACTTCGACTGTACAATGGATGACAACTATTTATCTGCTTATCGTCGCTATCGTTGTGCCGTTATCATCATATTTAAAGAAAAATTTCAAAACTAAAACACTATTTATCTTTGCCAACCTCTTCTTCATTTTCGGTGTTTTAATTGATGCCATAGCACCCGCATTTCCAATTCTATTGTTAGGGCGGATTATCCAAGGTCTTGGTACCGGAATTGCTTTGCCACTGATGTTCAACATTATTTTGGAAAATGTTCCCGAATCAAAAATTGGGCTAATGATGGGAATCGGAACACTAATTACTGCTGTGGCTCCTGCCATCGGTCCAACCTTTGGTGGTCTAGTTGTCAGCTCACTTGGATGGCGCTACATCTTCGTAATTCTCTTGCCAATTTTGATTGTTTCTTTCCTATTAGGAATTAAAAATATCCAACAAAAAAGCCAAATTCAAAAATCTAAATTTGACTCACTCAGTTTATTCAGTTTGATTTTAACTTTTGGCGGACTGATCTTCGGATTCAGTAACATGAGCAAACCGAACCTCGTAGTAATCGTAGGATTTTTAGTGGGAATCATTGGCCTTGTCAGCTTCATTCTCCGCTCAACTCAAATTGCCAGTCCTATCGTCAATTTGAAAGTCCTCAAGAATCACACTTTTAGCAGTCATGTAGCTAGTTTCTTCATTTTCCAAATTCTATCGCTAGGATTTGCATTTATCCTGCCCAACTATATCCAACTTGTCAATAATAATTCAGCCACAGTTGCCGGTTTGGCAGTCTTTCCTGCTGGTGTCATTGGGGCAATTTTAGCTCCTCTAGGTGGAAAAGTTCTCGATGAAATGGGCGCTCGCTTACCAATTTTATTCGGTGTCACATGTGCTGATATTTCCCTAATTATTTTCACAATCTTCAGTTTACATTTAACAAATACGATGATTGTCTGGATTTATATTCTCTATATGTTCGGAATGGGATTGTCATTTGGTAATATCATGACCAATGGTCTGAAATATCTTTCTGGCCCTGATCAAGCCGATGGAAACGCCATTTTTAACACGCTGCAACAATTTGCTGGAGCGACTGGTACATCAATTGTTTCTGCCATCATTGCTCAAAGTCAAAGCAATACTCACCTCAGCCTCAAGGTATCAACTGCAATTGGTACACAACATGCTTTCATTGTTTTAGTAATTTTAGGATTGCTCAATTTGTTCATCCTATTCAAAGCTATTCCAAGTAATACTCAAAAAAGTTAGCTACTTTATCCATTAATCGTGGTTCAACCAAGTGACCTGCTTTGTAGCCAGTAATAAACGCTACTTGGTCGGCATAACTTTCATTATGAATACGGTCGAAAAAGTCTTTGGACTGGCGATATGGAATTCGATAATCGTCAGTTCCATGCCAAAATAGCAATGGTCGATGGGCGATTGTTTCTGGGTGCCGGCTCAAATCATAAGCATTAATCCAGCTTGTCAACTGCTCTAAATCATCTGGAACATAAATTCCACGACGCTTGGCATCTTCTCGAACTAATCTTGCATACGTTGAAAGATCCGGGGTACCCATAATGATAGTTGCAGCAGTGATTTCAGGATGTGCCGTTAACAAGGCTCCAGTCGTCATTGCTCCCATCGAGTACCCGCCAACGCCAATCTTATTATCTTTGATTAAATATTTATTAGAATAATAATCTCGAATCAACGAATATTCAGTCAAATTTCCTTGGATACTGTTCCAAAAGGTAAACGAGGGAATTGAAGAGACATCCGCTAATCTTTGCCCGTGATTCATTGCATCGGGTAGGATGACACGGATATTTTTTTGTGCTAATTTTCGTGCTTGAGTCAAAACTAATTCTTTACTGGAGCGCCAACCATGATAAAAAATTACGAGAGGCAATTGTTTGTGAAATCCATCATCTGGAATCACCTCTAAAATTGGTACATCTTGTATCATTTGTTGATAAATTTTTGTCATTTTGTCACCTCGGAACCATAATATCACCCAGAATACAAAAAAAAGCAGGAATAAAAAATATTCCTACATTATATTAAATATATGGTAAATTTCTATTTTTAATTTTAAATAATAACTCCTCAACATCGCGACTGTGGCGATGACCTGTATCCATGTCAAACTTGATTAAGTCACTGCGGAAACTAATCAATTCAACTTCTAGATTTTCGTCATACTCAAGTTGTTTAAGATGTTTAAACACCAGTTTTATTAACGAACCTTCTGAACCTAAATTGAAGGATCCAACGGACTCCTCAACGGAACGGATAAAATTATCTCGCTCGACGTTGGAAACTTTAACTTGTTTCAAAATGTTACCACCCTTCTATTTGGAAATTCCAAAACCCATATGCGATTTGTTCTCATTTATTGTCATCATTATGCCTCAATTTTGATGGCATGTGCTTTCAACTTTATATAAAATACTTATACAATTTTGAACTTTTCATATAAAATCAGGAAACTCTCATTGACTAAATTATGACATCATAACTATTTTGTGTCATGTGATTTCACAAAGTAGCCAAGATAGTGTATCAAGTTGTCGAATAGTTTTAATATATTGCCATTTTTATCAAATTATATTAAAGAGATTGTAGAAGTTTTTTAATATTGGACTTATAATTAATTTGGTTATATAGGCGAGATGTATATACCTAACAATATTTTCATTGTTATCCGTTTTGAAAGTAGTACTCCTTCTCAACTGCTTAGGAATCAGGGTTAGTGGTAGGCTCTGATTTTAAATTTCTCGCAAAAATAAAGACTTGTGGTAGGTCTTTATTTTTTTTTACCCTTTTTGGGGTGTATTGAAGGAGGCCGCCTGTGGTTGTCAGTAATGCAGTCTGCCATGTGACCGGTGCGAGCCAAGGTCTCGCGCCTCGATTTTGAGCTTCGCAAAGTACGCGAATCTCAAAATACGTCAGTGGTGTAAGAGCAGAAAACCGCTGCTCTAACGCCACTCTCACGGCTGTCTGCATTACTGACAACCACAGACTAATTTTTTGACTCAAATAATAAATTTTTCCACGATTCTTCATTTATTAATCACTGTAAAGGCTGCTGTACCAGCTTATAAATATTGTAATTACCATTATCTTGCTGTTTTTTGCATTTTGTTGATCAAGATAATGTGCTGACTATTTTCATATGATTGTAAATAGATTTTTGATTAATGAACCTAGGCTAGTTTTGATATTAATTTCGTCTTTATCTCTTAAACTTGATCATCATTAATCATTAGTGAATGGCATTAAAAATATCGGTAAAAGAAACAAATTTCTTCAAAAATACCTGCAAGTGGCATACTTCCAAAGACAAAAAAAGACAAAGCAATTATATTTGCTTTGCCATTAGCAACCATCATGATATATCCATAACCATTGCTCTGCTTATCATTTATTTTAAAGTCTATTTGCCAGATTTGAATCATCGCTCAAATACTTTCACATTCAACTAATGACGATTTCCCAGCTCTGGAGACGATATCTTTAATTTACACTACAAGTTAATCTTCTTTTTTATTATATTCAGGATCATCCAAATCCTTGACGATATCAACGCCATAAAGATTGTTAACTTCCGCATCTTTTGGAGCTGGATGCACGACCACGATGGCAATCGCACCTTTGCTGCTTACGTACCCGACAAAGGTTGTGACTTCCTCAACGTAATATGGCAATCCGTCTGAGTGAATTATATATTGCCCAGCGACCGGCATACTTTCGATGTAAACTTTGTTCATTCGGATATAGTCGTCACCGTCATGAAGCATGATTAATATTTTATACATGAAATACACCCTTTTCTTATTCTACCTATTGTTCTATCGTAATAGTTATGGAAAATAAATACTAGTTTTAAAAACATCTATGAGGAAGAAAAAATGCAAAATAAGCGTCAGATCTATGCTGATCGAATCGTTGTCAAAATTGGCACAAGCACTTTAATTCGTCAAAATAGCAAGATCAACTTAAATGTTATCAAAGAACTTGCCAAAGTTTTGAGCACCCTCAAAAAAGAAGGCAAAGATGTCGTCCTAGTTTCATCCGGTGCTATTGGTGTCGGTATGGGAGTTTTAGGAATCGATCAATGTCCGGTTAAAATTTCGAAACAACAAGCTGTTGCTGCTGTCGGTCAAGCCGAATTGATGCAGATTTATAATGAAGCTTTCCACGAATACGGTATGTCAGTCGCCCAAATGTTGATCACTCGTGATATAATCGATTATCCGGAAAGTCACACCAACGTGATGAACAGTTTCCAAGAATTGCTCTCAATGGATAATGCTATTCCAATCGTCAACGAAAATGATACAGTCACCGTTTCCGAATTGGACCACCACACAAAATTTGGCGATAATGACCAACTTTCTGCCATTGTAACTAATTTAGTAGATGCCGACTTGTTAATTATGTTGTCAGATATCGACGGCTTCTTCACAGCCAATCCTTTAAAAGTTCCCGATGCTCAACTAGTTCCCAGAATTGATTCTATCAGCCCTGCCATTATCGCAGCCGCTGGTGGTCACGGAACAAAATATGGTACTGGTGGCATGACGACTAAATTAAAAGCCGCTGAACGCATTTTAAAGCACAATCAGCAGATGGTATTAACAAACGGTAAGAATCCTGACATCATCTTTAATATTTTGTCAGGCGATCCAGTTGGTACATTATTTTCTAAATCAAACGAATAAGTTCGTCTGATCCGCCTCCGGTCGTCAGTAATATAGTCCTGCTGTGAGGACCGGTTCGAGCCAAAGTTCGGTCTCGAGCCTCGATTTTAAGCCGAAAACCGCGTCTCAAAAGTCGTCCGTGGTGTAATTGCTAAAGCAATAACGCCACCTTCACTGCTGGACTATATTACTGATGACCTCCGGCTAGTGTATTTTTTAGTTTTGAAATTGTACTATTACAGAATACTGTCAGCATAATACTCGTGCCATACAATTTACAATCAAGTCCATTACCGAGATGCTACAAATTCTTTCGACTGATTATATGACATTAAAAGAAATAAATTAGTCGGAAGAACTGAGCGTATTTACCGGCTGTGACAGTGGTGTTAGAGCTTTAGCTCTTACACCACCGGGCGAGTTTGGAGACTTGCGGTTTTTGCAAGGCTTCAAATCGAGGTTCGAGACCGCACTGTGGCTCGAACCGGTCCGCATAGCAGGTAAATACGCTCAGTTCTGGAGAAGGAAACAATTAACTATTAGGAGGCGATAATGATGAATCCAAAATTTCCAATTGAAAAAGCCATTATTAACCTTATAAACAGTTATAAGAATCAAGTTACTAAAAAAATGCGTCCTCTTGGCCTCTATCCTGGTCAAGATATGATTTTATTGGAATTATTAAAACATGGGCAAGTTTCTCAAAACAAGCTTGTCGTAGAACTCTGTGTCGACCATTCAACAATTGCCAAATCCGTCCGCCGTATGGTCAGTAGTGATCTCATTCATACGGAAAAATCTACTGAAGATAAGCGCGTTACCCTCGTTAGTTTGACTGAGCATGGGCATGACTTAGCTAAGAAAGTTGAAGAAATTTGGGTCACTTCAGAGTGTTGTGCAACTAATGGTTTGAGTGAAGAAGAACAACGCTTGTTTATTGAAATGATTGATAGAATTGCAAAAAATTTAAATAAGTGAGTAATTATGTTGACGGCAACATAAACTAGTGCTAAATTGATACTACGTTGACGGCAACATATTAATCAACGATAACTAAAACAAAATATTACTTAGACGTTAAAAATAGTGGATACAGCCGTCCGCTATTTTTTTGTCCTTTGAAAAATTAATCTACTATACTGCCGTCTCCGTGTGTGAGGAATTCTGCCTGCTGTGGGACCGGTGCGAGCCAAAGTACGATCTCGCACCTCGCTTTTGAGCCGAAAACCACGTCTCAAAAGTCGTCCCGTGATGTAAGGACTTACGTCCTTATATCACACCTTCACTGCTGGCAGATTCCTCACACACGGAGACTAGATTAACTTTTTAAATGACAAAACCGCTTTTTTTATAATTGAGTTTGATTTTACTTTAATTGAATATGAATTGATACAAATTCAATGAGTTCAAAATCTTTCCTATTTGTAGCACTCACAATGGTGATGAGTGCTTTTTTGTGTATACTAGAGATACATATCTAAATATTGAAAGCGGATAACATTTCATAAACTGGAATTCTTTCGCAATTAACACATTTACTTATCGTCATTATTCTGATGACAAAACTATATACAAATAACCTAGCCGGAGAGTGCCGGTGAATGGTAGTCCACGGTGGAGGTGGTGTAACGGCTTTAGCCGTTACACCACAGGGCGCCTTTGGATACTTGCCGAACTTTGGCAAGGATTCAAATCGAGGTTCGAGACCGCCTTTTGGCTCGGACCGGTTCTCACCGTGGACTACCATTTCACCGGCACCCGAAGGCGGCATATTTAAAAACAGTTTTAGGAGTGAAAAAATCATGACAGATCTAGAAAAAATGGGTCAAAATGCCCAAAGTGCAGCTTTTGAATTAGGTCAACTTGGTACTCAAAAGAAAAATAATGCCTTATTAAACATGGCCAATGCTTTGGTACTCAACACTAAAAAGATTATTGATGCTAACAAAGAAGATATTGCTAATGCTAAGAAGAATGGCATTAAAGAAGCGATGATCGACCGTCTTTTATTAACACCGGATCGTATCAACGATATGTCCGACGGCTTACGTCAAGTAATGGACTTACCTGACCCTATCGGCAAAGTTGAACGTGGTTGGGAAACTGTAACTGGCCTCGATATTACTCAAGAGCGTGTGCCTTTGGGTGTCATTGGTATGATTTATGAAGCTCGCCCTAACGTGACTGTTGATGCTGCTGGTCTATGTTTTAAAGCTGGTAACGCCGTTATTTTGCGTGGTGGTAAAGAAGCTATCAATTCCAACATTATTTTGTCAGAAACACTTCGTTCGGCTTTGAAAGATTCCGGTATCACTCCTGATGCTGTCCAATTGATTGACGATGTCAGTCATGAAACAGCCCAGAAGATGATGGAATTAACTGAATATATCGATGTTTTGATTCCTCGTGGTAGCGGTAAATTTATCAAGATGGTCGTCAACAAAGCTAAAGTGCCAATTATCGAAACTGGTGCCGGCAACTGTCATATTTACGTTGATAAAGACGCTGATTTGGAAAAGGCCTTGAAGATTATTATCAATGCCAAAGTCCAACGCCCTTCTGTCTGCAATGCGGCTGAAAAAGTTGTCCTTCACAAGGATATTGCTAATCAATTTTTGCCAAAACTTTACAATGCCTTGCGTGCCAATAACGTTGAAGTCCGTGGCGATACTCTAGCCAAAGCAATCGTTCCTGATATTGTGCCCGCTACTGATGAAGATTGGGGCACCGAATACGACGATTACATCATTGCTATTAAAATCGTTGACGGAATCGATGACGCTATCAAACATATCAACAAATACAATACAAAACACAGTGAATCAATCATCACTGAAAACTATTCAGCCAGTCGCAAATTCATGAAACAAATCGATGCTGCGGTGGTTTACACAAACGCTTCAACTCGTTTCACTGATGGACAACAATTTGGCTTCGGAGCTGAAATTGGTATCAGTACTCAAAAGCTTCACGCCAGAGGTCCCATGGGGGCCAACGAATTAACTACTACGAAGTATCTGGTACAAGGCGATGGACAAATCAGAGAATAATTTTAAAATTCAAACAATTACAAAAATCACTTCCAAACATTATCAGCTTTTCTTGGATGCTGATCCGTCTCGAAAAATTGTGGATAGTTATCTTGACCGAGCTTACAAATTTGAACTTGTGCACAATGACGAACTATTAGGCGTGCTATTAATGCTCGATACCAGACCCGAAACAGTGGAAATTGTGAATATTGCTGTGGATGAATCGGTTCAAAATCAAGGTTTAGGCGAAAAGTTAATTCGGTTTGCACTTGATTGGGCTGAAAAAAGGCAATATCATACAATTGAAATTGGTACAGGTAGTACAAGTTTTGCACAGCTTTACCTTTATCAAAAATGTGGCTTTCGAGTTGTTAACATTGATCGTAACTTCTTTGTGGATAATTACGATGAACCAATTATCGAAAATAAACTAATTTTGAAGGATATGATTAGAATGGAAAAGAAAATTAATTCTACATCAAGAGAAGTGGCCGAGAAAAATTTAGCTGAAGCTATTAAAGATATACCCGTTGAGCATCTCGAGAGTCAAAAAGACGCTGATGCTTGGCTTAAAGAGCATCCTGAAGATGATGAATAATAATTTATAGTCAAAAAGAACTGTAACAATCATTTGTGATTGATACAGTTCTTTTTTTGATTATATATAGGCAGTGGCTCTAAAACGAGTTCCGACAGGGCAACTCCTTCCGCTTTTCATGATTTTGTAAATCGCCCGCAAGTTCAGCGTGCAATTCACAAAACCACGAAAATGCTCGGGAGCTAACCGCCCTGTCTCCACTCTCTTCTTAAGATTGTGCCACATAATTCTTAATAAACTTATAAATATGTAAATCTTTAGCAATCAACAACATATCCCCGACCATCACTGCTGTGACAATCGCAAAGAAGAACAGGATTTGATTTAACGAACCAGCATCCAATTGAATCCCTTGGAAACGTAAATCCGTTAATAGTACATAAACAATATATCCAACTATCAAAAACTCCAATAATTCAAATGGAGCCTGAAAACGAACACCGAATCTTTTATTTAGATCACTATCTAAAGTATTTAGTTTTTCATCAGAAAAGAAAGATAATTCTATAATCGTGTTTCTCATGTTTAATATTATTTCCAAAATTAATAATAATAACCAAAACAAGAAAACAAGCATGAATCCTATAAAACAATCACCAGATGACATTATTTTTCCTTTCACGTATCTAACTTAATTTTAATACATCTGGGTTAATTCTCAACACTATTTCACTTTGAAAACGTTATCTGGTTAAAGTATGCCTTTTCCAGAGCTGAGGGTATTCATCTGCTGCGCGGAACGGCCCGAGCCAAAGAGCGGTCTCGAACCTCGGTTGAAGCCTTTTCAAAGGCCGAAAAGTCTCCAACACGCCCGGTGGTGTAATTGCTAAAGCAATAACGCCACTTTCGCTGCATATGAATACCCTCAGCTCTTTCAACTAATTTATTTAGTACTTTAAAAAAATTACAACCTTCAACAATATATGATTTATATGATTCAGTAGCTTAGTTTAGGGAACAAACCTTTTTGATATGCGAAAAAAGTTCCAAGTAAATAAATTAACATTTACTCAGAACTTACACTTAATTATCTATTTAATATATCGAGCACATGGATGATTTTGAGATTTGCGGTTTGTGCAAAGCTCAAAATCGAGGGTCGAGACCGCACCCCAGGCTCGATCCGGTCCACACAGCGGACTTTATCCCTCGCACCCTTCGGCGGCACCACTCACCTAATAACCGGTTGAATAGTTTACTTCATTAATAACAACTTCGCCATTTTCAACATATGACTTCAAGTTGCGCTTGAAAATATCGAAGGCTCGTTCTTCATAGTGAACACTGTTGCCAGCATCATGTGGTGTTATGATGACATTTTTCATATCCCACAATGGATTATCGCTTGGCAATGGTTCTGGAGTTGTAACATCCAAACCAGCTCCGGCAATTTCTTCATTTTGTAAGGCAGCAATCAAATCGTCCATCTTAGTAGTTTTTCCACGGCCGATATTGATGTAATAAGCTTTCTTAGACATAGCTTTGAACAATTCTTCATCAAACATACCAATAGTTTCTTCGGTATCTGGCAAAGCATTGACAACAAAGTGAACTTCATTGATTCTAGATTTCATTTCTGACATCGGAATCATTTCATCAATATATTCAGCGTCTTGATCAGTTCTTCTGACACCGATTGTCTTCATTCCCAAAGCTTTGGCATATTGAGCAATCAATTTTCCAATGTGGCCCACGCCAACAATCATGACGGTCTTGTTATAAACTTCATCATAACCATCGTCTTGTTTCCACTCACGGGCATCTTGATGTCTAGCAGTCAAATTCATACGGCGCATGAACATCAACATATAAGTCAAAGTTTGTTCCGCAATATTGATAGCATTGGCACCGGATCCGTTAGTTAAAATAACACCTTTTTCATTCAATTCACGCAAAGGCAAAGCGTCGACACCTGCACGAACAACTTGAATCCAATTCAAAGTATCGCTCTTCAAAACGGCATCTTTCAAAGTATTTGACCAGTCGTACAAAACTTCGACTCCATCGAGATCTTCAGGAGTAACCTTTTTAGGAGATACGACTTTTAAATCGATACCAGAGATTGATTGAATCTTCTCTGTTTGTTTCTTTGTTAAATTAACTAAACTAAGAACCTTCATTTTTCTACCTCGTTTTTAGGATTTAATTATCCAAAGGTTGAAAGAGACTAACTCTTGTCACCGGAATAATAACTCAATTATATCTTTTGATAGTTAAATTCCAAGTAAAGTAATGCCATTTTTTTGAAAAACTCCAGGGATGAGCATATTCACCTGCTATGCGGACCGATTCGAGCCACAGTACGGTCTCGAATCTCGGTTTGAAGCCTTACCAAAGTTCGGTAAGTCTCCAAACTCGCCCGGTGGTGTAATGGCTAAAGCCATAACGCCACACCCACAGCGGGTACGTATTCTCAGTCCTTCCGACTCATTTATTTCCTATTGTTATAAATAATTTCATTAAGATTTTGATTATGTGTCTATATACTAAATGAACTCTACTCAATCTTACGTGAACCCTGCAAGACAAAATACACTCCAGTCAATAAACAAACTAGCCTACGGGTGAGATGGATGGAGTCCTGCAGTGACAGTGGTGTTAGGACGGGCGTTCTTCCCGTTCTTACACCACAGGACGTGTTTTGAAATTCGCGCATTTTGCGAAGTTCAAAACCGAGGGTCGAGACCGCACTTCGGCTCGAGCCGGTCCCACAGCGGACTTCATCCATCTCACCCGTAGGCGGAAAACCCCTAAAGTAAAAACTTGTTGATTTTTCTGAAAATGACAAAAAATATTCGGAATGTATGATACAATATTACACGTTGCTCATTATTTGATTTATTTTACTATTTATGTTAGTGGAAGTTGCCCATTATTGATGGAGCAATTTTTTTACGTGAATTTTAGAAAATATTCACTCACCAAAGACAAATTATTACGAATTTATATGATTTAACCCATTTCTGAGTGAATTTTAATATTCGTGTTTTGCTTGATAGTATAGGTCATGATGAGACAAATTAATTAAATTTAGGGGTAGTATTAATTATGCATTATACATTGTTAGCACGTTGTATCGCTGAATTTATCGGAACAGCTATCATGGTTGCCCTCGGTAATGGTTCAGTTGCCAACGTTGAATTAAAAGGAACAAAAGGTTTCCACGGTGGGTGGATTTTAATCGGATTTGGTTACGGTATCGGTGTTATGATTCCGGCCATGATGTTTGGACCTGTCTCTGGTGGTCAAATCAACCCAGCTATGACTTTGGGATTAGCTATCAACGGCCAATTTCCATGGTCTGAAGTTGGTCCATATCTAATTGCTCAATTCTTAGGTGCCATCTTTGGTCAATTGTTAATTGTGGCTGCCTACAAGCCTTACTATAATAAAACAGAAAATGTTGAAAGTATCCTTGGTACATTCTCAACAATCGATGCTGAAAACAGTCGTCTTAACGGTTTCATTAACGAATTTATCGGTACCTTTATCTTGGTATTTGGTGCCGTAGCATTAACTTCTGATCATATCGACCCTCGTGCCGACTTTATCGGACTTGGATTCCTGGTTATGTGTTTGGTTATTTCATTTGGTGGTCCTACTGGTCCAGCTTTGAACCCTGCACGTGACCTTGGTCCTCGTGTATTGCATGCATTATTACCTTTAAATCCAAAGGGTTCTTCCCAATGGAAATATAGTTGGGTTCCAGTTGTTGCTCCAATCCTTGCTGGTATTTCTGCTATTAAAATTTACGGACTATTCTTTTAAATAATGATATCTTGGGACAATCTACTGAAAAGCAGGTTGTCCTTTTTGTTTCCGCCTCCGGTTATTGTATCTGTTACATGCAGCAAAAAAACCTCAAGTGCAAATACACTTGAGGTTTTCCCTCTCTTATTTACTACTCAACCCAAATTCATTAATTACAAACTCAGATGTATTACTATCGATCACCAGCTTAATGCCATCAATCGACCCACCTTCAACTTTTAGTTGGGTTAATGATTGATTACTTTCAACTCGACCCAATTCTTGCCATTTATTATTTTGATGGACATAGATAGTCCCACTCACCTTACCTGCTAGATAAATTGTTTTAGCATCAGTTGATTCGAAGGTTTGTTCAATTGTTCCGGTCGTTTGACTGTCACTTAGTGTCCCAGTGAATGCTGTCTCAACCGTTCCATCAAACATCCCTTTAGAACTTGAGTTATCGGTTGTTTGAATATTATTGATACTTAAACCGGTCTTACCGAAAACAGAAATATTTCTAATTTGGAGCCAACTGTCTGAATCGCTTGTGGCTGTTATAAAGATATATCTGGCTTTAATTGGCTGATTCAAATCTAATTGATAATTTCCAGTCGGTGTCACTTCGCCAATGGCAACTTTATCGCTCCCGTCAGCTGAATTTCCGGCATAGATTGTGGCTGATTTAAAAATGTCACCTGATGTTACATCATCGGAAACACCTTGATGTAGATTGATTCTTTGAATCTCTTGGCTTTCTTTCAAATCCACAGTAATCGTATCGCCGGTTTTGACACTGCGATTACTCCAAAATTTGGTATTAAGATTATTATCATTCATATTGCTTGGAGCATAATCGCCATTTTGGGAAATGTTAGTTGTCGCTTCGCTCGTTACTTGAGTTGTACCCGCAACTAAGGCTTTTATTCCCAAATATCCATCGACCGCTTGATTAGCTTTGGCAACAAAACTTTCAAACACGCCATCACCAACTGTTGGTGTCAGTACTAAGTCAGTTTTTCCAGTCCGATTGTCTGGCAAAGATTTCTCATTGGCTAATTTAACTTGTTCATTGAGATTACTGAAACTAGTACTCAAATTGTCAGTCTGATTATTCTTGATTGCGTCCATGATCTCCACGCTTGCAATCATCGCTTTCCCCCAGTGACTAGCAGCATTGATCCATGGCAACGAATCATTATAAAAACCACTTGTCTTCATCTTCTGCAATGTCGTTGGCATGTTACTAATGATATTCAAGCGGTCCAACAAATCCTTTTTGGCCTCTTGATAAGCTACCGTGCCATAGTCTGCTTGTTCAAATTTATTCACAAAATTTGATAAGATTGGCGCATGCACTTGGTCTTCTTCAGTCGCATAATTCCAATATTGATTCAAATCAACGAACTGTTGTATTGCGACAACTACTTCTGGATCATCACCAGCTAGTTCTCGAATCGTGTCTTGTAAATTGGCATCTGGATTATATTTGTCAGCGTTCCACATGTAATCACCATAACTAGATAAGCCAATCCATGAAGCATAAGGCTGTACCATTGGATTACTTGTGAACCCATCCATGATTTGATAAAGCTTTTTACTTCTACTTCTAACTGGATTGAGATACAAACGTTCTTGGTCTGAATCGTTTACTGGAAAGTTATCCCAAATAAAAATGTGGTCTGTGTGATATGTTTCCTTAGCTTTTTCAACTGATTCATTCGTAATATCGCCTGAAAAGACCCCTTCACCTGTCCATTGCACACGAATATTCTTATCCAAAGCTTCACCTTGAGCTTCTTTGAATGGATCTTGCTTAGAACCATTGTAATTAGTTGGCACTAACCAGAGGTCAGGTAAATTATTTTTCTTAACATAATCTCTTTGGACCTTGTTCACATAAAAGGCCTGCGCATCAGCCAAACCTGACCACGGATTATTATGATAGTTAGTTGTGGGATGATTCTTAAAAATTGCTGCATCGGCATCTGTCATCCCCAAAGGAATATCATCTAACGCAATGTAAAACTGGGTTACACCGATTGACTTCAATTGATTTAACTTGGCAACCGTCTTGTCGAAGTCTTCTTGACTAGAATATGTAATGTCATTACCAGGTGATAACGTATAAACGAATTGTACATGGTTCTTCTTAGCTGCAGCAATCAAATCTTTAATTTGGTCAAGTTTATCTTGTGGATAAAGTTCTTTCCAATTCTTCCGCAAGTAGTCATCATCTTTAGGTGAATAAATATAAACATTCATTTTGTGATCACCCATGAATTTGAACAAGTCTTTACGGGCTTGTTGTGACCAAGGTTCTCCATAAAATCCTTCAATCACACCACGAATTGACATCTGGGGTGATTCGGAAATGTTAATTTTGGATAAATCGGATTTTTTAGCGATTAGATTATTCACATGATTGATGCCATAAAATAGTCCGGTGGCATCTTTTCCTTGAACGACCAAAGTTTTCTTATTATCAACTACGCCACTCTTGATTAAATAGCCGTCATCATTCAATTTAGCCGCTGTTGTCGCGTCCATATTTGCCAACTGTTGATCAACTACTTTATCCCCGGCCAGTCCAAAATATGCTTGGTCAACGTTAACTTGATTGGCATTCATCGTGTCAGTAGTCTTCTGAATTGCTTGATAAGTCTGTGTATCTTCAACTGAATTGCCGATAGTTGTTGTCACCGCCTTAGTTGATTTAGTTGCGACTGGTTGTGCTTGTTCAGCCGCAATATCGGAGGATGCCTGAACTTCATAATAGGCACTCACCTTTTTGGTATCACTAGTATTGTCTGTTGCTGTCGAATCTGTTTCTTTGGAGTTAGGATCAGTTGGAGCTGTTGCCATATCAGTCTCGTTCGTACTTGTGGAAACCGTTGTATCCGTTTCATCAGCGTGAACTGTGGTAGATGAACTGATGAAAACTAGCATTGCACTGAATGTAGTCACACCGAGTAAAAACAGCTTTTGACTACTTCTGAAACCCTCATGTTGATTCTGTTTTGCAGACATATATTTAATACCCCTTTCCTCTATACGTGGAGTATACCTGCATGCAAAACGCTTTCATATACATTTTGTATAAAAAATACCACTATAAATGCAATTTAATATGCAAATATAATGGTATTTATTTTTATTGCCGCCTCCGGATGCCAGAGATTGTACCTGCTATGGGACCGGTGCGAGCCAAGGTCTCGCGCCTCGATTTTGAGCCGAAAATCACGTCTCAAAAGTCGTCCGTATTATCAGGGCTTTCGCCCTAATAATACCTGCATAGCTGGTACAATCTCTGGCATCCTCCGTCTAGTTTAATTTTCGAAATTTTAGTTAAATACTGAACTATTTAGTATACGATACTCCTCTCTTAAATCTCTTCCAGAAGCTTGAATCGTCTGTTTGTAACATCAATCCTTGATAGATTTTTCCAATATATCCTGCCAAGAGAACGATACTTAACGCTAAAATCACAAGCGATAAGACAATTTCTAGTGTCGATGCGTCGTTGTTGATTATTCTTAATGGCATGAAATATGTTGAGAAAAATGGAATGTAAGAAAGTACCTTTACCACCATCGAATCGAGGTTATTTTGGAATGGGAAGGTGATGAAGAATGCTGCTAGATTCAACATGATCACTGGCTGAGCTGCCTTTGAAGCGTCTTCTGCTTTGGCTACTAATGCTCCGGAAAATGCGGCCAAAATTGTATAAATTACTACACCTAGCAACAAATAAACTAGATTGACGCTTAATAAGTTTTTAAAAACTGATGTGATCAATGGTTGATACTCATGCATAAATGGCTTAGTTAGGGATGAGTTTTGGGCAAAGATGTACGCTCCCCAACCACCTAATAGATAAATTAGAACTTGTGTCAAAATCACTAACATTACTCCAAAGATTTTCCCCAAGAAATACTTCACGGCTGTAGTACTGGAGAAAATAATTTCCATAATCTTAGTACCCTTTTCAGAAGCAATTTCTTGAGCGGTGATGGTTGTATAGGTAATTAAAATTATATAAACCATAACAACTGTGATCCAAAATGAAAGCTGCTTAGCTATATTCGCCGTTCCAGTGCTCTTCTTAATTGACTCTTTCAAAACTGGTTGCTGTTGTAAAGTTTGAATTTGGCCGGTAGTTAATTTAGCATTGGCAAGATTTAATTGTTGCTGTGTCTGCATTAAATAACTATTGATACGCGACTTCGTTCCCGTTCCTAGTGAGGTCGTCCCCGTATAATGGGCACTGACTTTGCCAGAAACTATTTCTAATTCCAAATATCCAGCTAATTTATTATGATTCATTTTCTTAGTAGCTGTCTTTTTATCAGTAACTGATTTATTGACATCGTCTTTATTGCTCTTGATAAAACTGTCGCGCAACTGTGGCTGATTACTGATAACAGCAATCTTATCGGCACCTTGGTTACTTTGAGCACTCATATAACCGGCACCAATGGAAATCCCAAACATCAAGAATGGTCCTAAAATTAATAGTACGAAACTCCACGACTTGATTTGGCGTAGAAATGTTTCCATCGTAACAATCCAGAGTTTATTCATTTTTTTCACCTGCTTTCAAACGGAAAATTTCATCCAAAGTTGGTGGTTGCTGACTGAATTCTTCGATATATTTACCTTGAGTCAACTTATCAAAAATTTCTTCACCGGCTGTTTCATCATCTAAATCTAAGACGAAACGTTTTTCCTCGTGACGTTCAACTTTAATGACGTGTGGCAAGTTTTCTAACTTTTCTTTCGTCCAATCCGTTGTGACTAAAATTCTAGTTTTACCAAATGATTGGCGAACCTCACGAACAGTTCCATGTAAAACAACTTGGCCATTACGCAACATAACTAGTCTGTCACACAATTCTTCAACATTTTCCATATCGTGACTAGAGAAAATAATGGCAGCTCCCTGCTCTTTAGCAGTCAAAATGGATTGCTTCAAAAGGTCGGCGTTAACTGGATCAAGGCCACTGAATGGCTCATCCAAGATAATTAATTTAGGATTATGAATTAACGTACAAATCAACTGCACCTTCTGCTGGTTCCCTTTTGATAAGTCTTTAATTCTATCTTTCTTGTCTCCCTTAACCGCAAATCGTTGTAGCCACGTGTTAATTTGAGGGCGAATCTCTTTGGCCGATTTATCCTTGAGTCGTGCCAAATAAACAATCTGCTGTTCAATCGTTAGTTTGGGCATCAAACTACGTTCTTCGGGCAAATAACCAATCTCATCAAAGACTGGCTCAGTTATCGGTTGACCATTCCACGTGATTGTTCCTGAATAATTTAGAAAGTTCAAAATACTGTGAAAAGTAGTCGATTTTCCGGCACCATTTTGGCCAATTAATCCCATAATCTGACCGTCCGCTACATCGAATGAGACATCATTCAAAGCTTGCAATGATCCGAAATTCTTACTAATATCTTGGATTTTGAGCATAAGCGTTCCTCCTATATATAAGACGAATTATACAGTATAAAATATTTCTTTGCTTGGACCACAATATCAGTGTTAGCATGATATTTAACATGTCTTGGGGGAGATTTTTATGACAGACAAACAAAAGGGGTTCTTCTATGCGATTGCCGGTCCTGTTCTTTGGGGATTTTCTGGCAGTATCGCTCAATATTTATTCACACAAGAAAGCATCCCCACACAGTGGATCGTGGGTATTCGCTTGATTTTCGCTGGTCTAATGCTAGTTATCTGGTGTTACTTCGTTGATTCTAAAGAATTATTTACCATCTTAAAAAAGCCACGTTATGTCGTACAATTACTGGCATTCGGGCTTTTAGGGATGTTGCCAGCACAATACACATACTTTATGGCGATTAAATATGGCAACGCGCCAACCGCCACAGTTTTACAATTTTTAGGGCCATTATTCATCATCTTATACATCTCATTGAGAAAACTACAACTGCCACGAAGAATTGACGTAATATCCATTTTCTTGGCTCTTCTAGGAACTTTTCTCCTAGTAACACACGGACACATTAATCAGCTAATGTTGTCACCTGCAGCCGTTTTATGGGGAGTCGGAGCTGGTATTAGTCAAGCATCATATACACTACTACCAAGAGAATTATTAAAACGTTTCGATGCCAGAATCGTTACTGGTTGGTCAATGTTATTAGGTGGAATCGTCTTCGCACCATTCGCCAACTTGACACACGTTCCAGCAATGACACCAACAGCTTGGATTTGTATTATCTTTATCGTCACCGGTGGAACAATGTTTTCATATCTGTTCTATCTACAAAGCCTCAACTATTTAACACCAGCAACAACTGGAATGTTGAGTGCTTTTGAACCATTAACAGCAACATTCTTGGCCGTGACGGTGTTAAAAACACATGTCAGTGCCGCTGAATTAGCAGGTGCATTGTTAATCTTAGGTATTACCTTCTTACAAGCATTGCCACCCAACCTATTCAATTTAAGACACTATCAAAAAAATCATTCTTCCGATAATTAGGAGGAATGATTTTTTTGTTTTTAAAAGGTTTGATGATTGTTAATAAATACTGAATAGTATGTATAATGCTGACCATTAAAAGAATCGGAGGACACCATCGATTTACCCCGCTGTGAAAGTGGCGTTATGGCTTTAGCCATTACACCACAGGACGACTTTTGAGACGTGAACTTCGGCTCAAAATCGAGGGTCGAGACCGCACTCTGGATTGAGCCGGTCCTCATGGCGGGGTAAATCGACTGGTGCCCGGAGACGGCAAATCTTAATTAAATCCGTTTGCTTTATTCAAAGTAGTCAAATTATCGTTGATATTCTTATCTGCTACATTTAAAGCAGTCTTAATATCGCCGCCATTATAAACTGTCTCCATGGCAACTTCTTCTAATTGACGAGTCAATTGCATACCTTCCATCAAAATACCAGAGTTGGAGAAGTTAGCTTTGGCATTAGCCAATTGTTCACCTGGTACTTTTGACTCAGGACTCTTGGCATATAAGTCCTTTAAGATACTTGTATTTTGTGAATCTTTATTAAGAGCTAAGTAACCAGTAGACTTTTGCCATTGAGCTTGAACTTCTGGCTTCAAAGTATACTTGATGAATTCGAAGGCTCCACGTTGAACGTCCTTAGGCTTGTCATTTGAGATCCAAAGGGCTGCCCCACCGATTGAAACACCATTGGCTTTTTTGCCATCAGGATGTGGGAAGTACGTGATACCTAATTTATTCTTATTGTTCTTGCTTAATTGACCAATACTTGCTGAAGATTGAATGAAAATTCCAACCTTATCAGAAAGGAATCCGGCAGTTTGGTTGGCACCGGCACTGGCACCTGAACCATAATCAATAAAATCACCAGATTTAATATTTTCTTTGATCCAGTTCAAGAACTCAACTGTATCAGGATTGTTGATATTAACCTTAGTTGGATTACCTGTGTGACCATCGTCTCTGTTAGCTAATTGTCTGTTGGCATTAGCTAAAGCTTGTTCTAGGAACCAACCATAAACTTGAACAGTCATACCTTTAACTTTGTGACCAGACTTCTCGTACAATTCTTTGGCAACACGAGTGATGTCACTGTATGAAGGTGAAACTGGCGGTGGTGTAATGCCGTACTTCTCTAATAGAGATGCATTGAAATACAAGACTGGTTGTGAAGTATTGAATGGCATAGCTTGTTGCTTACCACCATTGGCATAGAAAGCTCTGGCAACGGCAGAAATCTTACTTACATCGTAGTTATCTTCATCAATGAAGTTTTGAACTGGTGTTGTATAACCACTGTGCAACATTTGAGCGGTTGAAATATCAAATGCTTGGAAAACTGCTGGTGATGTACTTGTGTTATGTGTTTGAAGAATCTTTTGGATAGCTTCATCATAAGATCCTTGATACTTAGGAACAACTTTGTATTTATTTTGTGACTTATTGAAACCATCAACGACTTTATACAAAGCCTGTTCAGAAGGTCCACCCATTTCGTGCCAAAAAACAACTTGTGTCCGATTATCTTTAACCGCAGATTTAGCTGAAAGAGACTTACCAAACAAGGCAACTAAAACGACTCCCAAAACTAAAATCAACGGGATTGTTAATTTTTTAAATTTCGACATTATTTAACTGCCCCCTCGTTCATACCTGACTTGAAGTAGTGTTGACCGACGAAGAGCACAATAATTGTTGGAATAACAATAATAGCCGCACTAGCTTGAATCATACCCCAGTCATTGAAAGTTTCTTCTGACTTCAATTGTTTCAAACCATTTTGGATAACACGTGAGTTATTACTAAAGGTTGTCAACATTGGCCAGAGGTATTGGTTCCAGGCACCTAAGAAACTGTAAGCACCAAGAGTAATCATACTGATCTTGTTATATGGCAAAACAATCTTCCAGTAAAATTGGAAATGATTCAAACCTTCAATATCTGAAGCTTCTTTCAATTCAGCTGGTGTTTGCATGAATGATTGACGAAGCATGAACGTACCAAATGCTGAAGTTAAAAATGGAATAATCAACGCTCCAAAGTGATCCAATAATCCCATTTGTTTGATTGTGGCAAAGTTAGGGATGATTTCTGCTTCGAAAGGCAACATCATTGTAACTAAGAATAATGTGAAGAATGTTTTTCTAAATCTGAACTTGAGAAATACGAAAGCATAAGCACTCATTGAACAGAAAAGTAATTGTGCAAGCATGGTAACTGTAGCGATGACAACCGTATTACCTAGATAACGTAAAATTGGTGTTCTCGTAAATGCAGCTACGTAATTATCAAGTGAAACGTTGGTACTGAACATATTACCTTTAGCAATATCCATTGTTGGCAAGAAACTAGTCCAAATACCGATAAAGAATGGTCCCAAGATAATCAAAGCTAGTAAGATCATCAAGATATAACTGAAAACACGTTTTAAAACAGCACTTTCATCAAGACTTTGCATTAGTAGTTCACCTTCTTCTCAAGGAATTTGAATTGAAGCAATGTGAAGAAGGCAATAATAACTGTCAAAATGATTGCTTCTGCACTAGATTTAGAATAATTTCCACTGTAAAAGGCATCTTTATAAATTCGGTAAACTAGCATGTTAGTGGCATTTGTAGGACCACCCTTAGTAATCATATCGATTAGGCCGAAACTCTTAAATGAACCGATGATAGTGATTGTGGAAACGAAGAACAATGTTGGTGAGATCATTGGAACAGTAATGTGGAAAAATTGGAAGTTTGATGAAGCACCTTCAACGTCGGCGGCTTCATACAAAGTATTTGGAACTGATTGAATAGCACCCAATAAAATTAAGAAAGTAAATCCAAGGTTCATCCAAACGGTTGTGATAATAACCGCCCACATGGCACTAGTTGGATTAGTTAACCAGTTCATGACTGGTAAGTTGAACATACTACTCATTAGTGCAAAGAAACCAGTTGATGGATTAAAAATGAAGAGCCAGAAAATAGCTGCGACAGCTACTGAAACACCCATTGTAACTGAATAAAGCGTTCTGAAAATGCCAATACCTGGTAACTTTTGACTTGCTAAGTTGGCTAGTAGTAATCCGAGCGCCACAGTAAAGAAAGTTACCGCAAAAACATAAAATAACGTAACGAACATACTAGATATAAAATCTGGTGAAGAAATTAGATTTACATAATTACCTAATCCCACATAGACAGTCGTTTTACCAAGTGTATTAGTTAAAAAGAGACTGATATAAAGTGTCTTAAGCATTGGATAGAAAACGAATAATCCTAAAACTAATAATGAGGGACCTAAAAAGATAGATGCATAATATTTGTCATTCGCATTCAAACGAAAACTGTGACGTTGTGCGGTTTTAACCTTTTTTTCTGGAACAGCGTCAGTTGTCGAAGTCTTAAGCATTGACTACATCCTCCGCGTTTCTAGTAATATTTACACCATCACCATTGAATAATAAAACGTTGTCAGTAGCTGAAACTTTGATTGTATCGTAAGCTTTAAAATCAGCATCACTAGCAACAACCGCCGATACTTCTAAGTTATTGTTACTCATCTTAGCGTAGACAATTTTTTCATCACCAAGGAATTCAATTGACTTAACAGAGGCATTAGCATGCAATTCATCAGTTTGTTCAAGTACCAATTCGTTAGGTCTAATACCAACTTTAAAGTTATCAGCTGGAACTTGTTGATCGATATTAACTTCAAAATCGTTGTTAACATTGATTTTTCCATTAGAAACTTTCACAGCAGGCAAAATATTGATTGGTGGAACCCCGAAGAAACTAGCAACAAATTCATTAGCTGGATGTTTGTAAATTTCAACTGGTGTACCAATTTGTTGAACTTTAGAATCATGTAAAACCATGATGTGATCAGCCATAGTCATAGCTTCAACTTGATCATGGGTAACATAAATCAGTGTTAGGCCAAGCTTTCTTTGAAGTGCATAAATTTCTTGGCGCATCTTGATTCTCAATTGAGCATCCAAGTTAGATAGTGGTTCATCCATCAAACAAATCTTGGCATCACTGGCAACAGCACGAGCTAAAGCCACACGTTGTCTTTGACCACCAGAAAGTTCACGCGGTTTTCTATCCTTTAGAGTTTCAAGGTTAACCATTTTCAAAGCATCATTAACACGTGTTTCAATTTCAGCTTGAGAAGTATTTTTTCTAGCTTTCAATCCAAAAGCAACATTATCCCAGACATTTAAAAATGGGAAAAGTGCATAACTTTGGAAAACCATTGTTAGGTTACGGTCCTTAGGTGGCAATCCGTTAACAACTTTATCGTTGATACGAATTTCACCGTCACTGATTGGTGTTAAACCAGCAATCATTCGTAGTAAAGTACTCTTACCACAACCTGATGGGCCAACAATTACAAAGAATTCCCCGGTTTGGATTTCGGCGTTGACATCACTCAAGACCGCTTTCTCTGAATCGTAATTCTTAGTAATATTCGTTAATACTGTAGACATTATCTAATCCCTCCAAATAAGTCATTAGCTATAGTATGGAGACGGGATGTATATATATAATCTATTTAATGTAAAAAAAGCGTAAAAAAAATAGACCATTTTCTCGGTCTATAATTTTGTGATATAAGTTATATTTTTGAAAATTCACAGTTAACTTTAACAATTATTAAATATCAAAATATTGAATTTATCACTTGCTAAAATTCCAAATATCAGTTTATTTTTTCCAACAACTAAAACAAATTCACTATTTTAGTAAAATGACGGCTTATCCCACTCAGTATTGGGCTCAACTACACCGATATTTTGTTGACTGTAAAGCGATGGCTTTTTAACAATATCTGTAATCAATTGTGCAACTGCCTGACGAGTAACTTGAGTCCCTTTATAGGGCTGACCTTCAGGAACAATTTCATATTTCGTATTATTATCTTGGTCATACAACCAAGTCATTCGTAAAAATGTTACATCTAAATCTGGATCACACAATGCAAATGATGCTTCCTTGATGGCTGTATAATCGCCAATCATCCGCGCATTCCACTCACCAAATTTTCCAGCAACTTCGTCAAAAATACCAAGTCCACCAGCTACAATTAAGCGTTTAACGCCAGCCTGTTTCATTGCAGCAACAATTCTCTTCGATACTGACGTATTGGGGACTGTGGCCAAATAAACGATGTCTTGACCTTTTAAAGCTGCTACCAATTCTTCAGTATTAGTCCAGTCGCCATCAATAATTCCTGCTTTATCTTGGAAATCTTTCAAACGACGATTACCATTACGAGCAAACAATGTTAATTTAGCATCTGTCTGTTCCAATAAATCGGGAATCAAATAGCGACTAATTTGACTAGCAGCACCTAAAATTAAAACTTTTTCTGTCATTTTTACCTCTTATAATTTGTCATATTCAGCATCAGTAACTTTTTCAAGCCATTCTGATGTACCTTTAGTGATTGCAACATGGCTGAACCAACTGTCCTTAGTTGCTCCGTGCCAGTGTTTAACGCCTTCTTTAATAACGACAACGTCACCTTGCTTCAATAGTTGAGCTGGTCTGCCCCACTCTTGATACCAACCTTCGCCACCTGTAACCAAAAGGATTTGGAAACCATCGTGGTGAATGTGCCAATCGTTACGACATCCCGGTTCAAATGTAACGTTACCAACGCCAAAATCGATATTGTCTTCAGGACTAACTAAGCCTTTAAGGTAGCTTTGTCCGATGAAGTATTGTGCATATGCATCATTTTTGTCACCAACTGGGAAAACTCCGTCTGTCTTTAATTCTTCATTTTTTGCCATAATTATTTTTCATCCTTCCAAATTTCTTTAGCTCTGTTAAATGCAGACCAAGCCTTAGGCCAACCTGCGTAAAATGATAAATGAGTAATTTCTGCAACGATTTCTTCTTTAGTAATACCGTTTTTCTTACCAATTTTTAAATGAGCATCTAGTTGCTCAATGTTACCTGCTGAAATAATACTTGCGATTGTGATTAGAGAACGATCATGCGCAGAAAGTTCAGATTCTTTACTCCAAACTTCTCCGAATAATACGTCATCATTTAATTCTGCAAATTGTGGAGCAAAATCTCCTAATAAGTCGTGTCCTGCTGTTTGTTTTGCCATAATCAATTCCTCCTGATGTTTTACATTAAACAACTTAAAGTTAACTTTAAGTCAAGAATATTCTTAAAAATATTTTGTTTTTTAAATATGCCGCCTCCGGGTGCCAGAGATTTTTCGCCTGCTGTGAGGACCGGCTCGAGCCAAAGTACGGTCTCGACCCTCGATTCTGAGCTTTGCACAAACCGCAAATCTCAGAATCGTCCTGTGTTGTAATGGCTAAAGCCATAACGACACTTTCACTGCTGGTGAAAATCTCTGGCACCCGGAAGCTCGATCTTGAATTATATTTAAGAATCCTTTGATTAAATCAACTTCAAATGTAAATAATAGGGAAGAATTAATTATGTTTTTTTGATTGTGTTAATTGCAAAAAAATAGCCGTCCACTTTTCTAGAAAGTAAACAGTTATTTTATACCATTCAATATTTTTAAAACTCAATCTCAAACAAACCAACACATTTGTCGGAGGTCGCGAGGGATAGAGTCCGCAGTGGTAGTGGTTTAGGTCGGAGAACCTCCGACGGCTTACCTATCCTGCAAATACCCGTGATTCAAGCCTTCCAAATACTCAGAAAACTGTTCACTGTCTTCGATATGGCCGCCCATTTTACCTTTGTACCAATCCAGCTTATCATTCAAAATCGTCCAACTATCTTGTAATTGTTGAAATTCGACTTCAAAGTTTTTACGGACTTCCTCAAGCAATTCAATTCGTTGATTAATTGTCGAATCACCTTCAGCACGCAATTTAACATAGCGTTTTAGCTGCTCGATTGTCATCCCTGTACTCTTCAAATGTAACAGGAAACGGACCCATCTAGCGTCCATATCAGTATAGTAACGGACTCCATTATCAGTTCGGTGGGGCTTGATCAGTCCTTCTTTTTCGTAATAACGAAGTGTTGGGCTATTCAATCCGACCAATTCGGAAAAGTCACCAATACGGTATCTTTTTTCAATTTCTACTGGCATTATTTTTCACCTCTGCTTAAAGTTAGCTTTAAGTGTAACACCTCTTAGAGGTCAACTCCACCGTCAACCCTCAAGACTTGGCCAGTAATAAAGTCGTTTTCCATCAAATAAATATAAGCGGAAGCAACTTCATCAATTCTAGCCACACGACCTAATGGTACATTTTCAGCCACATTATCCTTTTGTTGAGCCAATTGTTTAGAATTCATATCACGCCACAAACCAGTTGGAGTCCAGGTTGGTGACACGGCATTGATTCGGTGATCTGGAGCCAATTCAACGGCTGTTCCTTCAACCATTGTATTGATGGCTTGATTACCGATAATCGCACCAGAAGCATCATAAGGATGACCGCCGGAACCAGATGTCAAAATAATTGAACCTTTATTACGTAAATGTTTGCTGGCAACTTGAACTAATTGTAAATTGGCGAAAAATTTATCCTCAATTGCTTCACGAATTTCTGCCATAGGACTATCCAAAAATCCACCGCCCATAGCGCCACCGAGCATCGACACAATGTGGTCAAACGAGCCATATTTATCAAAAAAATGGTCCAACTGTTCCTTATTTTGTGCATCTAATGAACTACCTTGAATGTTTTCCTCATATCTTAATTGATTCACACGTTCTTGATCACGGCCAATGACATAAACATCGGCCTTTTTGTGCTTAGCCATAATGGCAACTTCTTTACCAAAGCCCGAAGTACCACCAATTATCAGAACTTTATCGTTCTCTAGACTCATAATACTACCCTCAATCATTCATTAGATTTTAGTGCACCAATCATGTCAATATGTTGCAGTTTCTTGTGCGTTACAAGCATAACAATAGCTGTGAAAATTATCATCAATAAAGTTGCAACTAAGTAACCGATCCAACTGATTGTCAGTGGAAAAATCACCAATTCGGTCGCGGCTTGATTAAGGATATAAGCTGTCAATAAATTACCGACTCCATAGCCAACGATAATTCCAAATATCGTCAAAATAATATTTTCTCTGACAATATACATCGTCACTTCATTGTTATAAAATCCTAAAACTTTGATAGTCGACAGCTCTCTAATTCTTTCCGAAACGTTGATGTTGGTTAAATTATATAGCACAACGAACGACAAAACTCCTGATAATAAGATAAAGATCAAAACGATTGGTTTCAATGATGATGACATCTTTGAAACGGTACTCAAAACATCATGCGTATAACTAGTGCCCATCACTTCACCAGAATCCAATAACTTATTAGCTAAATGTTTTCGTTGACCACTCGTCTGGGTCTTCAAATGTAGCAACAAAGTATTTGCGGTTGCCAATTCGCCAAACTTATTTTGATAAACTTCTGGACTCAAGTAGAGAAAATGTCCAATAAAGTTTTCCGTTATAGCGCCTACTTTGACAGTAACTTTCTTGCCACCAGTTGCTGCGACATTTAACTTATCGCCTTTTTTAACATCCAACAGTTGAGCTGTCTTCTTTGATAAAATTACGCCATGTTTATTCAAACTAGTCCCCAAATGAACAAATTTATCGAATTTATTTATCGATGTTGGCGTATAAATATTTACATCATTAACTTGTTCGCCATTAGCTTTCAACTTGGCAGTCGTCGAATTAATGGCTGTACTGCTTTGATATTGCTTATTATCATTTAAAACTTGCTTAACTTTCGTCAAATTAGCATCATCATTCAGCTTCACAACTGCTTGATAATCAAAAATCTCACTATATTGACGATTTCCACTTGCTCCGATAGAATTCTGAATTCCAAATCCAGTTAAAATCAGAGCAGTACCTCCGGCAATCCCGATAATTGTCATAAACATTCGTGACTTGAAACGGAAGAGATTTCGATAACTAACTTTGCTATTGAAACTTAAATGATTCCACAACGGTTTGATCCGTTCCATCAGAATCTTCTTGGCTGACTTAGGAGATTTCGGACGCATTAGAGCTGCTGGACCTTCAACTAATTCTTTTCTAATAACGATTACAGCTGCACCTAAAGTTGCCAACAGCGAGAATATCATGGCTATAAGAATTACCCACCACTGCAAGCTAACCACCCAATTGAGGGCAATATATTGCTTGTAGAGGGCCAGAACGATTCTTGGTAAACTCTCATTTCCAATCAACGCTCCCAAAATAGCTCCGATTACACCGGCTGAAATGGCATAGTAATAGTAGTTTTTAGAAATTTCCCACTTCGTATAACCGAATGCCTTGAACGTTCCGATTTCACTTCTGGCCTCTTCAACCATCCGAGTAATTGTCGTGAACGTTATCAAGGCAGCAATTAGGAAGAAGAACACTGGAAAGACATTGGCAATAGCAGCGATTCGATCTGAACTTTCACCATAAGCTGAAAATCCAGGTAAATCATTTCTTGTTTGCCATGTGTAACTCGTCTTAGCCTTCTTTAAAACCTTTGTTTTCGCCGCATTCAACTGGACTTGTTGTTGACTGGCAGCTTGTGGATCCATTGCACGTAACTGGTCCAACTGTGCTTGTTGCTGATCAAACTGAGCTAAATAGTCAGCGGTAACTTCAGTTGTCCGTTGATACTTACGACCTTTAAACTTCTTCTTCAGTATCGTTAACTTCTTATCAACCGCATCTTTATAATCATCGCTGAACGTATTTTTATCCTTCAAAGAATTAAAATGTAAATTCAGCATTGTTGCTACAGACATATCCAGTTGATTTTCCGGAATATACGCAAATAATTGCACTTGTCCATCCGCAATATTGGTTGACCCACGTGACTGGTTATCAATATATTGTGGTGAATCAGCAAACCCAACTATCTTGTATGACTTGTGATTTAACCCAGAATCATTAGCAAAATGGAACTGCTGTCCTAATTTATAACCGTACTTGGATTTGGCATTCTTATCCAAAACGACTTCATTATTACGCTCAGGCAAACGTCCACTACGCATGATCAATTGGTTCTGCTTGGCAGTTTCATCATAACCATAGAGCGCAACGGCCACTTTACTTTTACCACCAATAACATACTTAAATTTCGTGGCTTCAACTTGAGCTCCCGGAACTTTTCTAGCTAATTTGAGGTCAGTTTCCGAAAACCCTGTTGTTGATAACATTTGAATGTCAGATAAATTTTTGTCAGAAACTGTTTTGTCCAATGAATCATTCAAACTCGGACCAGCAGCTTTGACACCAACAAAAATCAATACACCTAACATGATAATCAAAATAATGGCGATAAATCGTCCTTTGGATTTCTTAATATCGCGCAACATATTTCTCGTTAAAGGACTCATATTTTATCACCTACCATTCAATATCTTGGACTGGAGTTGGATAAGGATTATCTTCAATTGATTGAACCTTGGCATCGTGAATCCGAATCACTCGATCAGCCATTTTTGCCAAAGCCGAGTTGTGAGTGATGACGATAACCGTCTTATTATCAATGTGACTGGCATTTTGTAACAGTGTCAAAACCTGCTTACCAGTTTCATAATCCAAAGCACCCGTTGGCTCATCACACAGTAACAACTTAGGATTTTTAGCCAAAGCCCGGGCAATTGCGACACGCTGCTGCTCACCACCAGATAATTGTGATGGAAAGTTATCAACACGGTCTCCCAATCCTACCGCCTGCAAAGTTCTGGTGGCATCCAAAGCATCTTTAACAATAGCCGAAGCCAATTCAACGTTTTCTTTCGTAGTTAAATTAGGAATCAAATTATAAAATTGAAAAATAAATCCAACATCATTGCGACGGTAAGTAGTCAATTCACGTTCAGAGAACCGGGCAATATCTGTCCCGTCAATAATAACTTGTCCCTCAGTCGGAGTATCCATTCCGCCCAAAATGTTCAAGACAGTTGATTTACCAGCACCACTAGGCCCCAAAATAACAGTTAGTTTTCCCTTATCAACGTTAAAATTCAGATTATTATTAGCAATAATCGTCGTTTCTCCCATGTGATAACGTTTCGATTCATTTCTAACTTCAATGTATGCCATTAGACCCTCACCTTTCTTTGTTACCTACCATTATATAAGAAAACGGATACATCACAAAAAATAAAAAAATAATTTTTAATTATTGGCGCCTACGGGTGACAGAGAATTTTTTTACCTGAGGTGGGACCGGTGTGAGCCAAGGTCTCGCACCTCGATTTGAAGCCTTACCAAAGTCCGGTAAGTCTCCAAATTCGTCCGTGGTGTAATTGCTAAAGCAATAACGCCACCTTCACCACAGGTAAAAAATTCTCTGTCACCCTCCGGCTATTGGATTGCTTGATTGTATGCTCTCTATTGCTAATTCAACTTTAATTCAGAAAAGCAAAAAAAATGTAGCAATCCTTTTTACAGATTACTACAGTTTTTTTGATCAATGGAAATGACCCTATTCAAATAATGGTGTTCTAACACTCCATATAATTTTAAACATAATACTTCAATGCAAATAAATGAATCCAACCAACTAGCCGGAGGTTTCGAGGAAGTGAGGTAGCCAGCAGTGGCAGTGGTGTTAGGTCGGCGATTTTCCGGCCTTACAGCACAGGACGTATTTTGAAATTCGCGGTTTTTGCGAAGCTCAAAATCGAGACTTGAGACCTTGGCTCAAGTCGGTCCCACAGCAGGCTACCTCATCTCCCTCGAAACCGGAGGCGGCATCAAAAAAACTAATTGATTTCTTTTTGCAATTCTTTATCGTAATTTCGTGTTGTAGCATTCATAAATACAAAAATGCCACAGACTATTGTTCCTACTCCCGCAATTACAAATAAATTGTTAACTCCAATTTTATCCGCTAATGGTCCCGCAAATATCAATCCGACTGGTCCTGCCAAACTCATTAGTGAATTCATGATTCCCAGCACTCGTCCCAATTGTTCTGGTGGATAACTCTGTTGAATTATCGCCATCAACAAGGTATTGAAGAATGGTGCTGCTATTCCAGAAATTGCATTTAAGGCAAAGAACCACAAGAATCCAGTGTAATTTTGTGGTAAAAAGCCACTCATTCCCATCGTGATTCCCATGATCAACATTGATACCATGATTGGCTTGAGTCGATCAGACCAGTTTCCCAAGAATCCGATGATTGTTCCACCTATCAAGGCTCCAACTGAGTAAATCATTTCAATAATACCTGCTTGAGCAACTGTACCTTTGAAATATGACATTGTCATTAATGGATACATACTGACTGCTGGCATGAATAATAATGTGAATACGGTTCCCATTAAAGTCATGTACCACAAGCCTTTTTTCGAACGGAGTAAATCTAGGCCAAATTTAGCATCTGCTAAAACACGAACTTTTTCATCTATCTTAGGATATTCAGGGATTTTTACGAACAAGATAATCGTTACCCCGACAATAGCTCCTAAAACGTCAAATAGAATCAGTACGGGCATGGAAATAATAGCGAATAGAAAGGCTCCTAACGCTGGTGCAATGATGTAATTGGCCGATTGAACCATTCCTAATTGACCATTAATTTTCGTCAATTGGTCTTTCGGTACCATAGTTGGCAAAATTGATTGAATCGTTGGCATTTGGAAAGTCTGTGCGATAGCTCTGATAACTAAGGAAATAAAGACTAACCAAAGTGGAAAATCGTGTGTCATGAAGCCAACCATAGCCAATACCACTGCCACTAATGCGGCAATAATATCAGGTACAATCAACAATGCTTTCTTATTTGAACGGTCAACGTAAGGTCCCACAAATGGGCTCAACAAAATCATTGGCAACATTCCTAATAACGTTGCCATACTCAAGACTGTCGCCGATCCTGTCTGTTTGGTTAAATACCAAATAATCGCGTATTGCACAATCATGCTGGTAATTCCTGATAAAAATTGACCTGTTAAAAATAGATAGATATTTTGACGCCAATTTTTCATTATAAGTGTGTCTTGTTCCATAAAAATCCCCCCTTTATTTTGGATTTGTCACAAGCTGAAAAATCTTATCATATTTGTTTTGGGTTATCAATAATTTTATTTTGGGGCGCTCCGGGCGACAGAGAAATTTTTTTACCTGAGGTGGGACCGGTGCGAGCCAAGGTCTCGCGCCTCGATTTGAAGCCTTACCACAGACCGGTAAGTCTCCAAATTCGTCCGTGGTGTAATGGCTAAAGCCATAACGCCACCTTCACCTCTGGTAAAAAATTTCTCTGTCACCCTCCGCTTTGTTTATTTGCTTCAGTGCCTTTTAGATCCTTTTAGGACCGCAAAGATAAAACCCTTTAAGGTCAAAACATAACCTAGGCTTCGCCTGCGAGGTGCTTTAGAGGAAAAACATTTTTATAGAACATTTAATACAAAAAAAGCCACAAACAACCTTTTACGATTGCCGTGGTCAATTATTTTATACCATTTTTAAAATTACCAAATATTAATACGTTTATCTGGAGCTAGCCACATTCCGTCTCCTTCTTTGACATCAAATGCATCAAAGAACTCATCTAAATCTTGTGACATTACATTCGCACGCATTGGTTGTGGCGCATGTACATCTGTTGCTAGTAAATCTTCGTTATACTCTTGTGTTGCCTTGAATCTCCATGATTTAGCCCATTGGATGAAGAATTGTTTAGGATCATAGTCTGGTTCTGATTTAGCTGCTTCAATCCCACAGCGCATTCCACCAACATCGGCGATATTCTCACTAACAACTAGTTTTCCATTAACCTTGCCGCCTGCATAAACGATACCTTGGAATTGATCAATCATTTCTTGTGTTAATCCTTTGAAATGGGCATAATCTTCTTTTGTCCACCAATTATGCATATTTCCATATTCATCAAACTGTGCACCGTTATTATCGAAGGCATGGGAAATTTCGTGAGCAATTGTTGCCCCAATTCCGCCATAATTTTCGCTACTTGTTTGTTTCAAGCTGTAGAATGGTGCCTGCAAAATTGCGGCTGGGAATGTGATGTCATTGCGTGTTGGATCATAACATGCATTAACCATGTGTCCTGGCATTGCCCATTTTGTTCGGTCAACTGGTCGTTGATAGTCATCCAAGTTATCTTGTACCCAAACTTTATTCAGTTGGACCATATTGTCATAAAGAGTGGCCTTTTCATCAACTTTTAGCTTTTTATAAATTGCTTCAACTTTATCGGGATAACCAACTTTAAGAACAATCTTTTCCAACTTAACGATTGCCTTTTTCTTGGTATCTTCACCTAACCAATCGTTGTCATTGATTCGTTGTTCGTAAATATCAATCATTTTCTTGATCATTTCACGGACGTCTGCTTTGGCTTTTTCACCAAAGTATTTCTTACCATAATAAACTCCGACAACTTCGCTAAATGTACGTTCTGCCAAATGATAAGCGTATTTAGTTCTTGTAGGCAATTCTTTGGCACCACTACGAGCTAACTTGAATTCACCATAAATTTGACGGAAATCTTCACTGACAAATTCAGCGTTATCCATCAAATATCTAACAATCATCCACGCCTTAATATTTTCAAAAGTATCATCATTAACAAGCTTATTTAGGTTATCCATGTATCTTGGTTGTACAACAATAACTTTTTCGGGAGTTGCCTTAATTTCATCGGTAACCCAGGTCTTCAAGTCCAAAGTATCTGACTTAGCACCAAAATCATTAAATGAATAAGGGTTATAAATTTCAGTATATTCAGCCCATTCTTCAGCACTCTTTACGACTGGAACCAACAAACTATCAAAAGCTGAAGCTTTCTTAACGGTATCTTTGGCATCTGTATCGCTATAACCTAATTTTTCCAATAACTTGGTAGCAACGTCCACATATTTAGCCAACAATTTATGACCAAATTCATTGTCGTCGTCATAGTAAGATTTTTCAGGCAAGAATAAATCAGCACCATCCACAAAGACGACGTTCTTAGCAGTATTTTTCATATCTGCTTCAACGAACATACCCAATGGCAAAATAAAATTATCTTTACTCAAACTGGCAAAATTTTTGCTCAAATCAGCCACTGAACTCAATGCTTTGATACGATCAATGTCTTTCAAGATTGAGTTGTTCTGCACCATTTGAGAAGTTTCTTCGTTGTTAGCTACTCGATATAGTTTGATGGCTTGCAAAAATTCTGAGTCATTAATTGAACTATCATCTTTAGCAAAATCATGGAATTCCTGCATGAGATTCTTTTCAATCTCCAATTCCAAATCAACGGAAGCCCCGGCACTGGATTTATCAGCTGGAATTTCAGCCTTATCCTGCCACTCGCCATTAACTGCTAGATATAGATTGTCTTTATAATCGGTTGGTTTTGTATCAAGCGCCAAATCCCCGGCACCACCAATAATTTTATTAATTCTCAATTAATTCACCGCCACAACTTATTTTGTATTTCTATGGTACTCTTCTAATTTAATTAGAGCAATTGTAATATTAAGAAATATTGTATATATATTGCCGCCTCCGGTTGGCAGAGAAATTTGGTCTGCTGTGAGGAACGGCCCGAGCCAAAGTACGGTCTCGGTCCTCGCTTTTGAGCCGAAACCCGTGTCTCAAAAGTCGTCCTTGTATTGTAAAAGCTTTGTTCTTACAATACATTTCACTGCGGGCCAATTTCTCTACCAACCTCCGGCTAAGTTTACTTCCAGAATAGATTATTACGCAAATCATTAGCTTATTTTATATAAATGCTTGCTCAATATATTATGTAATTAATTTTGATTTAAGGCTATTCCATGCTTCAAATACAGTTACACAATCTTAATTAAGGAAAAAGCAGCAATCCAAGAACCTAGCCGGAGGTCGACAGTAATATAGTCATGCAATGGGTGTGGCGTTAGTGCTTTAGCACTTACACCACAGGGCGACTTTGGAGACTTACTGAACTGTGGTAAGGCTTCAAAGCGAGGCGTGAGACCTTGGCTCACGCCGGTCCTGATAGCATGAACTATATTACTGTCGGCCTCCGGCGGCATAAAAAAACGAACAAACTTAAAAGTTTGCCCGCTTATAATTTAATTTTACCAAATATTAACTCGCTTATCTGGATCTAACCACATACCATCGCCTGGTTTAACATCAAAGGCATCATAGAATTCATCCATGTTTTGAGCCATAACATTAGCACGTAATGGAGCTGGTGAGTGAACGTCAACTGACAAGAACATTTCTGTTAATTGCTTAGTTGACTTGTTTCTCCAAACTTTTGCCCAGTTAGTGAAGAATGCTTTGACATCAAAGTCTGCATCTTCCTTAGCTGCTTCTAGAGCACAACGTAATCCACCGACATCGGCCACGTTTTCACTGACAACCAAAGTACCATTGACCTTGCTACCAGCATATGGAATGCCGTCAAATTCATCGATTACTTTCTTAGTTAATTTTTGGAACTTAGCGTAATCTTCTTTAGTCCACCAGTTGTTCATATTACCGTATTCATCAAATTGTGCACCGTTGTTATCAAAGGCGTGAGAAATTTCATGCGCAATAACGGCACCGATACCACCAAAGTTTTGGCTGCTTGTTTGGTCCAAACTGTAGAATGGTGCTTGCAAAATAGCGGCTGGGAATGTGATGTCATTTCTTGAAGGATCGTAACAAGCGTTAACCATGTGTCCTGGCATCAACCATTTTTCACGGTCAACTGGCTTGTGGAATTGATCCAATGAATCTTGAGTAATAATCTTCTTGATTCGAGAAACGTTGTCATACAATGAATCATTTTCGTTAATTTGGAATTTGCTGTAAATGTCTTGAATCTTATCAGGATAACCAACTTTGATAACAATCTTATCAAGTTTAACGATAGCTTTCTTCTTAGTATCTTCGCTCAACCAATCGTTGTTAGAAAGTCTTTGTTCGTAAATTGAAATCATCTTCTTGACCATTTCACGAACGTTTGCCTTGGCTTTTTCACCAAAGTATTTCTTACCATAATAGGCACCGACAACTTCACTGAACATGCCTGAAGCAAAGTGATAAGCATACTTAGTTCTGTTTTGAAGTTCCTTAGCTCCACTCTTAGCAAGTTGATACTCACCAATTGTTTGACGGAATTCTTCATCAAGAATTGAAGCATTGCCTGTTAGGAATTTAACCATCATCCAAGCTTTAATATCTTCAAAAGTATCGTCATTAACTAACTTGTTCAAATTGTCCAAGTATCTTGGTTCAGTGATAATAACTTTTTCAGGAGTATCGTTGATCAAATCTGTTACCAAACTCTTCAAGTCAAGCTTGTCTGATTTAGTAATAAATTCAGTAAAGTCCATTGGGTTGTAAACTTTTGTATAGTCAGCCCATTCTTCAGAACTCTTAACGATTGGAAGCAATGCCTTATCAAAAGCCAATGCCTTATCGACAATTTCTTTAGCATCGTCCAACTTGTAACCAATCATTGAAAGCAAACGGCCAGCGATTTCAGCGTACTTAGCTAACAATTTCTTACCTGATTCATTGTCTTTATCATAGTAAGATTTGTCAGGTAAAATTAGACTAGCGCCACCGATGTACAAAGCATTCTTAGCGGTATCTTTCATATCAGCATCAACTTCGCCATCAATTGGCAATGGGAAACCATCTTTTGATAGTTGAGCCATATTTTCACTCAAATCTTGTAAGCTATTCAAATCACTGATTCTTTGCATATCTTTCAAAATTGGTTGTTGGTGAAATTTACTCAAGTGATCAACGTTGTTAGTCAAACGATATAGCTTAACAGCTTGTTCCATCAATTCGTCATCTAATTCTTTTTCCCCGTCAGCAAATTCATGGAATTCTTTCATCAATTTCTTCTCGACACCTTCGTCAAGATCCATGAAACCACCAGTACGTGACTTATCTGAAGGAATCTCGGCCTTTTCTTGCCAAGCACCATTGACAGCCAAATACAAATTATCTTTAAAATCGGCTGGCTTGGCGTTAACCATGTCACCTGCACCACCGACAACTTTACTCATTAACATATATAATTCACCGCCGTTATTTTTTAGTGACTACTATATCACTCTTTATAATTTATTAGAATATTTATGATTCAGTTTTATTTTTTCACTGCCGCCGGAGGGTATTAGAAATTTTCACCTGCTGTGGGGACCGGTCCGAGCCAAAGTTCGGTCTCGGACCTCGTTTTTGAGCCTTGCAAAACCAGCAAGTCTCAAAAATCGTCCTAGTGGAGTAAGAACGAGAAATTCACTCGTCCTAACTCCTCTTCCCACTGCTGGTGAAATTTCTAATACCCTCCGGCTCTGTTCTTTTGTGGTCTGTAATACTTTGCAATAAAAAAATTCTCGGTACCCTACTAAAAAAGCGGACATCTGATTTAGATTGTCCACTATTTTATTTGTTATTTATTTTTCGTACTTTTTTTGTAAGTGCTTTTTTATCGCTGATATGTGGGGATTAAAACCTCTGTTTATATAGGCAGTGGCTCTAAAACGAGTTCCGCAGGCCAATTTCTTCCGCTTTGCCTAACTTCCCAAATCATCCGCAAAGTACGCGGATAATTCGTGAAGTTAGGCAAATGCTCGGAAATTCCCAGGTCTGCTCCACTCTCTATCTGATAACACTAACTGAGCACTTAGAATTATTCACAATCTTTGCAGCTTGCGAACCGATTGTATTACGTGTTCTGTTCTTCTCTTCAACACCAACAATCACTAAATCTGGTTTGAAACTTGGAATAACTTTATCAACTATTGTTGTGCCTGGTGTTCCTTCGGTTACCATCAAATGGATATTCTTAACTCCATAGTCTTCGGCTTTTTCGCCATACATTGCTAGAAGTTCTTTAATCTCTTCGCGGCGTTCTTTCAAAACTTCTGGATCTAGTGATTGAAAGATATTCAAATCGCCAGTTTCCAACACTGAAACAATCCCTAGTTCGGCATTATGGTGTCTTGCTAGTGAACAGGCATAATTAAAAGCGTTTTTCGATGACACAAAATCGTCTGAATCGACACAGATTAAAATCTTAGAATAATCTACTTTTTTAACTTTGTATCCTTTTATTTCGTCCATCAATAAAGCCCCCTAAGTTATTTAAAGTCGCGTCCTTTGTTCTCTTCGAAGTACTCATCAAATCTCTTAACGTAATTGTGGAACATGTATGTCAACAACATCCAACGTCTGAACGATCTGTCTTTATCATAGAAAACAGTTGTTCCAACGCGGTCTTGCTTGATTAATTCGTCAGCATATTTAGTTGCATCATTTTTAGCAGCATACTTGTTGAAGACTTTAACTGGTACACCTAACCAAAGCTTGTGTTGAGCTTTGTTCTTGTTGGCATAAACGGTTGGTTCGTTCTCAAGGCTGCCTTCAACGTAATCTTCAACAACGTACTTAGCCAAGTTGTAGCCATTCAATGTGACAAAGAAACTACTTCTACCTTGACGTAGGTTGATTTCAAAGAATTTGAAAGTATCGTCACGAGAGTCATACTTCATATCGAAGTTAGCATAACCGGTGAATTCAATATCTTCAAGAAACTTTTGAACACGGTCGTAAACATCCTGATTGAATTCAGGCACGATTGCGACGTAATTACCAATTGATTGAGGTGTTGGGTCTTCCAAAATTGGGTGACCTAAACACATCATCTTGACGTGGTGATCTTGATCAACATAGGCATTCAAAACACGCATGTTGGAATCATCACCAGGGATAAAGTCTTGTAAAATCAAGTCAGATTTATAGCCATTGCCATAAATTTTACCGACAATACTCATGTATTCTTCTTGTGAATGGATAGTGAAAGCTTTCTTACGGCCTTCAAAATGAATATCCAACCATTCAACACTGTTAGCAGGTTTTAAAGCCACTGGGAAATCAAATGGCACATCCATATCCTGCTTATTTTCGTACATATCTTTTGTAATGATCTTTGTCAAAGGATGTGGCAAACCATGTTTGTCGGCAACATTATAAAAGCTCTCTTTATTATTCAATGATTTTAGTAAATCATAATCAACATATGGGCAGACAAATGTCTTTGATAATTCTTCTTTATGTTTGCTGATAAGTTCGGCATAACCATCACCACAGCCAATTAAAATAACTGGTTCTTCGTGATTTTGGTAAACTTTAGCAATTTCACGCATTTTTTCAATAAAAACAGGGTCTTCAGAAAAGCCTGGGTGAAGTGTTAAGTTTAAGATTTTTGTATATCTTGTAGGTGCCAATTGGATATCAGCATAGGCCTTAACAGTGCCCCCATAAAGTTCATGGAAAGCACGAGCCATTCCGTAAACATTCATATCACTACCTAATAATATAGGCGTGAATTTTTTTCCTGATTCAGTTTCGATAGGGATCAACCTCTTACTATATTAAAATTCTATTTTTAAATTTTCACACATTTCAAACAAAATTATACCATATTCAATTTATCACAACGAGTATCGCTGTGGGTTTTAATTTCCTAGCCTTATCCTTTTCTTAATTTATCACTTGAAAAAGGCATAATACGGCGTATCTCTAATAAATCTGTTTGAGACGGCTGATAATTATTTTATATCGGCGGTTATTAATATATCACATATTGAGAGTAACGTCATAACGCTACTCTATTTACTACACACATCAAAAAAACTCACATCTACATGAAGTAAATGCGAGCCATCGCCTCTGATTATCATTGAACGGTATTTCCTTTATCGAAACAACTATTCATCAATAATGGTGATATATTTTTTGTCAGCCTTGATATTACAAGCTTCATGAAACATTACTTGAAATAATTAATTATAAATTTCATTTGAAAAATCATTAATAATACCATAAACGATTACAACAATTTAAATTGACCAATAATTCAAATACGCAATAAATCCATGCTTTATTGCCATTGCATAACGATTGTAACGGTTTAAACAGCAACCTTAAGCATTCATCAAATCAACACTATCAGCGTCCACAAACTCGTTAGTAGTTATTTGATAATACTTGTGATCACCGATCAATGCTTCTTTAGATGTTTGCCATGTACTCAAAGCACCCAAGCCACGGTTAGTTAGCTCTTCGGCACGACTATTAACCAAGTGTGTCATAACAACATCTTTAGTCTTAACAATATTTTGGAACTCTTGATAACGGTAAACATCTTCAGCCTTGACCCATGAATCGCCTACAACGTGGTAATATTTTTGGGCTCCAATTTGAAGTTGTTTATCACTGAACCAGCTGTAATTTTGACGCAATTGGTCACCTTTATTAACTTGACCATTAGTGTTGTACGTTTGAGCTGATTGAATATCAGGATGTACTGTGACATAATGCATGAATTTTGAAACTTTACCCTCTACTACAGGCTTGACTGGTTCTACCTTTTCTGCCAGACTCACTTTCTCTTCAGGCTTAGTCTCAGTCTTCTCTTCTGGTTGAACTTCCACTTTTTTCTCAGGCTTTGGCGCAACTTTTTCAGCTAATTGTACTGAAGAAGTGGGCTGTATTCTTGGCGTTACAGGTTCTGCAGGCTTTACTGCTTCGACTGGTTTATCAAAAGTAACTGTTCTAGGGTCAACTTCTGATTCGATTTTTGTATAGTTAACTTTATCGTCACTGATTAAACCTTTATCTGTAGCGGTAACATGCAAAATCTTTTTATCAGCGTTATAACCAATGATTTGGGGAACCATCATTTCAAAACTGCTGCCAATGTATTCTGGACGAATATCTTCTGGAACATCCATAACGATATCTTTGTTCAAATTATTGGCGATGATCAATTTGAAATCACCTTGGTAAGCTTTCTCAGGTTTAACAACCCAGTTACCTTTATCATGGTGCTTCAACAATTCAACTGAACTGATACCCTCCTTGTTGGTTGGTTTAGGATTCTTAATTGTGCCCGTCCCAACATCAATCCAAGTTCGGTTGACCAATTTCAAATTATGTTCTTTATTCTTGGGTACAACGAATTTTTCACCCAACTTGAGTGACTTGAGAGCATCGGAAGATTGGAACATATTATCCATACTCTTAACATTTTTCGTGTCAAAGTTTGATAAATCCAACTCTTCCAAGGTTTCACAACCAGCGAACATTCCGTTCATATTAGTAACTTTTTTGGTATCAAAATTTGTAATATTAAGCATGCGTAAATCGCTGCAGCCACTGAACATCTGTGACATATCTTGGACACTATTAGTATTGAAACTAGATAAGTTTAATTCTTTTAGTGACCGACAATTTAAAAACATTTGGCTCATATTTGTTACATTGCTAGTATCCATTTTTCCACCCCTGATTCTGGTTCTAAGCAGAATTCCCCTAACGGATTCTGTTTAGAAAAATATCAAGTTTACTATATCAAATAATCTTGTCCACTATTTAAGTTTGGCAATAGTTTTATTGTTTCTTAACTTTATTATGGGGTGTATTGAAATATGCCGTCTCCGAGTGCCAGAGATTTTCGCATGCTGTGAGGGACCGAATCGAGCCAAGGTCTCGATTCTCGCTTGAAGCCTTGCACAAACCGCAAGTCTTCAAGTCGCCCTGTGGTGTAATGGCTGAAGCCATAACGCCACTTCCACTGCATTTGAAATCTCTGGTACTCGGAGACTGGGTTTGTGGTTGAATCATAAAGCATTCTTATTTGGCAGTATATTTGCTTTTTCCAATTTTTGCTAAAACCTATTTAGACAATAAAAAACTGTAGATTTCCTATTTGGATTTCTACAGTTTTTAGTTTTATTTATATATTTTTAAACCTTTGTTTATATAGGCAGTGGCTCTAAAACGAGTTACACAAGGGCAACTCCTTCCGCTTTTCATAACTAAGTAAATCGCCCGCTAAGTTCAGCGTGCAATTCACTTAGTTACGAAAATGCTCGGGAGCTGACCGCCCTTGTTTCACTCTCTACTTTTCTTCGTCTTCTGGTACAAAAACCTTAGGATCAACGTCTGGTTTCTTACCACCATCGATAAAGTAAACTTTATACCAGATCAAGAATGTATAAATTGTCCAAACTTTACGACGATCATCGTTTTCACCACGATAACAGCCATCTAGCATCTTCAAGATTGCGTCTTGGTCGAAGAATTCTCCGGCAAAGTCGGCACTGAACAACTTACGGAAGTCTTCATAAACTTCCTTTGTTCTGATCCAGTCACGAATTGGAACTGGGAAGCCTAATTTTTCACGTTTTGCCCATTCTTTTGGAAGTGCACGTTCAGCAGCTACACGCAATGCATACTTGCTATCTTTACTGTTCAAAAGATACTTTGTAGGTACGCCGGCTGCTACTTTGGCAACTTCTTTATCTAGGAATGGTACACGTAATTCCATTGAGTTGGCCATACTCATACGGTCAGCTTTTAGAATAATATCGTTTGCCATGAATTGGTGAAGATCTAGGTATTGCATCTTCTTAACTTCATCGTTATAGTCACGAACTTTGTTGTAACTTCTCATAACGATGTCATGTACAGAACGTGATTTTTCAAATTCTGGTTTAACTAAATCGGCTGCTTCTTTTTCAGTAAAAATCTTAGCTTGTCCGATAAAGAATTCTTCAGCCTTAGCTGTTGATTCGTACAAGTGCAATCTTCCTGGGAAGTTAGGCATCTTCTTCAAACCACGAGCCAACTTGTATTTAACACCTTTAGGTAGTTTCTTCAAGTCTTCAGCAACGACACGGATAGCCTTTGAATGTGAGTGGAAACCATAATTTGCATATCCGGCAAACAATTCATCAGCACCTTCACCTGAAAGGATAACGGTAACGTCACGGCTAGCTAATTTTGTTAGGAAGTATAGCGGCACACTTGATGGGTTAGCATCTGGTTCGTCCATGTAGTATTGAATCAAAGGAAGTGACTTAATAGCTTCTTCTTTTGTAACGATACCGCGTGTATTTTCAAGGCCTAATTTGTCGGCCAATTCCTTAGCGGCAGTACCTTCTTCATACGTACTTGTATCGAAATCGATTGAGTATGTATGTTGTGGTTTCAAAATAGCTGTAACGTAACTTGAATCAACACCACTTGAAAGCAATGAACCAACTGGCACATCACTGATTGAGTGTTCTTCAACTGAATCACGCAATGATTTATCAATACGTTTAACAGTTTCTTCAAATGACAAGTTATTTTCTTTGAATTCCATATCCCAGTATTTCTTGATACTTAATTTGCCATTCTTAAATGTAAAGTAGTGGCCTTCAGGGATCTTGAAAACATTCTTGAAGAAAGTTTCATTCATAGCTGAATATTGGAAAGTCAAATATGGCTTCAAAGCAGCTTTGTTTAATTCCTTCTTGAAATTAGGTTCCTTCAAGAAAGATTTGATTTCTGAACCGAAAATAAATGTACCTTCACGATTGTAATAATACAATGGCTTAATACCAAAGAAGTCTCTTGCACCAGTAATATCACCAGTCTTGAGATCATAAATTACAAAGGCAAACATTCCACGGATTTTCTTCAACAAACCTTCGATACCCCATTCTTCAAATCCATGAAGAAGAACTTCAGTATCAGTATCAGTTGTGAAAACATGTCCGGCTTTCTTTAATTCTTTTCTAACATCTTGATAGTTGTAAATTTCACCGTTGAAGATGACGGCTTTTGATCTGTCTTCGTTATAAATTGGTTGCATACCACTGTTAATATCAATGATACTCAAGCGACGGAAACCTAATGCAGTGTCGCCTTCTAGTAGTTCACCTGAACTGTTTGGTCCACGGTGTTTGATCGTATCCATCATAGCTTCAATTACAGGCTTCTTATCTGCAATATTTTTATCTACGAATCCGACAATTCCACACATAAAATAATTCTCCCTTATATTTCAAAACTTACATACCTTGTTGCGGCTCCGTAACCATAAATCTGTAAGCGTAGTTTATTCGGGTCGATATTAATGAAATACCCTGCTAATTCAGAGATTTCATTATAACGTCTATCCCATTTTTTGTTATAGTCAGTTGTTAAACCGTGCTTCTTCCCCATAAGGGCCGAACAATTTAATATTATATGATTAATTTCAGAAACTTTGTAGTTTTTTTCGTAATGCATATGTCCACAAATATAAGTCGTTACCTTAGAAATGCCGGTAGACGAGAAATCGTAGCGAATATTTACACCAAAATCTCCAGTTAATTCATTTTTTAATTGTCCAGAAGCTTTGTTATTGAATGCAACTAATAATTGTTGCACCAAGTCACCATTAAAGTTTAACGCACTCCGTCCACTTGGACTGATAATATTTGCATGTCCCATCACAACGACATGTTTATCCACGGTGTGTTCCAAAACGGTAGTTAAATCCTCAAGCTGTTGTTCCCTGACTCCACGGACTTTCTTGAAATCATACTTCTTGGAACCATTACTTAAAATATAAGGAATATCACTCGTATCGATGAAGACAATTCGTATACTGCCTTTATCGAACCAGCCTACTCTTGAAACGGGATTCAAACGTTGAATCTCAGGTTGCTCATAATCGTATTTTGTTACTAGTGAATCATAATCATCTCGGTGAAATGAAGCTGTTTTAAAGAAACGGTGTTCATCATATTTATCATTTTCGTCATGGTTACCTTCAATAATAAAAAATGGGGCTTTGCTTGCCTGATAATTTTCAACTGCAAACTTCAAAATACCCCGACTTATCTCAGGTTTGTCGCTGCCATCCATCAAATCGCCCAAATGAACATTCAGATCGACTCCCAGATGATCACTGACATAATTGGCCTCAATAATGTGCCGCATGCCATTGATTCCATAATAGGAAGAACTGACGACGGCTTTAGCGTGAGTATCAGTTAGAACGGAAATTGTAACTGTATCATCATTGACATTAGGTAAGACATTATTTTTATAAACACCTTCGATATAATCAACGACAAACGGTCTCGGCTTTAATCTTCTCAAAAAATTATCTGTTTGAGTTGAAATAAATTCTGAAGGTCTAGGTGTAAGCACACTTCTTGCAATATTTTTGATTTTCAATTTGCAGTTCTCCCAATATCCAAACCATGGATATAAATATAGTACTAAAGGTTGAAAGTATGTCCGTCTCCAGAGCTGGGAAATATTCTCAAGCTGTGCGGAACGGCCCGAGCCAAAAGGCGGTCTCGGACCTCGGTTTGAAGCCTTGACACAATTCGTCAAGTCTCCAAACACGTCCGGTGGCATAAGTACGAGAGATGCCTCCCGTACTTATGCCACTACCACGGCACACAAATATTTCCCAGCTCTTCCGACTAGATAATCGGTAATATTTGAATGTAAGAGTACTAAAAATGTATTTATATTCAAATAATTTTAGACTATGAAATATTTCTAAAAGGTTATCAACTAGCACCATGCGTATAGAATATATTAAATAAACTCAGTTAGAAGTACTATAACGCCAGCTACATCAAGCCTTCATTTTTTAACCTTTAGATATAATAAAAAAACCATCTTAACGATGGTTAATTATGGTTCAATTATATATCAAAAATGTGAAAATTTATCTTTCAAAGTTTATTTCAAAAGAATTTGGTATGCCTTTCTTACACCAAGATCTTCGTCCATCGTAATCGTACCTTTTTCTTCAAAACCGCTGGATTCAATAATGTGTTGCATAACTAAATTATCCGGATGCGTATCAATTCTGACATCACGGTAGCCAAGATGATATGACATTGTTAATAGTTGTTGAATGAGCGCTGAACTTAGGTGTTCGCCTTGGTGATCAGCCTCAATTGCTATCCGGTGAATCACGGAATAAGTCACATCAGAATCGTTTGACCATGACCCTGAGGTCATTTCTTGATAATTCTGATCGTAGCCTTGTTGCAATGCAGCAACTCCGACAACTCTACCATTTAATATTAAAACATAACTTATATCTTCTTGAATATCTTGTTCTAAAATCTCATCATTGGGATAACCATTTTGCCACTGGTTAACACCACGGTTCCGTAAGGTTTTCTTTGCACTATCGATGATTTTAATAATTCTTGGCAAATCGTCAAGGGTTGATTGACGCAAATAAATATTACTCATTAATTAAATGCCCTCCTTATTTCGTCAGAGCTAAAGTTGAAAACTATCATTTGTGTTGTGCCGCCTACGGTCATCAGAGAATATGGGTCTGCTGTGGGGAACCAGTCCGAGCCAAAGTACGGTCTCGAACCTCGATTTGAAGGCTTTCCAAAATTCGGAAAGTCTCCAAACTCGCCCCGTGGTGTAATGGCTAAAGCCATAACGCCACCTTCACTGCATACCCATATCTCTGATAACCTCCGGCTAAGTTATTCTCAAGATGATTACCCTCATCTTTCACTTTAAATAATCGCTTGATAAATAACTTTACACGATTACTTAAAACCTAACCGCCAGTGAATTGGATTGCATATTCAAAAAATATCAGTCCAACTACATTACATCAAATTATGTTTATATTAAATTTACAGACTCACTTAAAATTTATTAATACATACTGTATGGTGCCAGTTGATAGCCTAAACCTGCTTGAGTATAAATATATTCGAATATTCTTATATTCAATTGATACTAATTAACTAGTCGGAAGAACTGGGAAATATTTGTGTGCCGTGGTAGTGGTATAAGGACGGGAGAAATCTCCCGTCCTTATACCACCGGGCGTGTTTGGAGACTGTCAAGGCTTCAAACCGAGGTTCGAGACCGCTTTTTGGCTCGGACCGTTCCGCACAGCTTGTGAATATTTCCCAACTCTGTAGACGACATATTTAACTAATACCACGCGTTAATAAATAACAATAATCAAACAAGTCCATAAAATACTAGCCGGAGGGTGATTGTGATTTGGTCAGATACGAGAAATCCCATAGCAAACTAAACCGCAGTCACTCTCCGGCGACAACTTTAATCCATCAGAGTATTAAAACAGAAAAACCTACCTCATTGCAACACTTTAGTGCATTTTTTTTGGACGATAAATCAAACTGCTTATTATGAATAAAACTAGTCCATATAAGAACGTTTGACCTGTAATCGGCAACAACTGCGGTATGAATGGTTTACTGTTCAAAGTTACTATTATTTTTGATAAAGGAGGTAATAACCACTCCACGTAATCCAATAAACTGATCACGCTGCCTGACAATGCCAAATAGACAAAAACTAACACGCCCACTTGCCCCAGACTCGAATGACGACCCCATTGGGTTTTAAATAATGTTGCAATCGAACTTCCTAAGAAACCGACTGCAATTAATGTCAGAATCCCGACCGTATCTAATAAAATGTCACGATTTAAAATTAGACTGAAAATAAAAATCAAGCTGCCTGAGAAAATATTCACAATCAATGCTACCAAAAATTGGCTCAATGTATCCGCCCAATAACTGGCAACTTTCTGCTTTAAATACTTGTTTTGTCGGCTGTCATTGTGATAAAGGTTCATCGTGGAGAACAGCGACAAGAAAAAGCTGCCAATCAACAATAGGCTGTATTTTTTTATCGAATCAATCCCGAGCAAATGGTCAGCGGTCAATCCGAAAACGATAATGGCAAACAGCATTGTCAAATACCAGAAATCTTGAAAAATTAATTGCAGATAACTTTTCAAGAAGATTCTAACCTTCATCTCGTAAAACCTCCTCCAGATGATAGTGAAGTCGTGTCATCTTCTCAACCATAGCATTTTTCAACGCAAAAGGAATATCTAATTTAACGATATTATTGAGATTTGAAGTGATATAACGTTCAATATCTGAAGTTACGGCCACGGAATTTGGGTGCACGCTAAAAATCAACTGACATTTCAGCTCTTTATTAGTCGTAGATTCAATTTTTGTCAGCTTGTTTTCAGCCAAAAGATAGCCAGCATCCAAATATTGACTGACTTCTTTATCAAAACTTGTTGCACTCAAAATTATGCCTGAACCATTCTTCTTCAAATCTTGCATTAAACTCAACATATTCTTGATAGTTTTCTTCGATTGAAAGGCAAACGGTTCATCCAACAACAAGACATTGGGGTGTCCAGCCACCGCTGCTAAGAAGTCAATCCGTCGTCTTAAACCAAGCGATAATTGGCGGACAGGTTGATTCAAACATGGACTGACACCAAGAAACGTAATCATCCCTTGCAATTGTTCTTTTCTAACAGCTAAATCTTTTGAAATTCGTCGAATATTTTCTAAATACTTGGCAACAGTTTGATCCACAACTTGCGGATTATCTTGGGGTAAATAACCGATCCTGACCCCTGGAGTATATTCAATTGTGCCACTGTCTGGTGTTTGATAATTAGCAATTGCCTCTAAAAGTTGAGTTTTACCACTACCATTGTCGCCGTTGATACCGATTATTTCGTTTTGGGATAAAGAAAAAGCTACATGCTTGAATGCAAAGTAGCCATTTTTTTGCAATGATAAATCATTGACTGATATTAATTTCATAATTATTGCCAAGCCTCAATAGCGTGTGCTGCTAGTCCGATTGAAAGAACAGCATCCTTTGAAAGCGAGTTTCTGACATCAGCGACAATTGTATTGTCATAAACAGCGCCGATAACGGTGAAAGCAAAGCTGACCAAATTAAGATCAGTTTTAACTTTATAATCGCCGCCAGCATATGGATCTTCGTGATTGTAAGTAAAGTTGATTTCGTGAGCATCCAAAGAACCATCAACATGATTTACCTGAACACGGTCATGCAATTCACTCAATTTATGAGTTGGGCTTTGTAAAGTCAAACGGTGATCTGATTCATTTTGGTAGTAGTCATCTTCAGTCATATCAAAGTATTCCTTGATAGGCTTTCTCAAAACTTCTAGTGAATCCAAAATATCGTAGACTGCTTGAGCCTCGAATGTTTGTGACTTTTCTTCAATCTTATTGCGATCTTCATATAGCTTTTCAGCTAATTTACTAATTGTTTCAGAATTCATAATTCTCCTCCGTTATTGCTAAAGGTTGCTTGTTTGTTTTTGGTTTTTAGTTTTTACTGTCGCTTACGGTCACAAGTAATTTTTGACTGCTGTGAGGACCGACTTGAGCCAAGGTCTCAAGTCTCGCTTTTAAGCCGAAAATCGCGTCTCAAAAGTCGTCCGTGGAGTAAGACCTAAAGTCCTAACTCCACCTTCACTGCATGCAAAATTACTTGCGACCTCCAGCTGGGATATTAAAGTATATCAGTTGTTTAGGTATAATGTCTTCTTAATAATCTATTATACTTTAACTCTGTAAATGTTTAAATTACGTCTCTAACGACTGAAAAAGTTTAATATAACTATTCCTAATAAATTAGTTGGAAGAGCTGAGAGTATTCATCAGCAGCGAAAGTGGCGTTATGGCTTTAGCCATTACACCACCGGGCGTGTTGGAGACCGCCTTTTGGCTCGGGCTGTTCCGCGCAGCGGATGAATACTCTCAGCTCTGGAAACGGCACAGTACTATTATACTAATTAATACTTGAAATCACAGGAATCTACATGATCATTAATAACTCCGACCGCCTGTAAATATGAATATATTATTGTTGGACCGACGAATCTGAAACCTCGTTTTTTCAAATCTTTACTGATTTTTTGCGACAATTCGGTTTGAGCAGGCATTTCACTCATATCACTATAATGATTAATTATTGGTTTATTATCAACAAATTTCCAAATATATTCAAAAAAGTTTTCTCCGTGTTGATGCATTTCCTGAATTAACTTGGCATTATTGATGGATGAATCGACTTTTAGACGGTTGCGGATGATACCTTTGTCTTGAAGCAATGCATCCCTCTTTGCTTGGTCAAAGGCCGCTACTTTAGCAACATCAAAGTTATCATATGCTTTTCGATATGTCTCGCGACGTTTGATAATTGTTGACCATGATAATCCAGCTTGAGCCGCTTCTAGTGTTAACATTTCGAAAAAAAGACGTTCATCATGACTTGGTTTGCCCCACTCGTTATCATGATAAGACTGCATTTCTTCGGAACTATTGGCCCACTCACATCTCATATGGTTTTCCTCCAACAAAAAAGCCGGCATTGTGCCAGCTTTTTATTTTTTTTCGTATTTTATATTTAGAGCTTCGAAATAGTGAATTCTTTTTAAAACAGTGACTATATGGGCAACGAATTTTAGTTCGTTGTCATATAGTCAGTTGGTTTTTAGCCCGTTTTTATATAGTCAGTGGCTCTAAAACGAGTTCCGTAGGCCAATTTCTTCCGCTTTTCATAACTAAGTAAATCGCCCGCTAAGTTCGGCGTGCAATTCACTTAGTTACGAAAATGCTCGGAAATTCCCAGGCCTACTCCACTCTCTATTTTTTGTGCTTCTTATCAACTAATTTCTTATTATCAATATCAGTTCTAACAATAATAACATCAGTTCTAGCATTTCTTGTAACGTACTCTGAAACTGAACCTACTAGCAATCTTGTGACTGCATTCATACCTGTTGAACCGATCATGATTAAATCGTTCTTGTATTCTTCGATAAATTCTTGGGAAATAACTGTCTTTGGTTCACCGAAACGAACGTGGATGTCGATGTCGTCTTCTTTGAAACCGTCCTTAACGGCGCCCTCTTTTAATTCATTAAGATATTTTTGGGCATCTTCGGATAGCTGGTAAATAACGTCCCCGTTAAGCATTCCACCATGTAAACCGATGAATTGTTTTGTATCTAGCACAGTCAAAACGTCGATGTGACCACCGTTCATTTTGGCAACTGTGACAGCTTTTTTGAAAGCCATTTCTGCTTCATTTGATCCATCTACCGGAACCAAAATTCTCTTATAATCTTGTTCCATAATTCAATCCTCCAATGCACTTATTGAAAATCCTTTGTTTTAAGATTAATGCATTCATATATATTATTCAATAAAATAACTATTTAAAAGCTAAAAGAGTTCGCGCCAACTGGTTGGCTACGGATTCATAGTTTTCAAAAATCGTGATTTCATCGTCATATTCCGTCATTTGTGTGGAAAATATCCCCGTGAATAGTTGCTCATAATTATTAAAATTATCAACGAAATTATTGCACAAAACAAACGTAGGAATTTTTTCTGATCCTGCCACCCGACTCAAGTGATACAAAATATCATCATGCATCGAATCTCCAGAAATTTTATCAGTGGCCGTAATCAATATATCCGCCGAACGAATGGTGTCATTCATCCCTGTAACTTTAGCGACCCACTCAAATGACGAGCGTGAAATCTGTGCATTAATCATTGCAAACGCCCCTGCCAACGTCTTAATTGAATCCGAATGTGGCATCGGGTGTATATCTAAATTATACTTCTGATTCATTTTTTCGGTAATATAAACTAAATTATCTTCCAAAAAACTTTCCTGCGCCTCGTTCAAATACTCTACAGTATCACTGAGTCGGTAGGAACTGGAGAAATTTAACAACACATTTATCCGTGTTCTTTTTCCTAATAATTCATAGACATCTTCCAAATCGATTCTATTAACGTTTATCAGCGGATTTTCACCCTCTGGTATTAATGACCCAGACTCATCATAAATCTTAGCCCCAAGCGCTTGTAAGACTCCTAAGCCACCATCAGCTACGGCCGTCTTACCCAAACAAAGAACAATGTTGCGAATTCCACTTGTCACAGCATCAACAATCAACTCGCCGATACCATAACTCGTTGCATGAAACAATTGATCACGCGATTTATTTTTTGCTAAATCTACGCCTACGACTTGTTCCGAATCAATAATAGCGGTATCTTGACTGTCGATATTAGTAACAAGGTATCGCCCAGTTTTACTAGTCCAAAAGGCATCAAAAAACGGCAGTTCACTCCAGTGACCACCAATTGTGTGCTCAACCAATGCTGGCATACCATCCTTGCTGTCCGTCACTGGCATGGTAGCAATCTCCGCATTGGGCAAGGCACGTAATATTCCACTGTATATAGCTTGACCGATTTTTTCCGAGCTAACATGATTACTGTATTTTCCGGGTGCAATAATGAACTTCATAATAAGGTAACTCTTTCTTTTTGTTATAATGGGTACGTAGAAAAAAACAACCGAGGTAAATGAGAATGGCTAACGATAATGAACGTGTTTTAAACCTTGAAAAAGGTGTTAATTTCCGTGAACTTGGCGGCTATCAAACAACCGATGGCAGAACGGTTAAATACCACAAAATTTTGAGATCAGCTGGATTGGCTGACTTAACTGACGCAGACCTTCAATATTTAAAAGATTACGGCTTGAAGATTGATGTGGATTTCCGTTCGAAACAAGAAATTGATAAGAAACCCGACAAACGTCCTGCAGGTGTACGTTACGTTTGGGCACCAGTTTTTGAAGAAGATGAAACTAAATCATCCGAGGTGCAAAGTGACAGTTATATTCCTGAAATTGACGGTGATCCTACCGATGGATATGCACATATGATTGATGTTTACCGTGATATTATCACAAAGGATAGTTCAAAAGCTGCTTATCGAAAATTCTTTAATCAATTATTATTAAATAAGAACGATAACGAAGTTTTGATTTTCCACTGTAGTGCTGGTAAGGATAGAACCGGTATGGGTGCAGTCTTCTTGTTAACAGCTTTGGGAGTTCCTTTTGAAACAATCAAAGAGGATTATCTATTAACTAACGTAGCTAACAAAGAATTTGTCACTGACCTATTAGGTTTATTGGATTCTAAGGGTTACAAAGACCCTGACGTTATCAATTCTGTTAAGGACTTAATGACTGTTCATTATAATTATTTAGCCACTGCTATTAAGACTATTGATAAAACCTATGGCAACATAGATAAGTATATCAAAAATGAATTGAAGGTTAGTCCTTCTGAAATCGAGTCATTGAAGAAGATTTACCTCGAGTAGTCTAATCCCGTTTCCAGAGCTGAGAGTATTCAGCTGCTGCGCAGCACGGTTCGAGCCACAGTGCGGTCTCGAATCTCGGTTGAAGCCTTTCCAAAGAACGGAAAGTCTCCAACTCGTCCGGTGGTGTAATTGCTAAAGCAATAGCGCCACTTTCGCTGCGGCTAAATACCCTCAGCTCTTCCAACTAATTTATTTTAGTTAACAGATTTCTTAATACATATATGATAATTAAATTGTAAAGGAACATTCTCTTTTAAAATGAGGATGTTTCTTTTTTGAATTCATAATCAATTACACCAATATATTTATAGTGACATTTCGTACATTAATTAATTTCAAATATACTATTGCATACAAAAGCCACACCAGTCTCCGGTTGAGAGATATAGAGTCTGCAGTGGTAGTGGTGTTAGGGCGTTTCGCCCTTACAGCACAGGACGTCTTTTGAGACGTGACTTTCGGCTCAAAAGCGAGGTTCGAGACCGTATTTTGGCTCGAACCGGTCCACACAGCGACTCTATATCTCTCAACCGGAGACGAAAAAATAAATAAAATTCTCATTTTCGGAACATTGGCATCATAATTTCTTCACATTTTCTGGTTATGATGTATTTGTAAGTTAAAGGAAATCAAAAAGCTTTAACTTATCCCCCCTATAAAGTTAATCTTCATATAAAAAACATAGATATAGAATGATTCACATTCAAAAAGAACAAATTGTAATCCATCCTTCCCCCCTGATAAATGGGTTATACAAATAAAGACTAGTCACTGAATCCTACTTCAGTAACTAGTCTTTTTATTTGTATTGTCTCCAGTTGTCAGTAATAATTGAATACTTTTACACTCAATTATTGCCGATTAATTAGTCGGAAGAGCTGGGAAATATTTGTGTGCCGTGGTAGTGGTATAAGTGCGGGAGGTTCTCCCGTACTTATACCACCGGGCTCGTTTGGAGACTTGCGGTTTTTGCAAGGCTTCAAACCGAGGTTCGAGACCGCTCTTTGGCTCGGACCGGTCCGCACAGCTCGTGAATATTTCCCAGCTCTGTAGACGGGACTCCTCTATTCAAATGCCTGCAACAATTGAGCTGTATCTAAACTCTCTTTTTCAGCACCTCTGACGTCTAACTTAATTTGACCATCTTGCACCATAACCAAACGATTGCCATACTTCAATGCATCTGACATTTTGTGTGTAATCATCATGGTTGTTAAATGTTCTCTTTGAACCATTTCATTCGTTATCTTCATAACTTCTTGGCTCGTCTTTGGATCCAAAGCTGCTGTATGTTCATCTAACAACAATAATTTTGGCTTACTCAAGGTTGCCATCAACAATGATAATGCCTGTCTTTGACCGCCAGAAAGGTATTTAACTTGGGTATCCATGAAATTTTCTAGTCCCATGTTCAATGTCTTTAATAATTCTTGATACTCTTCAACGTCACCTTTTCTTTGGTACCACTTCAAGTTGATGGTATTCGTGTGGCTTTGGGCCAAAACTAAATTTTGCATAACTGTTAAATCACCAGCTGTGCCCATTTTTGGATCTTGGAACACTCGCGACATCCAGCGTGAACGGTAGGCAATCGATTTTTTGGAAACATTATGTGAGACCAAGTCAATTTCTCCGGCATCAGCGTGCAAAGTTCCAGCAATGGTATTTAACAAAGTTGATTTTCCGGCCCCGTTGTTACCTATTACAGAAATAAAGTCGCCTTCATCTACTTGTAAATTAATATTTTTCAAAACGTGACGTTCATTATCAGTCCCGGGAAAGAATACCTTTTGTAGGTGCTTCACTTGTAATACCTTCATCAGCTTTGTCCTCCATTTGTTCTAAATATTTCTTCAATTGACGTTTTGTTCTAATTCTTGTTTGAATAATTGGCACACAGATTACGATTACTAAGATGACCGCAGATAGAATTTTCAAGTCATCTGGTGGGAATCCTAGTCCCATGGCAACTGTTAGAAGTAGTCGATAAACGATTGCACCAACGACCATAGCAATTAATCTGGTCAAAATATTGTGTCCACGTAGGAAAATTTCTCCAACTAATACTGATGCTAAGCCAATTACGATAGTTCCAATTCCCATGCCGATATCAGCGTAGCCGTTACTTTGAGCAATTAAGGCACCTGATAAAGCGATGAATCCGTTGGAAATCATGTATCCGAAGATAATCATGCCATCGGTATTGATCCCGTTAGCAGCTGACATGTTCTTGTTATTACCAGTTGCCATCAGTGACAAACCTAATCTAGTTTTGAACATTAAATATAAAATTGTGACAACGATACCGGTAACGATTAATCCCAAGACGATTGTTTGAATTTCTAAACTCCAACCAGCTGGCAAATATTCGGTCAAAACTTTTTCATTCAAGAGTGGCACGTTGGATTTACCCATAATGTGCATGTTGACTGAGTACAAACCAGTCATTGTTAAAATTCCGGCTAAAAGTGATGGAATGTGTAACTTGGTATCCAAGATTCCCGTTATCAGCCCCGCCAAACATCCGGCAACAAAGCCTGCCAACGCAGCGACAATGGCTGACTGACCTTTCAACATCAAGCTCACTGCAACGGCAGCACCAAAGGGAAAACTGCCTTCAGTCGTCAAATCAGGTATATCTAAAATTCTAAATGTGATGAAGACACCAATCGCTAAAGGCGCCCACAGTAATCCTTGTCCAAGACTAGATATAAGCATATTTCTACCTCCAAAAAGTTTTAATTATGGCTTCTGAATCTTATCAGGGTTAACACCAACTGCTTTGGCGTTAGCTTTGTTTACGTAAAGTCTCAATGTGTGTGATGTTTCAACTGGCATATCTTGAGGCTTCTTTTTGTCGATCAAAATCTTGTAAGCCATTTTAGCTGTTTGTTTACCAAGGTCGTGGTAATTGATTCCGTAGGTTGCTGTACCGCCATCTTCGGCCATTTCGATTGAACCAGTAACGACTGGCAATTTAGCTTCACGAGCTTTTTTACCAACAGTTTTCATGGAACTTGCCATCAAATTATCAGTCGGAATGTAGATACCAGAAACTTTTCCAGCTAGTCCTGATAAAGCACTTGCAACATCATTGGTACTTGTGACACTGACAATATTTAGTTTCAAATTGTGATTTTTAGCGTATTTTTTGACCATCTTAATCTGCAAAACAGAATTTTCTTCGGATGAGTTGTACAAAACGCCGATTGGCTTGTCGTTCTTTGTCATAGTTGTCAAAAGTTTAACTTGCTTGTCGACTGGACCAAGATCCTTTGTACCAGTGACATTTGTGCCAGGTTTCTTATCATTTTTAACTAAGCCAGCACTCTCCAAATTAGTAACAGCTGTAACCACGATCGGTGTCGTCTTAGTTTTCTTAGCTAAAGCTTGTGCTGATGGTGTGGCGATTCCCAAAATTAAATCACTCTTCTTTTGAGTTAACTGTTGTGCCATCGAGTTTAAATTCGATTGGTCACCTTGAGCGTTTTGATAATTGTAATTAACTTTGATTGATTTATGATTCTGCTTCATTTCTTTATTCAACTGTTCCTTGAAGCCTTTACGTGCAGCATCGAGTGATCCATGTGGAACAATTTGTAAAATACCAACGTTCAAACTCTTGTCTGACGCTGCAGCCTTGTTAGAGCAGCCGACTAATAAAAGTGCTGCCATTGTGATTGTTAATAATCCGATTAATGTTTTTTTCATGAAAAATACCCTCCCAAAAGTATAAAAAAAACCAGCTAGATTCGGATACGAATCTAACTGGTTAAATAATTGGGCCCAAATATTTTCTCCAGATAGATTCAACCCTGTATCTATCTGGCTTTAAATGACATGCTTAAAAGCTTTAGCCAATCGATAGATACGAACACGTACGCGTTCGTATCCAATGACCGGATACAAACGCTATCTAAAGAAAAAGCTAAAGGCAAATTGACTATTTAAATGTGAGCTAAGATTATTATTCATTTTCATAATAAAGTTCCCCTCGTTTTCAATTTACAATGACTAGTAAAACATTCTAAAATTAATCTGTCAATAATTTTATTAGAAATATTTAATGTGATCGACACTGCCGCTTCCGGCGGTCAGTGATGGAGTCCGCTCTGAGGACCGGGCCGAGCCATGGTCTCGTCCCTCGCTTTGAAGCCTTGCCACAGTTCGGCAAGTCTCCAAAATCGCCCTGTGGTGTAATGGCTGAAGCCATAACGCCACCTCCACAGCGTACTCCATCACTGACCACCGAAAGCTAATTTTTTTATGGTTCGAAAATTTACATCCAATATCAGTTAACTCATATTCAAAGTGAAAAAATAATTCCAAAACCTCTATAACAATCAATTCAATATTTTATAAAATATAATCAAAGTTCAAAAAAACATCAGAAACCATAAATCTGCAGCAAAACTAAAAATGATATAGCCTCCAGTTGTGAGGAAATCCACGTGCAGTGCAGGTGGCGTTAGTCCTGAAAGGACTTACCCCACCGACGTATTTTGAGATTTGCGGTTTATGCAAAGCTCAAAATCGAGACTTGAGACCTTGGCTCAAGTCGGTCGCACAGCCGTGGAATTTCCTCACAACTGGAGGCAGCAGTGAACCAAATACCTAACAAATTCCATAGGTACTTTTTAGTCCCTACTGCACTTTAAAGTACGTAATTGTTTATTTGTTCTAACCCCATATAATGTTACACATACTCAATTTTTACTTAAAGGGGCGAAAATAATATGAACAAAAAAATATCTCCAAACTGGATTCTTTTATCATTGGCTATCAGTGCCTTTGCTATTGGATCAACTGAATTTATCAGTGTCGGCATTATGCCTTTATTGACGAAAACTTTCGGTATCTCTATTTCTGAGGGTGGCCTGACTGTTTCTATTTATGCTTTAGGTGTTATGTTTGGCGCACCGGTGTTAGCTTTGATTACTAATCGATGGAATCGAAAGAAATTACTGATTGGTATCATGGTTAGTTTTATTTTAGGAAATCTCTTAGCTACTTTGGCACCAAACTTTGCCATCTTATTGGCTGGTCGTGTCATCGCTGCCTTGTCACACGGAATTTTCATGACAATTGCATCTTTAATTGCAGCTGATGTTGTGGCTCCAAATAAACGTGCTTCTGCAATTGCAGTCATGTTTACTGGCTTGACTGTTGCCACTATTACTGGTGTTCCAATCGGAACTTTCATCGGTCAAACGTTTGGCTGGAGAATGTCATTTGCTTTCCTAGTTACTTTGGGATTGATTGGACTTATCAGCAACACTATCCTCGTACCAAATGAATTGCCATTGCCTAAACCAACTAGTGTTAAAGGTATCTGGCGCATTATTAAACAACCACAATTACTCTTGATTTTAGTTATCACAGCTTTAGGCTACGGAGCAACTTTCCCCGTTTATACCTATCTGACAACTATCTTGAACAAAAATATGGGCTGGTCTGAAAGTGCCATTGTTATCATCTTGATTTTTTATGGTGTAGCTGTAGCTATCGGTAACACGCTTGGTGGCCGTTGGGCTAACAAAAATCCTTTGCGTGCACTAATGGGAATGTTCATTGGTCTAGGTGTAGCTTTACTTGTAATTAGAGCTACGATCAACTTACATTTTCTTGGCTTATTGGCTGTTCTATTGATGGGGCTATTTGCCTTTATGAACGTTCCCGGATTACAACTCTACATTGTTCAATTGGCTGAAAAATATACTCCTAATGAAGTTCCTTTGGCATCAGCTTTAAATATTTCGGCTTTCAACGTTGGAATTTCATTTGCTTCAACTGCTGGTGGTTTTGCCGTTGCACATCATCAAATTTTGAACACGCCATTCATTGGTATAGTCATGTTGATTGCCAGTATCGTGCTCATTTGGATATTGATGAAAATGGAAAGTTCGACAGTTAATTCCAAAGATTTAGACTTGGAAAATTGCTAAGAATAATTAGTGATGTTAAGATACACTTACTGAAATTGGGAGGATGACGTCTTATGAAACAGGCAATTTATAATATCGGTGTTGAGGCAACTATGAGAATTATTGGTGGCAAGTGGAAACCAATTATTCTTTGTCACTTAAAACATGGCACCATGCGCACTGGTCAATTACGCCGCGCCATCCCCAACATCACTCAAAAAATGTTGACGCAACAACTTCGTGAACTAGAAGATGATGGAATCATTACTCGCAAGGTTTACAACCAAATTCCGCCAAAAGTTGAATATTCTTTGTCAGACTATGGTCACTCATTGAACAAAATTTTGGAAGAACTCTGTGTTTGGGGCGAAAATGATATCGAAATGCGCAAGCAAAAAGGTGAAAATATTATTCTTTTAAACAAAGAAGATGTTTCTAACGATGCCTTGCCTTACGCTGATTAGCTTTAACAAAATATAGAAAGAGCCCAAGTGCAGAAAACGAACATTTCTGTGCTTGGGCTCTTTTGACGTGGAGTTATGTCACAACTCCTTTTTAATTAGAAAATGATTTTATTTCTTTAATGAATTTTTCAAAGGCAGTCCCAATAACGTAATCTTTACGATAAATAAATGAAATTGGTAATAAAGAAAAGTTTTTCGGTAATGCGACTTTTTCAATAACGTTGGAGTTAACGAACGGTTGAACAACTCTTTCTGGCAATACGCTAATACCAAGACCGGCACTAACACTAGCGACAATCGCATTGAGATAGTTAAACTCAATTGGATGGTGGATCATAATTTGTTGTGAATCAAGCCAGCTTTCTAGAGTTTTACGATAGGCACAACCTGTTGGAAAGACTAGCAAGGAATCTTTTTCAATATTAGGTTTATTTTCTTTAGCTGTAACAAGACAGAGCTTTTCTGACATCAAAGGAATTGAACACAGATCACTTTCATCTATCCGACCACCAATAATTGCCCCATCAAGTTGGTAGTTTAAGACTTTTTGATAGCTGGCTAAGGTGGTTCCTGTTTCAATCGATAATTCTACATCCTGATTATTTTGATGATAATTGGACAATATTTTTGGTAAAAAGGTTGAAGCAGCCGTTTGAAGAGTACCTATTTTCAGAGTTCCTGTGACCGACTCAGGATGCTTAATCTTATTGATTGTTTCAATATTTAACTGAATTATTTTAATCGCCTGTTGATATAGTTCATTTCCAGCTTCCGTTAGAGTGACACCACGAGCGTTTCGATAAAATAATTGTCTATTTAAATCCAATTCTAGATTATGGACCTTAGTGGAAATATTCGATTGAGCGTAACCCATTTTTTTGGCAGCTTTAGAGATACTACCCTCTTGCACAATTATTACAAACATTTTTAATGCGTCAATATTCATATTTTTATTTACCTATCTGTTTTTGAGATACTATATTTCTTATTATCGTAGTTTATTGTATACCATATTTGCATTACAATGGTCTTGTAAATTAAATAACAGATGAGGTTAGACAAATGAAATATTCAACAGTTAAGGTAAATGGTTTAAACGTATTTTATCGTGAAAGTGGAGAAGCAGATAAACCAACATTTTTGTTATTACATGGTTTTCCAACTGCCAGCCATATGTTTCGTAATTTAATGCCAATGTTAGAAAATGATTTCCACGTAATCGCTCCAGATTTTATCGGTTTTGGTCAATCAGAAGCTCCCTTACATACAGAATTTGATTATACATTTGAAAATTTAACTAACTATGTAGATGATTTTCTTAAATTAATGAAGATTGATAAGTTTTATATGTATGTATTTGATTATGGTGCTCCAATCGGATTCGAATTAGCTGCTCGCCACCCCGAAAAAGTTCTCGGAATCGTGAGTCAAAACGGAAATATTTATCAAGAAGGTTTAGGTTCAAAATGGGCTGGACGTCAAGAATATTGGGATAATCCTACTGCTGAATTGCGCGAAAGTTATAAATCAGCGTTCAAACCAGAAACTATTATTGGTCAATATACTGGTGGTGAAAAAGCCGGCAGTATTTCACCAGATGGTTATACTTTGGATATTCATTATACTGAATTACCTGACTATGCCGAAAGACAATCTGATTTGATTTTTGATTATCAAAACAATGTCAAAAATTATCCAAGATTTCAAAAATATGTCCGTGATTACCAGCCAGAAATTTTAGCGGCATGGGGTAAGAATGATCCAAGTTTTGTTTATCAAGGTGCTGAAGCATTTAAGAAAGATGATAAGAATGTTGAAGTACATTTATTGGATGGTGGACACTTTGTTCTAGAATCACATTGGCAAGAAATTGGACAATTGATCTTGAACAAATGGGCTTAAATATTTTCCAGCTCTTTCAACCTTTAGCAACGTAAAAAAAACAGGAGTAATCTTAATCGATTACGATCCTGCTTTTTTATTCTCTAAAGTTTTGAAACACTATCAACTGGTACAAATTCATTAGTTGCTACACGGTAATATTGATCACCATTGATATAAGCTAGTCGATCAATTTTCCATGCTGAGCTGGCTGCTAGAGCACGGTCACTAACGGTATTTCCACGTGAATTTGTTAGTTCTTGATAGTTGTTGCTGCCTGTACCAATTACTCCACTGTGGCTTTCGTAAACATATGTATCACTGGCTTTAACCCATTCATTAGTTGCTACACGATAATATGTTTCACCATTCTTAACCATCTGTTGGTCACTAAACCAATCACTACCACTAGCTAAAGCTCTATCTTCAACTTTGGTTGTATCTTGTTGATAAAGTCTTGCTTCGCCTTTATCAGCATGAACTGAAACTAATCTTTTAACATTCGTAACTTCTGGATTATTTGAACTGTTGGAACCTCCTCCGGAACCGCCAGATCCACCTGAGCCTCCTGATCCACCAGTATCTCCACCTGTATATGTGACATAACCGGCACCTTTTGGATCAATAACTTTAATTGAATATATTGTATTTTCATTTTCATCAGTTGTTGCCACTACGACACCTTTAACTGTTGCTTTATCGGCTGTAGCGCCACTGATTTCTGGAACGTTTACATCAACTTCTTGAGTTAAATCTCCGTTCACTGTTACGTCAGCGGTCTGGTTACCACGATTACTTTCAACTGTCACTGTGGCTGTGATTTCATTTGGATTGACATAGTTATAAATTCCTTCAAAACCGGTCGCTAAGTCACTAGCCTTTATTAATTCTGTAGCAGGTGCACCGACTTTAACTAAGTAACCTTCATAAAGTGGTATACCTTCTTCGTCAGTCTCGATATCGCCCTCTTCAGTTTCTTTGGCGCCAAAGTACGAATCGTCTAATTCAGTATCGGCTGACACTTTTAATTGCGTAATTCCTGTAAATGCCAATCCACCGGTAAATGAACTGCCAAGGTCTTGCCAAGTACTCAAATCCAGATTTCTCAAAGATGTATCGCCAAGAAACATCTGATCCATGCTAACAACATCCGTCAATTGCCAATTTGAAACGTCTAGTGACTTCAAGTTAGGCATCTGAGCAAACATACCAGTCAAACTAGAAACGTTGCTGAGGTTCCAATTTGAAGCGTCTAGAGTTTCAATACCAGCTCCAGCAAACATAACTGACGCATCTTTAACATTGCTCATATCCCATCCGGAAGCATCTAAATTTTTAATATTTGATTGGAAAAACATTCCATTCACTGATTCAATATTTTTGAAATCCTTGAACATTTTTAATGATGTTAAATTCGGTGCTACCGCAAACATTGACATCGCACTCTTGAGACTATCAACTTGCCAGTTTGAAATATCTAAAGATTTTATTTGAGAATTGGCAAGGATTGAACTAGCGTATTCAACATTTCGCACATCCCAATCTGCTACATCAACTGATTCCAAACCGGAATTGCTAAAAATATTGCTTATGTTAACAGCATTGCTAACATTTAATTGTGATAAATCTACTGTCTTTAATTTTGTTAAGCCATCAAACATATTGTTCATATCAACAGTATTACTTGTATCGAGATTATTTAAACCATCTATCTCTTGAAGATTCTTAAATCCAGAAAAGAATTTAGCTGCACTATTTTGCGCAATGGTTTTGCCCTCAAACACAAATTTCGTAACTAAGGGTTTAAAACTATCGTCCATTCCTGTGGCAAACGAAACCCCGTCCGCCACTGCTTCTCCTCCAAAGACATGCAAAGTTCCGTCAGCAGTCAATGACCATTCAGCCTCGCCATCGCTACCATGAGCCAGTTCCTCTGATTTATCTGTTGAAACTTTAGTTATACTGGCCGTTGGTCCATTGTCAGCTTTAATTGTCGTTGGAGCCATCCCTACAGCCACGACGCCTAATACTATGGATACCCCCAATGAAATAAGTTTTTTCTTCATGATAATCACCTATTCTATTATTTATTGAGTATCTGTTTACAATATAAGAATATCATCAAAAATGGCTAAAATTATTTCTATAATATACATTTTGCTTTACCTGTTATGAGTAAATTTATTGACAATTTGGCACTGATTATTCACCGTTTCTGCCGCTTCCGGTTGGTGGGGAAAGATAGTCTTGCTATGGGGACCGGTCCGAGCCAAAAAACGGTCTCGAACCTCGATTTGAAGCCTCGCGAAAACCGCAAGTCTCCAAACTCGTCCCGTGGTGTAATGGCTAAAGCCATAACGCCACCTCCATAGCTAGCTATCTTTCCCCACCAACCTCCAACTAAGTTTTCTGTATTTTTGATGCTTATCTGTCAATAAGACACCTAATTCAAAAATACTTTGAAAGCGATAATACTAAGAATATTTAAATGTTGATCCATAAATAACTACATAAGTTTACTTAATAAACATAAAAATATTTCATCATACAGAATTAGTCGGAAGAGATGAGAGCATTCACCAGCTGTGGGTGTGGCGTTATGGCTTTAGCCATTACACCACCGGGCGTGTTTGGAGACTTACCGGTTTTTGGTAAGGCTTCAAACCGAGGTCTGAGACCTTGGCTCAGGCCGGTCCGCATAGCAGGTGAATACTCTCATCTCTGGAGACGGCAAAAACAAAAAAGCTCGCCACAATAATCATTCGATTATCATAGTGAGTTTTTCAATGCAAATTATATTTTTAAGCTAATTGATTAATCAACAAACTTGAATGTGTGTGTTTTTGAAATTCTATCTTCTGAGTAAACTGCTAATGCGATTGCTGCAATTGCAACTGCTGGAATGCTGTATCGACTTTGCAAGACGAATAACATCATTAATAATATGGCCACTACCGCCATTAGTGCTACTTTCATGAATTTTACGTTTCTTGTTGTCATAACATCCACCCCTTAGTGTTTTCTCTTTTTCCATAAACGATAATACCATGCTAAAAAGTCTTTAACAACCCGTCATATCAAGGGTTAGAGCCCTTTCAATAATATGCTTTTTAATTCTAATAATACCTATTATTGTCTTAGAACAAATTAAAGTTTACATTCTACTCGCAGTAGGCGTTTTAAAAAGCTTCACATTTTTTCAACAGAATTATGAAAGTTTCTTAGAATGAAACTTATTCAATTATTTTTAAACTTATTTTTCTATAAACACTGGTGTGATGGGGTTTGTGGACAGCTGTTTACGATTAATGAACAGCTTTTCTGGTAATTTATTAGTTATTTTATAATTTAAAATAAAAAAAAGACTTCTGCATTTTAACAGAAATCTTTTACTTGAGTTGCTCTATTCTTCTTCTTCCTCTTCTTTTAGTTCGAGGATTTGATAATCATAGCCTAAATTTTTAACAAATTGTAATACATCATCACTATCAACAAAAATCGTGCTGGTATTGATATTTGGATGGAAACTCATGCGCTTCTCACTCAAAATAGCTTTATCAAAGTAAACTTTCACATCATGATCTTTATTATTCAATAATCCAAAGATAGAAACGATTCCAGGTTCCAAACCAAGTTTCTCAAACAATAAATCATCATGTCCCATTTTAGGACGTTTAGCACCTGTTAATTCTTCAAATTGGTGGAAATTTAATCGCTTAGCATCGTCCATGACTAATAAATAACATTCTGTCTTTTTCTTATTGGTCAAAAACATTGTTTTTGTACGGACGCCTTCAATTCCTTCAATGAAGTGATCAGCTTCTTCAGTTGTGTGAGCTACTGCGTGATGAACAATTTGATACTTAATGTTCATTTTTTCTAGTGCTTCTTCGACTTGTTTTGCAGGTTCCATGGTTATCATCCCTCCGAATTTGGTATTTTATAACAACGATTACTCCGTAACCTTATTACTCATAATAACATTAGAATTTATCTAATAAAACACATGGAACTAAAAAAGATAACCTCATTTTTTTGAGATTATCTTTTGGGTTTGGTTATATATATTCAGTTGCTTGTTAAAGCAGTTTGGGCATGCTGTGGCTCTGAAACGAGTTCCGACAGGGCAACTCCTTCCGCTTTTCATAATTAAGCAAATCACACGCAAAACCAGCGTGCAATTCACTTAATTACGAAAATGCTCGGGAGCTGACCGCCCTGTCTCCACTCTCTATTTTATTCCCAGCTCCACTCTTGAACTTCTGGCAAATCATCGCCATACTCGCGGATATACTTGTTATGTTTATCAACTTTAGCTTCCATTTCATCAGCAAAGTCGCTTGCACCATCGCCTTGTACGGCCACAGCTGCTTCTTCTGCCAAGTGGAATCTATCCATCTCATTGACTACACGCATATCGAATGGTGTTGTGATATCACCATTTTCACGATAACCATGTACGTAAAGGTTGTGGTTTTCACGATCAAAGAAGATGTCTTTAATAATATCTTCGAAGCCGTGGAAGGCAAACAATACTGGTTTATCAATTGTGAAAATTTCGTTGAATTCTTCATCAGTCAAACCACGAGGGTCAACTTTTGGTGATCTCAACTTCAATAAATCTACGACGTTCACGAATCTAATCTTGAGTTCTGGTTTAGCTTTTCTAAGAATGCTAATAGCAGCCAATGATTCAAGGTTTGGTTCTGTTCCGGCAGCAGCAATCACAATATCAGGATCTCCGTTGTCATTTGAGGCCCAGTCGATTACCTTGAGTCCCTTTTCAGCCAATTCTTGACCTTCTTCAATTGAGTAGAATTGTGGTCTTGGTTGTTTTGAAGTAACCAACAAGTTGATCTTTTCTTGGTCATCCAAAATCTTTGGCATTACGGCTAACAATGAGTTTGTGTCAGCTGGGAAGTATTCACGGATATACTCTGGTTTCTTTTCAGCCAAGTGAGTAATAATACCGGGATCTTGGTGAGTGTAACCATTGTGATCTTGTTGGAAAGCTGTTGATGTAGCAATAACGTTTAGTGAAGGATACTTCTTTCTCCAACCTAATTCGTTAGCTTTTCTCAACCACTTGAAGTGTTGTGTCAACATTGAGTCGACTACTCGTAAGAATGCTTCATAACTGGCGAAAATACCGTGACGACCTGTCAAAGTATAGCCTTCGTTAAAGCCTTCTGCTTGGTGTTCTGAAAGTTGTGAATCGATGATACGACCAGCTGGTGCTTCATATTGATCATTGGGTTCGTGAACTGGTTCCATCCATTGACGGTTTGTTGTCTTAAAGATGTCATACAAACGGTTGGACATTGTTTCATCAGGTCCAAATAATCTGAAGTTGTCTGGATTGTTCTTGATAACATCTTCCAAATATTTACCAAGTTCAATCATATCTTGAGCAACTTTAGAACCACGCTTATCAAAGTTTAATGCGTAATTTTTATAGTCTGGCAATTTAAGAGGTTTTGGATCAACTCCACCATTTACGATAGGATTCATAGCCATTCTGCTTTGACCCTTAGGTGCAATCGCAGCAATTTCACTCTTCAAAGTACCATTTTCATCAAATAATTCGTCTGGTTTATAAGATTCCATCCATTCAACTAATTTGTCTGCATGTTGCATATCATTTTGATCAACAGGAATTGGAATTTGGTGAGCTCTAAATGAGCCTTCAATTGGAACGCCATCCCAAGTCTTAGGGCCAGTCCAACCTTTAGGGGCACGGAAAATAATTACCGGCCACTTAGGCATCTTAGCTTCTGAGGCTGGGTGTTTTCTGGCTTCTGTTTGAATGGATTGAATCTTTTCGATTGCAGCATCAACGGTTTGAGCCATTTCTGGGTGCATCTTTTCAGGATCAGTTCCCTCAACAAACATTGAATCCCAACCCATACCTTCAAAGTATTTAGTCAAATCTTCATCACTCTTACGTGACAAGATTGTTGGGTTAGAAATCTTGAAACCATTTAGATTTAGGATTGGCAATACAGCACCATCATCAACTGGGTTAATGAAGACATTTGAGAACCATGAAGCGGCCAAAGGACCAGTTTCAGCTTCCCCGTCTCCAATAACAACAGCAGCAATTTCATCTGGATTATCCAAAACGGCACCAACACCGTGTGATAGAGAATAACCTAATTCTCCACCTTCATGCATTGATCCAGGAGTCTCAGGGGCAGCATGTGATGCAACACCACCTGGGAATGAAAATTGCTTGAATAGCTTTTGCATACCTTTAGTATCTTGAGTAATTTCTGGATAAGTTTCAGTGTAACTACCATCAAGATAAGAGTTTGAAACCATTACTTGCCCACCATGACCAGGGCCTTCGATATAAAACATTTTGAGACCATACTTGTTGATAGCACGGTTTAAATGAGCATAAATAAAGTTTTGACCGGCGATAGTTCCCCAGTGTCCAATCGGATGAACTTTAACATCGTCAGGTTTTAATTCACGTCTCAATAAAGGATTATCTTTTAAGTAAAGTTGACCAACAGAAATATAATTAGCTGCTTGCCAATATTTATCTACTAAATTTAAGTATTCTTTTGATGAGTAATCTGTCATTACCAGCACACTCCTTATGTATTTACATTGAGTATCATAACTAGAATATTTTAAAAAGTCAACCATTTAATAAATTGGTGCGTTCCAATTATTGGAAACTCTTACTTATTTGCTAAATCAACGAATGAATCATACTTAAAGTACTTATAATGCAACTTCATCGTCGAAAATTCGAACGGTGTTCCATCGTCTAAGAAGAAAATACCTTCCATCAATCCAACCGGTTCATTTTCAGCTAAATGTAACAATTCCTTACCTTCAGCATCTGATGGTTCCGCCGAAATATTCAAGTAAGTTTTATTAACTTCTTTGCCTAATTCTGATTCTACATAATTGAAGATAGATTCAGAAGCAATTTGCTCTGACAATTCAGGTGCTAACTTGATGGGAATATAACCAGTTTCAATCATGAATGGCACATCATCCAACAGACGCAAGCGTTTGAAGGCATAGACGAACTCTGATGGTTTGAGAAATAAATTGTCCTGTAAATCTTTACTTGGGTGCACAACGTCAAAACTCAAAACTTTTACACCCGGCTTTTGTCCGTTAGCGTTGAAACTGTCAGTGATACCAAGATTTTTTCCACTGTAATTGAAAGACGAACCTTGCTTCAAATACAACGGATTAACAAATGTTCCTGAACCACGTTTTTTAAAGATGATTCCTTGATCAGCCATTAAACCTAGAGCCCGTTTGATAGAGCTGCGGCTGACACTATAACTTTCTGCTAAAGATCTTTCATCAGGTAAACGCATATCTGAGAATTCCCCAGCATCAATTGATTTCTTTAATGATGTAATAATTTTTTGATAAACTAAATCGGCCATTACATTTCCTCATTTCATAATTGGGTCGCACCAATTTTTGACATGGTGATTATCTTTTACTTTAGTTACATCTTATAACATATTGGAGTTAGATACCAAAAATTTACTGGTATGGTTTTTCTTTGCCGTCTCCGGTTGTCAGAAATTTTCGCCTGCTGTGGGACCGGCTCGAGCCAAAGTTCGGTCTCGACCCTCGCTTTTGAACTTCGAGAAAACCACTCGAATTTCAAAAGACGTCCTGTTATGTAAGACTGGAAAACCGCCAGTCTAACATAACTTCCACTGCTGGCGAAATTTCTGACAACCGGAGACTAATTTTTTTAGCTAATTGATATTTAACTGGAATATTTGATTTATCTGAATACAAAAAACTAAAAAAGCAAAAAAATAATGGATGAAATGTTATCCGAAAATCTAACATTCCATCCATTATTATCAATTTATTATCTGATATATATCACGGTTCAATTCATACTATTAATTAGTCGGAAGAGCTGAGAATATTTACCCACTGTGGGTGTGGCGTTATGGCTTTAGCCATTACACCACCGGGCGCGTTTGAAGACTTACCGTACTTTGGTAAGGCTCCAAACCGAGGTTCGAGACCGCTTTTTGGCTCGGACCGGTCCGCATAGCGGGTAAATATTTCTCAGCTCTGGAGACGGATTTAGTTCAAAGTAGCGAATTCTTGTTTTAGAGCTACTTCGAATTCTTTTGGTTCTTTTTGATTCTTGATCAAATCTTCTGTCATCTTAACTGAGTAAACTGTTCTGTTACCGTATGGTACAAAATACATTACTTTATTAGTTAAGTCTAAGACTGTTTGATATTGTGTATAGCTTGGGTCGCCATTGTCTTTCAAATTAACGCCACGAGGGATTGTTACACTATCAAGCATGTGCAAAATGGTATTTACAGCTTGCTTAGCATCCTTAGGTTCTTCTGTATATGTTCTGTTGTAAGCAGTTCTAACGAAACGATCAACGGCTGTGTAACCACCTGGTAGTCTGAATGTACCGTTTGAACCTAGTGGAATAACTTCTTGATCACCGAACATCTTAGTCTTAAAGCCTTTTGTTTGAGCACCAAGGTAGTTAGCTAGATTAGTCTTGTGCCAGTCATAATTAGGAGTATTAGTCATAACCCCAACTTTGTCTTCTTCAAGAATTAGGCCATTGCCTTCTGGTTCAAGGACATAAGTTGCCCCTGTAGCATCACTGAAAATGAAGTGTAATGGTTGATTTTGACCCATAACACCAGCATCTGAATCAATCAAACGAACTTCCTTCAAATTTTCACGGAGTTCATCAATGTTCTTGTTGTTACCCAATGCCCAAAGAATAAATTCTTCAGCGACAAGGTTCATTTTTCCTTCAGTTGGTTGTTCATCGTACTTGGCTGCGTTTGAGAAGTATAATTCGGCAGCGGATAAGCCATATTCATTGAAACCATCGGCTACCATATAGTTGTTACCATATTTTGCACCTGTTCCCATGATTGCGTAATCCGTTGTATAAACTGCTTGATCAAATGATGAGATCCATTTGTAGTTTTCTGGTAAAAAAGTTGGACGACCATTCAATTCGAAGGCGAAATCCATTGTTCTTGCTAAAAATTTTGAACCATCTAAGGCTCCTAGGCTAAGACTTGTGCACATATATCTGTACTTCCTTTCGGGATAATTCCTAGTTAAATTATTAAATTAGTTATTAATTTTTTTATTCCTTTTCATTATTCTACTAAATTAACGCATAATCAAGAATTTTAATTTATGAATTTTAAACAAAGACATTTAATTGGAAAGTGGGTCATCTCCAGGACTGAGCATATTCACCTGCTATGCGGACCGGTCCGAGCCACAGTACGGTCTCGCACCTCGGTTTGAAGCCTCGCAAAAACCGCGAGTCTCCAAACACGCCCGGTGGCGTAATGGCTAAAGCCATAACACCACACCCACAGCGGGTAAATATGCTCAGTCCTTCCAATTAATTTATCTTTTAATCTATTATTCGTAACTTTAAGACTAACTCAGGTTTCCTTCCGAATATACTAGTCCTTAAATGGATGATTAATAAGTATAATTATCATTTTCTCAATATAAATAAGATGAATTAGACAAATCATCTATTAAATATTCAACTAAATAATGACTTTAGATGTCATATATTTTGTAATGCAATAAATATAACTCAGAGTAATTTAGCCAACAAATACATTAGCTGGAGATTGTGTGGAATGGCGAACGCTGTGGCAGTGGAGTTAGGACGGGGGTTTTCCCCGTTCTTATTCCACTAGGACGTCTTTTGAAATTCGAGTGTCTTTCTCGAAGTTCAAAAGCGAGGTTCGAGACCGCCCTTTGGCTCGAACCGGTCCTCATAGCGAGAACCATTCCGCACAATCTCCAGCGGCCCCAAAAGCCAATCTTTAAATGCTTAAATTTTCCAGTTCTATGATATGGTTTCGGTATAAACAATATTTGGAGGATAATTTCATGACCGTTGACATAAAAAAAGCTCAAGACGTTTATAAAGATGCCGGTGAAAGTGTTATTTTCGCAACTTTATTACTGAACCATAATAATCAAGCCGATGAAAAAGATGCTATCGCTGAATTCTCTGACTTATCTAATTCCATAATTAATAGTATGCGTATTCGTGACCCTGAGGCTCAAGCCCATATTGCTTGGGGATTTGGAGCTGATGCTTGGGACTATCTCTTCCCAGATGCACCAAAGCCAAAACAATTATCAACTTTCCAAGAAATTAAGGGTCCAAAATATACTGCCGTTTCCACACCCGGAGATATTTTTATTCATGTTCGAGCCAAAAATATGGCCGTCTGCTATGAATTAATGGATCAGTTCATGGGTATCTTGCGTCCAGTTACTTCAGTTGAAGATGAAACTCATGGTTTCAGATACCTCGAAGGACGTTCAATTGTTGGTTTTATTGACGGAACTGAAAATCCAGCTGGCGTTGAATCAATGGACTACACGCTAATTGACAACGATGAAGAATTTGCCAACGGTTCATATGCCTTTGCCCAAAAGTACATTCACAACATGGATGCTTGGAAAAGTCTCTCAACTGACGAACAAGAAAAATCAATTGGTCGTCACAAATTTTCTGACCGCGAACTGGCTGATGATGAAAAACTTCCTAACGCTCACAACGTTATTTCCAAAGATATGAAAGATGGAATTGAACACAAAATTGTCAGAATGAATGTACCTTTCTCCGACCCTGTCAAAGATATTACCGGAACTTATTTCATTGCTTATACCAAAGATTTCTCAATCACCAAGCGTATGCTGAAAAATATGTTTACTAAGAGTGATCGTCTTTTAGACTTCAGTACAGCAGTCAGCGGAACGTTATTCTTCATCCCTTCAAAAACTACTTTAGAGAAAATTGCTGAAGGTGAATATTAGATGTTTCTTGTGAAACAATTGTTTCATGCATCGATTGTAGCTTCTAGTTGAAACTATATAACTCAAAAACGACTGTCATAGAAAAACTCTTCGACAGTCGTTTTTATTTATACTTTTTAGATTAAAACTCTAACGATTATATGGCATTTTAATCCATTCATTTCCCCCGACTTGAATATATTGATATCCATCTGGATATTTCATTGTTTGTCCCATCCTCCAATTACCCTTTGGCAACACTTGATCAGTTTCATTCATTGCGTAAGAATCTGGGTCAAATTTAAATATTGTCATATCACTATCAGTATCAAGATCATAAACATATTTATCAAAAACAAGAACAACATCGCTCGCTTTAACCCATTCATTGGTTGCAACACGATTATACCCTGCGTATAGATTAGGATCACTTGCTATTTGATCACTATACCAATTTGTATTAGCCGCTAATAATCTATCAGTAACCGGTGAAAAATCAAATTTAGGCCATCCTTCATGAATAGAATCTGGATACTTATTCCCAGTGGCATACAACTTTGATGCTCTTAAAGTATGCACGTAGTCTGCCTTAACTGCTTGACTAAAGCTTCCAAAAGAAATAAATGCTAAAGCTGAAACAAGTACAAATCTAACAAACTTTTTCATTCTCTTCACTCTCCCTCGTTGTTTAGAGGAATGGTAGCATCTGACCAACAATTCAAAATACACTAAAACGCAAGTAAATTTTATTTTATTTTAGATTATTGGTTGTGGTATTTTTTACATCGTGCTATAGTTTTTCAATTTTTAATCAGACAAAAGAAGCCAGAACTTCCAAAACAATACTTGGAAATCCTGGTTTCTTATTTATCTATTTTTATTAATAGCCGAAACAATCAACATCATTGGTCGGCGCATTTCATCCTTCATTCCCGGAATATCCATCATACTTTTTGATGGCATTGGTTCAACGACCTGCGTAATTTGGAAATTATTTTTAAGCAGTCCATTCAAATAAGTTGTCAAAGTCTTGTGATACTTAACAACCGTTTCATCTAAAAAGTCAGTTTCTCGTTTACCTTCATAAAAATAATTATCAACCGGAAAATCTTTAATCTGACCATTACTGTCATAATTCCACTCTTCACTGCCTTGAGCAGTAAAAATCGGATGTTCAACTGAAAAGATGAACGTTCCATTCGGTTTAAGATAATAACCAATCTTTTTTACAATATCGTCAAAGTTTTCTACATAATGCAAAGCTAGTGAACTTAGAACAATATCAAATTTATTATCTTCAAACTTTATTTTAGTAATATCATCATGCACGTAAGTTATCTTATCACTCACAGTTTTAGAACGAGCAACGTGCAACATTTTCTCAGACATATCGACACCAACAACTGCACTGGCACCTTTATCCACAGCATACCGATCATGCCAACCGTAACCACAGCCTAAATCCAAAACTACCTTATCTCGGAAATTTGGCAACATTGGCTTCAACATACTCCACTCGCCAGCACCAGCTAATCCATTCTTGCTACGATTCATCTGACTATATTTATCAAAGAATTTTTCATTGTCATATATATTTTTCATAATACTCTCCATGTAGTTATATTTTTATTCGTGTACCACATGGAGTAATACTCTTTTGAAAGCTATCATTATTTGCCTCCTAAATTTTGCTACAAGTAATTTATTTAACTAATAAATGGGACTATACGTTATAAATGACTTTATTATATTTAAAATGATTGAATATTTCCAATCTGTAGAAACAATAAAAAAAGCATTGTACATCACATCAGAAAAAATCTGAATATTTGTACAATGCTTTAGCAATATAGCTATCTTAATTGAGCTTCATTTAATATTTGAGCTAATCTGAATACTAAAACAGACAAATTAGTCGGAAGAACTGAGAATATTTACTAGCTGTGGGTGTGGTGTTACGGCTTTAGCCGTTATACCACCGGGCGAGTTTTGAAATTCGCGTACTTTGCGAAGTTCAAAATCGAGGTTCGAGACCGCACTTCGGCTCGGACCGGTCCGCATAGCAGGTAAATGTTCTCAGTTCTGGAGACGGACAGCAACCACTTATTCAGCTCGTCTTAAATTTTTAATAAACATTAATGATGTTAAAACCATCAAAAATCCTGAGAATGCTAAGAAAATTCTTCCAACGAAGAATCCGGGATCTACGGTCATTTCAATGATACTGAGAATCATTGAAACAAGGACCAAAAGAAAAATACGCTTAAACATAATAGAAGTCCTCCCCTATTTGATAAGGCGATTATAACAATTTTTTACCCTAGGTACTACTACTTTGGAAATATCACGAATATAGCTGCGAAAAAGACGATGGTACCAGCTGATAAGGTCAGATAATATATCAATTCCCTCTTAGCTCTGAAAGACACGGTCATTATGGCGATTCCGACAATGAACATCAAAATTGATAAAATTATTTGCATTTATTATCCTCCCTCATGTTGATATTTATTATACTTAGGTTACAATACATTATGCTTTTTATATAAATAATTTTTGAAAAAATTAAGTTTTGGAAACTTATTTGTTATTTTTTGTATAATTATCTTTTTTAACAGTACTTTTATCTTTATACTATATAAGGACTAATTTTTTGTAGGGGAAACGTAAATGGCCGTATTAAAACGTGTATTTTCAGATAGGGTGTTGTGGATCGCTGGTGCCGCAGCAATTTTGACATCTATCTTCATTAGTCCACCTCAATTGATGGACATAAATTGGAAGACGCTCGCATCGCTACTATCTATGATGATTATAATCCAAATTTATGATTATTTGGACTTTCTTAAATATTACGCGGCGTATATGACGCATAAAGCGAAAACTACGCGACAAATGATATTTATGTTAGCTTCATTAGCTTTTTTTGGAGCTATGTTTTTAACCAATGATGTTACGATTTTAACCTTAGTACCATTATTTTATCAACTTTCCAAACATATAAAAGTCAACCCAATTTTCCCAGTGATCATCATCGCGATGGCCGCTAACCTTGGAAGTATTTTTACGCCGTTTGGTAATACCCATAACTTATTCCTGTTGACGCACTTTAATTTAGGAATTAAACAATTCTTTATCATGTCTACTCCGATAACGATTGTTACTTTCATAGCAGTCTTCTTAGCCACCCGATTCTTTCCAAAGGATCCAATCGAGTTGACTGAGTTGCCTGCCGTGGAATTAAATATTCCTAGTTTAACTTTAACAGTCGCTGTCACAGTAGTAATCTTCCTTGGAATTTTTTCAGTTATCCCAATGTGGGGTTCATTGATTGCGGCACTATTGCTGGTGATTTTCATCAATCCGCATATTCTTGAATCAGTTGATTATTCTATCGTGCTGATATTCATGTGTTTCTTTATTGCCGTTGGTAATATTAACCGTGAGCCAGCAATCGTTAATAATCTACATCAATTCTTGCAAACAAGAACAAGCACTTACTTAACATCGATTATTACCAGTCAATTCATTAGTAATGTTCCAACGACTATCTTAGTTTCCAAGTTTTCTAAATATGTTCACGCCATTTTCTTAGGTACGAATATTGGTGGACTTGGTACTGTAGTTGGTTCACTTGCTAACTTATTGGCCTTCAAACAATACAGATTTTTCTTTAAGAAAGATCCTGGTAAGTATTTATTGTACTTCACAATAATCAACTTTACTATGTTGATTATCATTGGTACTATCGGGTATTTCTTGATTGATCTTGGACTTTAAAGTCACTCATATTATGGGTGGCTTTTTTATTTTGCTTTTTGCTTTGAATGCCGCCTCCGATTGTCAGAAATTTTCGCCTGCTGTGGGACCGGTTCGAGCCAAAGCTCGGTCTCGAACCTCGCTTTTGAGCCTTGCAAAACCGTCAAGTCTCAAAAGTCGTCCGTGCTGTAATGGCTGAAGCCATTACAGCACCTTCACTGCTGGTGAAATTTCTGACAACCGGAGGCTGGGGTTTTAAATAATTCTGAGTTGTTAGTTTAAGATTCAAGTAATCTTCATACGAACCCAATATCCAATTCATTACATATCCTCGATATCCGAGAATTAAGATAATGGATTAAGTAATAACCATTAAATAACATCCAACAACACATTAGTCGGAAGAGCTGAGAAGTATTTCATCCGCTATGAAAGTGGCGTTACGGCTTTAGCCGTTACACCACCGGGCGAGTTGGAGACTTTCCGGTCTTTGGAAAGGCTTCAACCGAGATTCGAGACCGTACTTTGGCTCGAACCGTACCGCATAGCGGATGAAATACTTCTCAGCTCTGGAGACGGCAAGCAAAAAAGCAGCACCGACAATCCCTAAAGATTGTAAGCACTGCTTTTTGTTCTATTTGACTAAAAACCACTTGATTCTATGAATTTACTGGTTTTTTATCTCTTAAGTTAAAGTTCTTCCATTTTCTAACTTGTCTACTGTAGTTATTGAATGGTGAAACGGCGTTTATTCTGATCCATTTAGCTACTGGCCACATTGCTTTAGTTGTTGCCCACTTACGCTCGCCAGGTGTGAACAACTCGTCGTGTGACATATCCTCAATCCAAGCTATCAACTCAGCTACAACACTGCCAAGTTCTGCTTTTTCGTTCTCGATGCCATCTGAACCATATTTGATATTGAAATCATGGTATAACTGACGCATTTGATCCCATTTGTAGCCAGGAGTAGGTGTGGTAATTTTGGCCCCACCAGCTTCAGCTTTCTCCCATGACAAAATCATATTAATCCAACCAACTTGATATGAGAGCATCTCTCTAGGTGTCTTGTCCACCTGATCAATTCTTTCATCAGCAACATCATCGCTAATTCCCTCATATTCATCAATGAATTTATGATAACTCTCTTTAATCTGGTCTATCAATTCTTGTGAATTTTTATATACCTGCATACATTCGCTACCTTTCATTGATTTTTCCCAAACTGGGAAAGTCCCAATATCTATTATAGCCTTGAAATTGTCACTATGGGGAAAAAACGCTCATGATATAGCAAATTTGTTGTTAGAAAACGTTTTATTTGTGTTATATTAATAAGTTATGCAAAATTTTCTTCCTTGATTTGGGGAAAATTCTTTTAGAGGGGCGTGGAGTTTGGACGTTTGGTTATTGAAATATCTTAAATTTATTTTTATTTTTGTAAAAAGACTGATTTTTTTAGTTTTTGTATGTAAAAAGCAGATAGTTTTGCGACTTGAATTATTCAAGGGCTGATCATCTGCTTATTTTTTCTATATTTTGGATTGTTGATTCTTGGATAGATTAACTTTAGGAAGAACTTTTTTGGTTCCTTAAAGTTAGTTCTCTTTTCCACTGTCTTTGTATTTTAGACCTTGTTTAAATATGCAGTGGCTCTAAAACGAGCTACACAAGGGCAACTCCTTCCGCTTTTCATAATTAAGTAAATCACACGCAAAACCAGCGTGTAATTCACTTAATTACGAAAATGCTCGGGAGCTGACCGCCCTTGTTTCACTCTCTATAAATTTGGATCCATCTTAAATGTCAACTTCGACAACTCTGTCCCTTGTGTAACCAAATCTGCAAGGTGGGCTTTTGTTGCATCGTTAAAATGTTTTGCTATCTGATGATTTTGTTCGGTTAGGTAATCTGTCAATTCTTGGCCTGTCATACTTGCTATTTCTTTATCAACGGCAGCTATCTTTTGTCTTGACCATGATGCTAGTTCTTTTTGATAGTCCAAATTAGCCGTAGCGAACTCGCTGTAATGGCTTTCGACAATCATTGACAATGATTCATATAACCAATATGCGCTCTTTAAATCTAATTTCTCGGGCACGTAGCTGTATGATTCATCTGTATCATCTGCGTTGGTGAAAAATGGCACGTATGGCGTGAAGCTTGGAATGCCTAATGCTTTCCACTCAATTGCGTTGGCAGCAGTCTTCTTGGAGTCACGCAATTGTAGGATGTGAGAGTTGGCTGTTCTTGATAATGAAATGGCACGGTAACGTTTCTTATCTTCCTCAGAACCGCCGCCGATTGGGTCAAACTTAGTTTCATTGTAGTGTGATGCCAAAATATATTGGATATCTTCGATGGAAATTTTCTTCTCTGGCTTTCTCAAGAATGGCAAATCGTCTGATTCGGGATCTTGCTCTATTGAAGGATTCAAAACTTTTTGACCATACCAAACTCGAGGTGTGTTGTAGTGACGGTCTTGTTTAGTACTTGTTCCAAAGATATGTCTGAAATTCCAACCGGTTAAATCTGGATTCAAATCATGTTCACTGACAAATTTTTGAATACCATCAGACCACATGTAATTTTCTGAATCGTTGAAATCAATATCTTCGATACCAATTTGATTGGCAGCTACTGCATAACAGTCGTCAGGGATTCTAATAGCAACCCAGTGATGTCCAGTAGCCAATTCCATATACCAAATTTCATCTTCATCGAAAAATTCCACACCATTACTCTCAGTTGAGCCATATTTGGCAATCAAATCGCCAAGATATTTCACACCTTCGCGGGCAGAATTGATGTATGGCAAAACTAAGGTTGTGATTGAATCTTCAGCCACACCGTTTTCAATCAATGGATCATATGCCAAAACCTTTTCATTGGCAGTAACACTTTCAGTTGCACTCATACCGACGTTTTTCTCATTGATACCATCCTCTTCATACCAACCCTCGTCTTGATTAGCATCTGGTGAAGAAGTATAGCGATAACCAGTTTCAGGCAATTCGACACTCAATTTGTTGTATGGTGATGTATACGTTTCATGACGTCCAGAAACTGCTGGTTGCACGAAAAATCTTTTAGGCCAGTTAGCTACAAAGTTATCTTCGTTACGTGCAATATAGTTAACGCCATCCATGGCAGCTTTTTTACCTACCATAATTGAGGTACAAGCCATGTGAGTCTGTTGTCTCATAATTTGTTTTAAGGTTGTAAGTATGCTGAATATTTAGAATATTTTAAATATTCAGCATACTTACAACCTTTAATTCCCCCTAGTTTATTTACTTTAAATGCTAACTTTTAAAACAAAGACAATGTCATATCCAATAATATTGAATTAGCATTGCCATTTTAATTACTTATTTTGTAATCCAAAATTTAACGAAAATTTCAATAACAAGTTAGCCACTTGGACAAAATAAATTGAATCCAAGTGATATCAGTATTTGAAGTTTATAAATATGTCTTTAAGCGCCACAGGAACTAGCAAAGAGTTCTTGTGGCGTTTT